>CAVBGP010000091.1:0-7882 GCA_963595005.1 Acutalibacteraceae bacterium | reverse complement strand
GAACCATCGCAGTTTATATCGCTACAGTGCATATTCTGTTGCCAATTTGGCTAGATACTTATTATATACTGTACTAGAATATAGATTGTTTATACAAAAATCTCGATTCAGATGTACACTCTGAATAATCATGAATGCGCTCCTGCACAACCGCAAGTTAAAGGTTAAATACGCTAGGTACAGGTTTATGCGCCGGGTCCTCCGGCAGCTGCTCCGCCAGAGCCACTGCTTGAATAACCCCTAAGCATCCATTTATAGTTTTCGTAAGCTGCAATAAGGCTCATCTTGGCAGTCTCATACTGCGACTTAGAGGTTATATAATCAGACTCACCTGTAAGCTCATCTGCGGTTGTCAGCATACCGGCTGACTTCTTACGCTGCAGACTCTGATAATTCTGCTCTGCTACTGCAAGTCCCTTCTGTGCAGCATAATACTCCTCTAAACCATTCTTAACTGCAAGGTATGCCTCCTCATAGCTAGCCTCAGCATTTCCAACTGCTGCTTCCTCATTGGCATCCTTAATATCCATGTTAGCTGTCGAACTGCCCTTGCCGTGACGAACGCTCTTCACCGTAGAATCATTATCTACAGCAAGCTGTTTATCTGTATCGTGGTCTATCGCCTCAATTGCTGTTATATCAGGATCCGGCAATGCGGCTATGGTTACATCAGAGCCATCAGTTATACCAAGAAGATCAAGTAAGGTGCTTCTTAAATCAGCTGCCTGCTGCTTATATGAGAGAGCCTGGCTCTGTGCATTAATCATCTCGGTATGAGCATCAGTCACATCACTGTCTGTTGCTGTGCCTGCAGCCTGTCTGGTGACTGCATTGTTATACTTAATCTCAGCCGCCTCAGCCTTTTTCTGCATGGCATCTGCATTTTCCTGCATCTGAAGATAACTAATCATTGTTGACTGTGCAGACATAGTGAGACTATCAGCACTGGAATTAATGCTTGAAGTATCAGAGGTTTGCTTCTCGAGCTGTCTCTCAAGCTGATCTATGGTACGTGTAAGCACAGCAGCTGAGGATTTATACTGTGATGAGGTCTCTGTATCATCGGAGTATATCCTTCCGTTAGCAGCAAGGCTCTGTGCCTCTTCTCTAAGTACCTTGAGCTGATAATCAAGATTCTTGACGTTAGTAAGACTCGAGCTGTACTTTAAATCTGAGTTGCCATCTATCAGCAGTTCTCTTAAGTTATCGTACTCTATCGTTACTGCATATGACCTAAGGCCGAGGCCTGTAAACTCACCGCCTGCAAGGAGCAGGCAGCCTGCAATAACAAGAGTTTTAACCGTCTTATTAAAATGTATTCTTCCTTTATGAAACATTATATTCTATCACCTGCTTATCAAACTCTAATGTCGATTTCATCAATTCTCTGCAAGTCCGTTAACAGCTGCCTCATAATTGATATACGCGGTAAGCACAGCGAGCTGCTTCTGCTGTACGCTCACCTTAGCAGCATCATAGCTAAGCTTAGTACTTGTATACTGGTTCTGAGTCATCATACCTGCTGCAAGCTTAGCATCTGCAGTGTTAAGGGCAGACTGTCTGACTGAGAGGGTCTCATTAGCCGCATCGAGGTCGGTAAGACTCTGCTTGAGACTGTCGTAAAGGTTAGTAACATTTGCAGCAATATTCTTGACTGCGGTATCTCTGGTCTGGGTAAGCTCTGCTCTTACGTTTGAGGTCGTTGCATTGGTGAGCTGTCTCTCTGTAGACTGTAAACTGTAGTTCTTGGTCTTAGCTGTCTCTATGTCAGCATTTAAGTCTATGGCATTAACAGTATCAGCGGTTATAGCAGGAAGCTCGCCTATGTTAACTGTATCACTGGCATTCCAGCCAAGCATAAGCACAAGACTTCTGCGTGTTGCCTCTAGATTGGATTCAGCGGTAGTTAAGGCAGTCTGTGCATTAGTAAGTGACTGCTCTGCTGTAAGCTGCTGACTTGCAGTAGCTGTGCCTGCAGCAACCTTACGCTTAACTGTCTCGAGGTTTTGTTCGGCAAGTGTTATGTTATTGCGAAGAGTCTCGAGATTATAGTAGCTGCTCCAGTATGTAACCATAAGCTGCTTAGCCTGCTTTGCAAGCGTTGCCTCCTGCTTATCATAGTTCAGCTTATAGGTCGTGGAATCGTTGGTGTTCTTATCGCCCTGCTCCCTCAGGGTCTCATAGCTTATCTGAGAATTGAGGTAGGCAGTCACTCCGCTTCCGTAATTAGAGCTGTCTGCATCAGGATAGCTCATATTGTTCTGTATCTGCTCTGCTGCATCATAATAGCTTTGTGCCACATCCGAGCTCGTCTTATCCATCTGATCCTGATAGCTTAAGACATTGGCAAGCACTGTAGGGTTATACTCATGTATAAGCTTATCTATCTCATTATAATCAAGGTTATTGTCTCTGAGTGTCGCCCACTCTTCTGTGCTGTACGCCCAGGTCGGGCTCTGCTCTGCAAATGCACTCATGCCTCCAAGGCTCACCGCCATCAAGCTTGTTGTACATATAAGAGCTAGTTTTCTCTTTCTATTCATACTGTCCTCTCACCTTGCCGTGTCCTGTTAATACATAACTTTATGCCATGTGTTGCCTGCAAAAACGCAGGTCGGATTGCGAGAGCGCGTAAGCGCGAAGCAATCCGTACTTTTATTAATATGTGGTGCCTACGAACACGTAGGCATGGTTGTTTATTTATTTGTGCCCATAAATGCAAATATGCCGGCATCTGTGTTTTATATCACTGTACTGCTTTTTATCTGACTGTATGCAATACTACCTTAGATTTGTGTACAAACTATGTAGGTTTATTCTCATAATTCTTACGAAATAGCTTTTTATACAACTGCATCTCCAATCCGCAAAGCGAACCGGAGATGCATATGGTATCTGTTATTAAATTATAGTTCCAGTACCTTACGTTCCTTCTTGCCGTTCATAACAAGATAGTAAACCGGCAGAATGAAGAGAGCTACAAGCACACCGAAGGCAAGTCCGCCGATATCAACGACTGCAAGTGCCTGAGTACTTGCTCCGCTGCTTCCGAATGCCATAGCCATAGGCAGCATTGAAAGTACCGTGGTCATAGTGGTCATAAGTATAGGACGAAGTCTGGTTGCACCCGCCTCAATCAGAGCAGAGTGCAGATCCATCTGTGTTCTCTCCTGGTTAACAGCATCTACATAGAGAATACCGTTATTAACTACGGTTCCGACAAGTATGAGGAAGCCGATAAGTGAGGTCATACTCATGGTTACGCCTGTGAGCTTAAGTGCTGCAAATGAACCTGCTATTGAGAACGGTATAGTAGTCATGACCATGAATGAGAACTTAGGTGACTCAAACTGTGCAGCCATTACTACAAATACCAGGAATACCGCATACGCGATAGCATTATAAAGTCCTGAGAACTCGTTCTTCATCATACGGTCCATAGAGCTTGTACCTTTGGTTATGGTACCTGTAAGGTGAGGTGTGATAACCTCATCATCAAGCTGAGTGCTTACATCCTCTCCGGTAAAGTCACAGCTTATAGTAACCTGATACTCCTTGTTTTCCTTAGAGATTGAGGACGGGCTGTCCTTATATATAATCTCCGCAACATCGCTAAGTGCAACGCTTCCGCCGGAAGGCTTAGTTATAAGGAGTCTCTCAAGCTGATTAACAGTATTATACTCTCCGTCCGGATACTCAGCATCAACCTTAATCTCATTGCCATCCACAGTAAGAGTTGCAACCTCAGTGCTGTCGAGGTAAGTCTTAACCTGTGCACCAATCTGAGCAGCTGTAAGTCCCTCTGCAGTTGCATTTACAGGATCAACCTTAATGGAGACGATAGGTGCTGTATTCTCGATGCTTGAGTGAACATTCATGACGTCATCTCTTGCAATAAGCTCGGACACAATCTGCTGTGATGCCTCCTGCAGCTCGCTGTACTGCGTGCCCTGTATAATAGCCTGATAATCTGTGTTCTGACGTCCGAAGTTCATCGAAGAATCTGCAGAAACTGTTACCGTACAGTTATCAATATCTGCCATCTGACGCTTAAGCGCAGCTGTTATATCATCCGTACTATCCTTACGGTCATCCTTAAGATATACGGATATTGAGCCTGAGGAGCTGTTAAATCTCAGCATGTAGGATTCTACATTTTCATTGGACTTAACTATATCCTCTGCCTGCTTAAGTATGTCGTCTGCAATCTCGTCCTTAAGACCCGGTCTTGTAGTAATATTGACTGTGATGGTACCGGTATCATCGCTGGTCATAAGCTCGGTCTTCATGCCGGTGCCGAGGAATATAGCGATAAATACCAGGGCTACTGAAGTCAGCATGACCAAAGCCTTATGCTTAAGGAAATGCGGCAGCAGCTTGCGGTACGAGCTCTGCAGACGGCGAACCGGTCCGTTAAGAGGTGCCTTATCGCGCTCCTTAGGTCTGTAGAACATATATGTAAGCGGAACTATCGATATAGCTGAGAGCAATGAGGCTGTCATACTGTATACGATAACCCAGCCAAGCTGCTTGAACATCTGACCTGCCATACCGTCAAGGAATACAAGCGGCAGGAATACAACGCAGGTTGTAATCGTCGAACCAAGGACTGACATAACGACAACCTGAGTTCCGTTAAGTGCGGCTTTAGCATAGGCTAAGCGGTCATTTTCATCGATAAGCTCCTTGGCTCTGAAGCAGGACTCAAGCACAACTATCGAGTTATCAACCATCATACCGACTGACAAAGTCAGGGCACTCATGGTGATGATATTAAGCGACATGCCAAGGCGTGTCAGCACAATCAGAGTTACAAGTATAGATGTCGGTATTGAGCTTCCGACTATAGCCGATGCCTTGAAGTCTCCGAAGAACAGAAGCAGGACTATCATGGAGATACCGACTGCAAGTACGATAGTCTCAGCAACATCCTTAAGTGAGCTTATGATATCGTCAGCCGTATCTCTGACTATATCGATGCTAAGTTCATCATCTGAAGCCTGAAGACTGTTTACAACCTCCTTAACCTGTGATGAAAGCTTCATGGCTGTAACATCCTGATTCTTGGTTAAGGATATGGAAATAGTTTCCTCGCCGTTATATCTGGATATACCTCCCATGCTCTTCTTAGCATAGTATACGTCAGCTATATCCTCGAGGTATACAAGCTTTCCTGAAGATGTTGTAATAGGCATCTTCTTAAGATCATCCAGTGAGTCTGCATCGATGGAAGTTGATGCACTTAGCTCAAGGTTGCCTGAGTCAACCGTACCTGACGGAATAGTTGTATCAGCTGCTGTCATAGCTGACTTAATGTCACTGACAGTTACGCCGTACTGATTCATCATATCGGATTTAAGCTCTACCTTGACATAGTCTGAGCTTCCGCCTCGTACACTGACCTCAGCTACAGTGCTGAGCTTTTCCAATTCTGGCACTATCTTCTGATCAACGTAGTCATAGAGGCTGGACTGACTCGGATTGGATATGGACAGCATCATGCTCTCAGACTGATTGTTATTCATCTCCATTATGGAGGTCTCACAATCCTCAGGAAGATCTCTGATGTTATCGACAGCCTTCTTAAGGTCATCATAGGCCTCATCCATATCCTGGCTGTAATCATACTCAAGCATGATCATGGAGCTTCCGTCAGAGGAGGTTGAGGTCATAGTCTCTACACCCTCAAGTGTGCTGACCTCATCCTCTATCAGTTGGGTAACCAGCTTATCCATGTCCTCCGGGTTAGTTCCGGAATATCTCGCCATGATTATAAGCATGGGAGTATTGGTGTCCGGCATCTGCTCTAATTTTGCGCCGAATATTGATGATATACCGAATACCAGCAGGCAGAGCAATGCCATCAGGACCGTTACAGGTCTCTTAAGTACATATTTGGTAAAAAACATGCTGCGGTCTCCTTACTCTGCTGTGGTCTCTGAAGCTATAGTTTCTGTCTCAGCTGTCTCTGCCGTAGCAGACTGTGACTCAGATTCAGCTGCAGCTGCTTCCAGTGCTTGTGCATTAGCTGCTTCAGTCACTGTTTCTGCCGGTGCAGTCTCTGCTGACTCCTCTGTCTCTGCTGTTGCAGGAGCAGCTGCATTTGCCGGTGCCTGTGAGGTGCTCTCAGCCTGATTATTCATATCATCCTCAGAATCACCTGTCTGTTCAGCTATATTAGCATCAGCATTATACAAGCTCTCAGGTGCTTCAGGTTTAGCTTCTGTGTTAGCAGGCGCAACGCCATTCATATCAGGAGCCGCACCATTAGCTGTACTTTCTTCAGCTGCTGCGCCGTCTGCATTTGCATCCGCACCATACACATCATCATAAAGTCGAACACTTGCACCATCGTAGAGGTTGTTGCTCCAGGTTGATACAACATCATCTTCTTCCGTAAGTCCGCTCTTAATCTCTGCAACCTCGCTGTCATAGAGGCCTACCTCTACAGACTGCATCTTGGCTACACCATCTCTAACTACATACACATAAGCATTGCCGCCACTATAGTAAATGGCATCAACCGGAACAAGCATGACATTTTCAGACCTGTCGGTAACCATGATAATCTTGACAGTGCTGCCTGTTGCTATATCATCTGTGCTCTCAAGCTCAGCCTTAACCTTGAAGAGTCCTGTCGAGCTGTCAACTATTGAGCTTATCTCTGTAAGCTGACCCGCATACTGATTGCCATTCTTGTAAACCTCAATCTCATCACCCTCGCGAAGGTTCTGCATCATACGTTCACTAACGTAAGTTGTGATACGTTTCTCACCTTCACCTGAGATAACGGCAAGCTCTGCATTCATGCTGACATTGTCATACACATCGACGCCCACAGACTCAACCGTTCCTGATATCGGAGCCTTGATGGTGCTGTAGCTGACCTGCTTATCATAATTAATCTGAGCTGACTCATAGTTAAGCTTAGCAGACTTATACTGGTCCTGATACTGCTCATACTCCTGTGCAGTGATATCGCCGCCGTTATAGAGTATCTGCATACGGTTTAAGGTAGAGCTTGCAGAATCAAGATTAACCTTAGCCGAATCCATCTGATTCTGAGCTGACTCAACCTGCTCAGTATTGATGGTCATGAGTACCTGTCCTTCTTCCACAACCTGACCTGCGATAACATTTACCTCAGTAACATCTCCTGATGCCTTGGCATATATATGTACAACATCACTTGCCTCAACAGTACCGGTAAGGCTTGAGCTTACTGACACATCACCATAATGAGGCTTCTCAGTCTTAACAACTGTATAGCTGACCTCCTGCTGTCCTCCCGGACCGCCGGGTCCTCCCTTGCCTCCCGGTCCACCCTGGCCGCCGTTTCCGCCATTTCCGCCGCCAAGGACTGACTTTGCAACCATTGCTGCTATGCCGATAACAACTATAGCGGCAACAACAGCTGTAATGATCTTCTTGTTCTTTACGCTCATGCTGATTTCTCCCGATGACATTGATGCTTAAAAGCCGGATAAATTGTCGCTTATTAACAGCTATCCTGCTTTTGTGAGGTTACTTTTGGCCGCAAATGCGGTCATCTGCAAATTGGTTTTGATTACTCATGCCGTAATTACGGCTGTTAGAAGGTTAAATGTTTCATCCGTGAGTGCGGATTCGATTTAGTTACATAAGTTATCCGGGTAATTTCTACCCGGATAACCTAATCTAACTAACTGTTAAAGACATAATAAATTAGACCTGTGAAAAGAATGTGTTTAGTATACACAAATTTTGTAAACTGAAATTGGTGAAAATGATGTCACGTCTACTCTAAATTCAGTTGCCGTTTTATGCGGTTATAGAGTCAGAAATATCGCCAATTTCAAGGATTCCTGTCACAAGCTTCTTAAGCTCAACTACGGCATAATAC
>CAVBGP010000090.1:0-8098 GCA_963595005.1 Acutalibacteraceae bacterium | reverse complement strand
TACATTTTAGTCAAAAATATGCGCAGTCACACTTTTTAAGTAGTCAGAAATATGCGTACATGCACATTTTTAGTAGTCAGGAATGTGCATGTGCCCTTGTTTTATGCTATAACAAATAAAAACGTATACCAAAGGCCTCCTGTGAGTCAATGAACATCACTGGAGGCCCCATCTGAAAAACTTTAAGCTGTCTTAATAATATGAGTTGCGGCGGCTGTTAGAATATATTATGTTCATGGCTTCGCCGAGGCTATCTGCTCTGTTATACTCTAATATGGAGATAAGCTCCTTTATCTTATCCGCCTTTCTGAGGTTCTCGGGAACCAGACCTTCAAGCTTTTTGTTGCCTATGGCAAGCTGCTCCTGCAGCTCCACTCTTGCATCCTCTTTATATTTCCTGAATTCATCAACAAGCTTATTTTGCCTGTCAATCTTGGCAGCCGATTTTTTTAAAGCTATACAGATGAAGATAACTGCAAATATTAAAGCATAGGCCTTCATATTTACCTTCATATCAGGACCAAAAAGACTGTGTGATGTAAAAAAGAATTTACCGAGTAAACTGTCATCTTTTAAAGCAAGGGTCTGTGCTATTGCAAGTATTGCCATCACTATTCCGAAATAAACTACTGCTCCGGCTATTCCGCCTAAGATTACATCCTTAATAACTGTGCCCACTTCAAATGACTGCTTTGGCGGAGTATCCTGATACTTTTTAAGCACGGATTCACACTGTTCTATTTTTTCATAGTTATATAGTGCGTCCTTTAGCTTTTTGAGATCCTCTGCCTTTTGTGCCTCGGCTGCCTGTTTCCTGGCTTCCTCTCGCTGAGCCAATAACTCTTCTATATTGGCGCTTTGATCGCCTGCTGCCTCGGTCTTAAGCTCAACATTTACATAGGGAGCGATGCTTTTGATGGTGCTTGCGGTCATGCCGTATTTGGCACTGCCCTCAAGTGCTCTTACAAAGCTTGCACCATCCTCTATAACGAGCTTATCCAGAGACTTCACATCTCTGTTTTGGCATAAATATACTACGCATTCAGGATTAAAGGCTGCAAGCAGCATGGAGAGCTTAAGCTTTGAATCCCTGCAGCTATCCATACGGGCGACGAGCCTGGTCTCTATCTCGTTAAGAAGCTCATCGTCATTGTCCTGATTCTGCCTTCTCTTTATCCTTTCTTTGTCTCTGTATTCGGCAAGCTTAGCCTTGACACGGCTGTAATAATGCTCTGATGCCTCATATGGCCCTGACAGTCTTATAATTTCTCCTATGACTCTCATATATGCGGCATCACTTTTGGCAAATATCTTGCAAAGCTCCATTATAAACTCTGCATCATAGGTGATTGAGAGGGAAGTATTCCTGCCGCAGGCTGCTATGATTTCATCCACTGTAAATGCATAAAATACATTTTCATCAAGCTTGAGTGTCTGCTCTTCGGCAGACAGCCCGCTGTATCTTGGATTATTCTTTATCATTACGAGGCTTACGGCGGTTATTGCCTTAAGCTCGTTATTTTTATCCTGCTCATCTATATCAATGCCGCCGTCTCGCATGACATCAAGTGCTGATTTTAGCAGTGCTATCCTGGGTGCCAACTCCTCCTTCTTGTGCGCATCTCCGGCACTAAAGGTTAGCTGCAGCTTATCATGCTGTGCCTTAAGAGCCTCTAAGGTCAGCAGCTCCTTATAATATAGCTTCCCAAGATACGCCTTATAGCTCTCTAAATCAGCCGGATCTCCCTTATATTTTCCCTTCTTAACCTCCTTGCAGAGGCTCTGTATATCGCTTACCGATAGCTTACTGCTCATCTCTATGTCTCCAAATTATATAAATGTTTATTCCACAGTGGAATTCTTGCTTCTTGCCATGGCAATCCTCAGCTCCTTGTCATTAAGGCTGTTCTTGACATTGAAGCTTGCATGAAGCTTGGTATGATGATCCATTTCCTCTGCATCTACGGTCAGAAGTCCTGCATTATCAAAGGTCATGCTGACAACAAGCTCAGTATTGGTTGTCATCGGAACATCGGTATTAAGCTCAAAGCTTGTGATCTCTGTAGCAAGACTCTCGTCATACAGTTCCTGCTGATCACTCAATGATTCATATACTGCGAACACTACTCCTGAGCCGCCGCGGTGCGGATGCACATCATGAAGGGTTACGCTATTCGGCAGATTATCATTCTGCATAATCATGTTATGTATGTAATGCCTTTCCTGCGCATCGATCATTCTGATTCCGTAGGTACGGCTTGATACATTGCTTATCCTTAGCTGTCCGACATTGAGCTCGCTTACCGTTGCAACCGAGAGACCTGCCTTCTTGGCGATGCTCTGCAGGTCGCCTCCGTTATCAACCTCCTGCTTTATCTGCTCCTCACTCTTACCGGTCTTCTTAGCTATCTCGTCGATAACGATCTTATAGCCGTTTAGGTTCTGTGCGTACAGTGCTGCTCCCTTTGCCACTGCCTCGTCAGGATCATGCAGAGAGGTCGGCTTGTGGTAAACCTCCTCGACTCTCTTCTTGACCTGAGGCATTCTTGAAGAGCCTCCGACAAGCAGTATCTCATCAAGCTTATCTAAGGTCACGCCCTTTTTCTCCGCTTCCTTAAGGCAGCTGTCTGTAAGCTCAATGGTTCTGTCTAAGAGCCTCTTAGTGAGTGCATCATACTCATCACGGCTAATCTCAAGCTTCATGCGCTCACCCTCATAGGTGATGCCTATCTTGGCAGTTTCCTTAGCCGTAAGTGTCTTCTTGGCTTTTTCTGCCTGCTCCATAAGAGAGCTTAAGGTCTCAAGATCCTCAGATATATCCTCATCTGTGCCCTGCTCTTCCTTCCACTTCTCCACAAGCCAGTCCTTAAGTGTATTGTCCCAGTCCTTGCCGCCAAGCTGAGGGTCGCCTCCGGTACAGATTACATTGATGTCATTGCCATTGATAGTCATGATGGTGACATCAAAGGTTCCTCCTCCAAGGTCATATACCATGACGGTCTTGTTGTCACCGGCATTAATCGAACCATAATTTATCGCTGCTGCCGTCGGCTCGTTGATGATATCGAGCACATCCAGACCTGCAATGACTCCGGCACTCTTGGTTGCCTCCTTCTCTGCCATACCAAAATAAGCCGGGCAGGTGATTACTGCCTTGTTGATGTTCTCATCCTGCGCAAGCACGCCCTGCTCCTTGAGTGCCGCATTAGCATCATTTACCACCTTCATAAGTATCTTGGCAGATATCTCCTGTGGTGAATATGATACGCCGTGCAGGTCTCTGCGGTAATCTGTTCCCATCTCACGCTTGATAAAGGCGACTGTATTCTGCGGCTCCATGACCATTGATGCCTTAGCCTCGGTTCCTACGACCTGCTTCTCGTTATCCTCAAAGTAGACTACAGATGGGGTTGTCATATCTCCGTCCGCATTTCTGATGGTTACTGCCTTGCCGAACTCGTCCACATAAGCTATGCATGAGTAGGTTGTTCCTAAATCTATTCCGAAAATCTTGTTAGTCATTGTCTTATATTTCCTTTGCTTAAGTGTTGCGAATGCAGACATGATTGCGGTAGTGTGTCAGCTCGCAGCAATCCCTGCTTTTATTATGCGGTGTCCGCAAAGCCGCTAATAAGCTTGTCTGCTCTCCCTGATTATGCTGAACAGTACGTTTTATTCTGCCTTATAGACTGCTACCTTCTCGTACTTGATTATCTTGTTCCTGTAAATGTATCCGTCCGAAAGCTTGGACTCTATCGTATTGTTTTTGGATGCATCGTCTGTACGCACAGTCTTAATTATCTTCTGCCTCTTAGTGTCCGGGATGACTTCATCAGTCTCATATTTGCTGACATCCATCTCCTCTAATATATCCTCGATATCTCCACGTACATCCGACAGGCGTTTCCTAAGCTTTGCATAATTTTCAGGGGTTGCCTCCTCAGGAGTGAACTTCTCATACTGCCTGACATTTTCCAATAAGGTAATAAGCTCCGATATGAACGGCTCTATGACTGATTTGAGCGCATCATCCTGATATTTTGCAAGCTGCCTGTGCATCTCATCAAAGAGGTGATTTTTATATTCATCAGTCTCAATCTTAGACTTAAAAAGCTCCGTAATTGCATCCATCTTAGATGCGAGCTCAGTGATTTGCTGACTGCCGGCTCCTGCCTCGAATGCTTCCTGTTGATTATTAGCTTCAGCATCATCATCTGACCCTTTGGTCTGGTTCAGTTCACTTGTATCGATGTCCTTGTCGGACTCCGTTTTGGCTGAATCCATGCCATCTGACATCTCTTCATCAAGATTCAATGTGTCAAGAATGCTTTCATCGGATTGATGCTCATCATTAAAGCCATTAATGCTGTCAGTCTGTGTGAAATCGTTCATATGCTCCTCCGGGTTTATGCTATAAATCCTGCTCCGTGGGGTATGTCAGGAGACCCTGATTTATGCATACATTATCTCAAGTATAAATATATAAATATATATATTCAAGCTGTTTTTAGACTGTGTATCACTGACAAAACCAGCCTTGATACAACTGCAGTTATCATATACATTCTTGATAATCTGCTCTGTCTGCCTATATCCGATATATGCTTCTGCAGTTATACTTTTACAGCTATTTATCCCTTACACTTATATAGAGACCCAAAATCCGAAAAAGGTTTTAGTTTTTCCTGAAAAAATATTTTTTTAGATTATCACCTTCCATAGCATATGGTAGCAGGCTTCATTTTTCTGTACACCCAATTGTTTTTCTGCTACAATATATGGCAATTAAACACAAGTGCAGTTTATCTGACGGAAAGATTTATCGACCCGAAAGACTCTTGGCTTACAGTGATTGGCATATGTATGTGCTTTTGATTGTTGTGCTCCCTTTGTCTCTCGGGCAAGGGGAGTTTTTGTATGCTTAAAATAGCTGTCTACGGCAAGGGCGGTATAGGAAAATCAACGATAACAGCCAATCTCTCGGCTGCATTTGCAAGCATGGGCAAGCGTGTTATACAGATTGGCTGCGATCCCAAGGCTGATTCTACCATCAACCTGCTGCATGGTGAGCTGCTTCGTCCGGTTATGAATTATATGCGTGATGAGGACAGAGATCCTGAGACTCTTGAAGATATCTCCCGTATTGGATACGGCGGCATACTGTGTATAGAGACAGGCGGTCCGACTCCGGGGCTTGGCTGTGCAGGGCGCGGAATTATTGCTACCTTCCAGCTGCTTGAGGAGCTTGAGCTCTTTAAGAAATGGCAGCCTGATGTGGTTATGTACGATGTCCTCGGTGATGTTGTATGCGGAGGCTTTGCTGCTCCTATCAGAGAGGGCTATGCTGAGCAGGTGCTTATCGTAACCTCCGGTGAGAAGATGGCACTGTATGCTGCCAATAATATCTATCAGGCAGTCAAAAACTTTGAGGACCGAAGCTATGCCAAGGTGCGCGGAGTTATCCTTAATCATAGAAATGTCCCCGGCGAAAATGACAAGGTGCAGACCTTTGCTGACGCGGCAGGGATTGAGATAGTAGGCGAGATTCCCAGAAGTGACGATATTAACTATTATGAGGAGCAGGGGCAGACGGTCATTGAAGGCGATATTAATCTTCCTGTGAGCCAGACCTTCTTAAGTCTTGCCAGGAAGCTGCTTGCTGAGGATGCCACATAAATGCCTATGCCTGCGTGTTTGCAGGCACCACATATTATAAAAGTACGGATTGCCAAAGGCAAAAGCCTCCTTATGTGCAATCACATAGTCTGAAATGCCATCCGTCAACACTTTTAGAGTCCCCACATGCCTACGACTGCGCATGTAACATACGATATGCCTGAAAATAATAACCCACAACATAATACCTTAGGTGTAACAGTGAAGGAGCTTCAAAGCCTTGGTTTTGAACATTTGCCACAGCAATTTGTATCAGGAGAGCATCTTATATACAGCTCTCCTGCTTCGCTGTCCTTTAACTCCCCCGGTGCCGAGGGCTTTGGCGTTAAGCGTGCCGCACTCAGCATCCCGGGCTCTGTGCTGCTCCTTATATCTCCCGGCTGCTGCGGCCGCAATACCTCAGGCATAGGCGAACTGCCTCAGTATAAGAACCGTTTCTTCTTCCTTAATATGGACGAGTCTGACATTGTAACCGGCAGACATCTGAAGAAGGTTCCCGATGCTGTAGAGACTGTAATCAGTGAATATGAGCTTAGAACCGGCACAAAGCCATCCGTAGTCATGATATGCATTACCTGCGTGGATGCTTTGCTTGGAACCGACATGGAGAGAGTCTGTCGTAAGGCAGAGGCTAAGGTCAAGCTCCCTGTTCGCCCCTGCTATATGTATGCCCTTACACGTGAGGGACGTAAACCGCCCATGGTGCATGTTCGTCAATCGCTCTACTCCCTCCTTGAAGCAAGGAAGAAACGTGCGGCGAGCATAAACCTCCTCGGTCATTTTGCTCCGCTCATAGATGACTGCGAGCTGTATGACATTTTCCGTAATATGGGTGTTAAGCAGATACGTGAGATATCCCGCTGCAGGGATTATGCCGAGTTTCAGCTGATGGCTGAGGCTAACTTTAATGTAGTGCTTGATGCCGAGGCGCGTCCTGCCGCTGCCGAGCTTGAGGAGCGTCTTGGTATTCCTTATATCGAGCTTAAGCGACTCTATCAGATTGACAAGGTTAAGCGTCAGTATGAGGCCCTCGCAAAGGCTCTCAATACTGATATCAATATCGATGAAGGCTTTAATGCAGCACGCTTTGCTATAGATGATTTCAAGGCTCAGTTTGCGGGCGTCCCTGCTCCAGGCTTTGCTGTCGGTGAATTCATGAACGGTGACCCGTTCGAGCTTGCCTTAGCGCTTGTCCGTGAGGGCTTTAGAGTGCCTGAGGTTTTCGGCACAATAAGCCGTGACAATTTTCTGTACATAGAGAAATTGGCCGAGCTTTCACCTGAAACTTATGTTTACTCCAACCTGGATCCAGGTATTATTCATTATAATGAAAATGCCGCACCGTGCATTGATTTTGCAATCGGCAAGGATGCGGCTTATTATCATCCTCATGCCGTAAGCTTACATTGGAAGGATGATATCCAGCCCTTTGGCTTTGCTGGAATCAGAAAGCTGTACTGTGAGCTTCTTGAGACATACAAGGCGCAGAAGGCTTCAAGAAGCTCGGTTGAACTTGAGAAAGCAGTAACTTCCAGTGTGAATATATCTGTTCAAGCAAAGCCGGAGGCTGCTGCCGTTTTTAGCTGTGATATCGATACGGATATTGCTGATTCTGTCGATACAGTTGTAAAACCGTCGAGCCACGTGCCTCCCTGCAACACAGACGATGTGCTCTCTAAGACATGCATGAATGCGTCTGATACTGAGGCAGCGAAATCATTCTCCGACTGTCCCGAAGCAAATAAACACAGGATTCGTGGATTACGTCGTTTTCTGCCGCCGTTTGCACCGGATGCATCAGGTGCGTCATCTGTGCTTTACTCATTAGGCGGTATCACAGTTATCTGTGACGCAGGCGGCTGTGCCGGTAATATCTGCGGCTTTGATGAGCCAAGATGGCTTACTGAGAAAAGCGCTATATACAGTGCCGGTCTAAGAGATATGGATGCCATACTTGGGCGTGACGACAGATTGGTAGAGAAGCTAAAGCGTACGGTTAACAGTGTCGGCGCTGAAAATGTCAGCTTTGCCGCAATTATCGGCACTCCTGTTCCCTCAGTTATAGCTACTGATTATCAGGCTCTTAAAAGGATGTGCGAGCGCAGAACCGGTGTCAGAACTCTCTGTGTTGATACCAATGGCATGGAGCTGTATGATGTCGGAGCCGAGAAGGCATATATGGAGCTCTTTCGTTCCTATCTGGATAATGCTAGTGACCGAACAATCTGTCATAATGCCGTCAACTTTGCTAAGCCCGAAAGCAAAACTAACACAGGCTGCGGATTCACTGCTTCAGATAATACTGCTTCAGATAATACTGCTTCAGGCAATACCGCTTTAGACAATACAGCTTTAGATAATATAACTTCAAAAGATCTGACTGCTTGTGAAAGCTTTGCAAGCCCTGAAGAAAGCAAGGACT
>CAVBGP010000089.1:0-8135 GCA_963595005.1 Acutalibacteraceae bacterium | reverse complement strand
CAATCAGACTTACTGCGACTTCGGCAAGCTGGTACACTTACATTTGGCAAGCCGGTACACTTACATGTGTAAGAACGTAAGTCTGCAATCACAGTATCAATCAAACGGGCACATGACCTTAGGTCATGTGCCCGTTTTTTTCTCTAAAAGTATTGCGAGAGCAGGTTAGTGCGTAGCAATCCGTACTTTTATTTTATGTTGTGCCTGCGAATTTGCAGGCATGGGCATTCATTCACTATCGGCACTGCTAAGTCAATAACTTTATAATAATAGCAGTGCTTTTGCATATATTCAAGCTTTGACTCTCAGTTAGCTGCCGCCATGTTATAAACCAAGGCCCTTAGTCATTGTCCGCAACTCTGCGGTCCGGCTTACCGAGCTGCAGCCACTTGAGGTAGGCATTGATAAAGATGTCTATATCTCCGTCAAGCACCGCCTGTGCATTGCCTGTCTCCTCACCTGTACGTACATCCTTGACCATGGTGTACGGCTGAAGTACATAGTTTCTTATCTGGCTGCCCCAGGCTATCTCCTTGATGTCGCCTCTGATATCCGATATCTTCTCGGCATGAGCCTGCTGCTTAAGCATGTAGAGCTTAGCCTTCAGCATTGCCATAGCCTTATCCTTGTTCTGGAACTGTGAACGCTCCTCCTGGCAGGCACAAACTATACCTGTAGGTATATGAGTGATACGTACGGCAGAGGAGGTCTTGTTGATATGCTGACCGCCGGCACCGGATGAACGGTAGGTATCTATCTTTAAGTCTGACGGATCGATATCAATCTCTATGGTATCATCAAGCTCCGGCATAACATCGCAGGAGCAAAATGAGGTCTGACGCTTGCCCTGGGCATTGAACGGGGATATGCGCACTAATCTGTGTACGCCGGCCTCAGACTTAAGAAGGCCGTATGCATTTTCCCCTTCTACTGAAAATGTCACGCCCTTGATGCCTGCCTCATCGCCCGGCTGATAGTCAAGAAGCTTGGTAGTAAAGCCATGCTTCTCACACCATCTCGTATACATACGGTAAAGCATCTCATTAAAGTCCATTGCCTCGGTTCCGCCTGTTCCTGCAGAAAGAGCTATGGTTGCATTGTTGGCATCATATTCACCTGAGAGCAGAAGTGAGGTGCGCATGCTCTCAAGCTCTGTCTTAAAGCTCTCAAGCATCTCTCTTGCCTCAGCGGCAAGCTCCTCGTCATCCTCCTCGCTGCCCATCTCGATGATAGCCTCTATATCCTCATACTGAGAATTAAGTGCTTTGTACTTATCTACAGAGGCCTTGAGGGAATTAAGCTCCTTCATGAACTTTGCTGACTTCTCGGCATCATCCCAGAAGGTTGGCTCCTCCATCTGGCGCTCCATCTCAACTATACGTCTGCCCTTGTTGTCAAGGTCAAGTGACTGTCCAAGCTCCTCTAACGGTTCCTTGTAGGACAGCAGCTCTGATTTACAATTATCAAATTCGATTAACGCCATTTACCCTCCCTATTATTCTGCCGGCTTAGAGAAATTAATCTTGTCTCCCGGTACGGCATATCTTCCGTGACACTGCTTAAACTTCTTGCCTGAACCGCACGGGCAAGGATCATTAGGATATATCTTCCTTATCTCACGCTTCTTAGGTGCCTTGGCAGCGCTGTCGTCACGGTTGGTTCCTGTAATCTCTGCTGCCTGTTCTCTCTCTACCTTCTGCTGAACCTGCAGATGATACAGGAGACGTACGGTATCCTCCTTGATTGAGGCTGCCATACCCTCGAACATCTCATAGCCCTCGGTCTTGTACTCTACGAGCGGATCCTTCTGTCCGTAGGAAACAAGGCCTATGCCCTCACGAAGCTGTGCCATATCATCGATATGGTTCATCCACTTATTATCTATAACCTTGAGCAGGATAACTCGCTCTGCCTCTCGAAGCTGCTCAGGATCCGGGAACAATGCCTCCTTCTCCTCGTAGAGCTTGATTGCCTGCTCCTTGATAAGCTGCTTGAGCTTGTCCTTGTTAAGAGCTGCAAATTCCTCCTTGGTAAGCATCATCGGCTGCAGCGGAATAATCGGAAGCAATGTGTTGTTAAGCTCCTGTATATCCCAATCTGCCGGGGCCTTATCATCCGGTATAACCATGTCTACAGCATTGTTAACTATATCCTGAGCATAGCTGATGATGACCTCACGCATGTTGAGACCGTCAAGAACCTTGCGTCTCTCCTCGTATACCACATCTCTCTGCTCGTTGTTGACCTGGTCAAACTTTAAGAGCTGCTCACGTATGCCAAAGTTATTGCCCTCAATCTTCTTCTGAGCATTCTCGATAGCCTTGGAGAGCATCTTGTGATGTATCTCCTCGCCCTCTTCAACGCCGAGCTTGTTGAATATATTCATCAGGTTGTCAGCACCGAAGAGTCTTAAGATATCATCCTCGAGTGAGAGATAGAACTTGGACTCACCCGGATCTCCCTGACGTCCGGAACGACCGCGAAGCTGATTGTCTATACGTCTTGACTCATGTCTCTCAGTACCTACTATCTTAAGTCCTCCGAGAGCCTTGGCCTCATCATCAAGCTTGATATCGGTTCCACGGCCTGCCATGTTGGTAGCGATGGTTACTGCGCCGTGTCTTCCTGCATCTGCAACAATCTCAGCCTCCTTCTCGTGGAACTTGGCATTAAGTACATTGTGCGGAATGCCTCTGCGCTTGAACATCTCTGAGAGCAGCTCTGAGGTCTCTATGGTGATGGTGCCGACAAGCACAGGCTGGCCCTTCCTGTAGGCCTCCTCTACGCTGTCGCAGACTGCCTTATACTTCTCCTTCTTGGTCTTGAATACTGCATCGTCAAGATCCTTACGGGCAATAGGCTTATTGGTAGGGATGACGATAACATCCATACCGTAAATGTTTCTGAACTCCTTCTCCTCGGTCTGGGCAGTACCTGTCATACCTGACTTCTTCTCGAACTTATTAAAGAAGTTCTGGAAGGTAATGGTAGCAAGAGTACGGCTCTCGCGGCGGACATTTACATGCTCCTTAGCCTCAATCGCCTGATGCAGACCATCGGAATAGCGGCGTCCCGGCATGATACGTCCTGTAAATTCATCAACAATGATAACCTCATCATCCTTGACAACGTAATCCTTATCCCTGTGCATTGCATTGTGTGCTCTGAGCGCAAGTATAATGCAGTGCTGTATCTCAAGGTTCTCGGGATCTGCCAGGTTATCGATATGGAAGAACTGCTCTACCTTATGTACACCCTGGTCTGTAAGTGAGACGTTCTTCTCCTTCTCGTCGTAGATATAGTCTCCGGTCTCCTCTATCTCCTCGCCGAGTATGGCATTAATCTTGGAGAATTCAGCCGAAGCCTCGCCCTTCTCGAGCTGTCTTGCGAGTACATCGCAGGCCTCATAGAGCTTGGTGCTCTTGCCTGACTGACCGGATATGATAAGCGGTGTTCTTGCCTCATCTATGAGCACAGAATCGACCTCATCGATGATGGCATAGTTAAGACCGCGGAGCACGAGCTGCTCCTTATAGATAGCCATGTTGTCACGCAGATAGTCAAAGCCCAGCTCATTGTTGGTGACATAGGTGATATCACAGCCATAAGCCTCCTTGCGCTCTCTCGAATCCATGGAGTTAAGTACAACTCCGACCTTGAGACCAAGGAACTCGTGAACCTTGCCCATCCACTCAGCATCACGCTTAGCAAGGTAATCATTGACAGTAACAACGTGTACGCCCTTGCCTGCAAGCGCATTGAGGTAAGCCGGGCAGGTAGAAACAAGTGTCTTGCCTTCACCGGTCTTCATCTCAGCTATACGGCCCTGATGCAATACAATTCCGCCGATAAGCTGTACTCTGAAGTGCTTCATGCCGAGCACTCTCTTGGAGGCCTCTCTTACTGTCGCAAATGCCTCCGGCAATATATCGTCTAAGCTTGCTCCTTTTGCAAGACGCTCCTTAAGATAAGGTGTCATGGCCTTGAGCTCTTCATCTGTTTTAGCACTCATCTGGGCATCAAGTGCCTCAATCTTATCCACTATAGGATATATACGCTTAAGCTCTCTCTCGCTGTGTGTTCCAAACAGCATCTCGCCTAATCCTGCCATTAATTAACTCCTGTCTTTCTTTAATACTGCTGCTGTCTCAAACTGCAGCTGACTCTCAAACGAATATTATACACTATAATGTGTCCTGAAAATGTTACATCTTTGTTAACACGTGCACGGCAAATGTTCCGTATTCGTTATTGTGCACCTGTTAATGATGCTCTATATGCAAACAACTCTGCTGCGGCTATAAACCTCTCTTACAGCCTCTGCTATGCTTGCTGCATCCGGAAATACGTTGCGTTCCTCCTGGTCAGCGCATGGGACAGGGCAATATGCCGCACCTACTCTCTTGATTGGTGCCTTCAGCGCATCGAAGGCCTCATCAGCAATAATTGCCGCAAGCTCTCCGCCAAAGCCTCCGAAGGTTACTGCCTCGTGAACTATAACTGCTCTGCCGGTCTTACGTACTGAGCTTAGTACAGTCTCCTTATCCAGCGGACTTATCGACCTCAGGTCTATAAGCTCTACCGATATCCTGTTGGCTGTAAGCTCATCTATCGCCTCATAGCAGTCGCCCATCATCCTGCCGTAGCTTATGAGAGTCACATCTGTGCCCTCAATTCTCACGGCCGCCTTGCCGATAGGGACAGTATATTCCTCCTCCGGAACCTCGCCCACGGTCTTGTACAGCAGCTTTTGCTCTAATACTATAACTGGATTATTGTCTCTTATTGCACTCTTTAATAGTCCCTTGGCATCATAAGGCGTAGACGGGATGACAACCTTGAGTCCCGGAACATGTGCATACATATTCTCAAGTGACTGTGAATGCTGCGCTGCGGCGCCTGTTCCGCCTCCGGCTGCCGACCTTATAACCATAGGAACGCTTCTGCCGTAGAGAAAATGCATCTTGGCGGCTTCATTCATAATCTGATCCCAGCATACTGCCATAAAATCAGAAAACATAAGCTCTACCACCGGTCTCATGCCGGTCATGGCTGCTCCTACCGCAGCTCCTACAAATGCAGTCTCTGATACAGGAGTATCCAATACTCTCTGCTCTCCGAATTCCTCTATAAGTCCGTCTGTGGCAAGAAAGCCGCCTCCGTATAAGCCGACATCCTCACCCATGATTATAACTGATGAATCTCGCTGCATCTCTTCACGCATGGCTTCGGTAAGAGCTTCACGATACAGTATTTTCCTCATCTTATGCCCTTCCTATTCAATCTGCGTAAGCTGCACGCTCTAATGCATCAGCTGACTGTTCAGCCATAGGCTGCTTTAATGCATACTCTGTTGCTTCCTTAACTATGCGCTTAGCCTTAAGCTCAAGCTCTGCAAGCTCTGCTGCCGTGGAGATGCATTCCTCAAGAAGCTTGTCCTTGAAGCGTCTGATAGGGCCTCTTGCCTTCCAGTACTCTATCTCTGCCGTGCTGCGGTATTTGTTGCGGTCAGACTTGGAATGTCCTGCCACTCTGTAGGTATGCTCCACCACAAGACATGGCTTCATATTGGTGACAGCATACTCTCTTGCCTTAAGCATAACATCCATAACCTCTGTCAGGTCATTGCCGTCGGCCTCAAAGCATTCAAGTCCAAAGGGCTCTGCCCTCTTGGTAAAGTCCGCATTAGCCGATGCTCTTTCAACCACAGTTGAAACGGCATAGTGGTTCTCTACCAATACAAATATAACAGGAAGCTTCCAGACTCCTGCAAGATTCATGGACTCAAGCACAGCGCCTGCATTGGCTGCTCCGTCTCCGGAGAAACAGACTGCAGCTGCATCGTGTATGCCCTTAAGCTTGATGGTAAGTGCTGCTCCGCAGGCGTGAGGTGCATTGGCTCCTACTATGCCGTTTGAGCCTAAAACACCATGCTCAGGATCGCAGATATGCATAGAGCCGCCTCTGCCCCTGGTTGTGCCGCTTGCACGTCCTAAAACCTCTGCCATGGCTGCATTGATATCTCCGCCTCTGCCGAGATATACGCCATGACTTCTGTGTGTCGAAAATATATAGTCTCTGTCCTTAAGCACGGCTGTGCTGCCTACATCGACAGCCTCCTCACCTGTGCACAGATGAAGGGTACCATGAACAGCGCCTTCCTTATACAGGCGCATTATCTCTTCCTCAAAATCATGTATAGCCATCATCTTAAGCAGAAGCTCTTCATAATATTGTTTCTTATCTTTGGACATAGTTCACCCTTGTTAATGCCTTTAACTTGTAAAAGCTACCACCAAAAGAGCTGTATGTCAAGCTGAGGGACATACAAAAAACATAAGAGAAATGCCGTGGGCTTATCTTATAAAGTGGTTTTAAGCAGGCATATGGACGGGTGTTCAGTGTTACGCCGCAGCGCATATAACATAAAAGCAGGAACGCTGCGGCGATAACAAGGTCACACCTGTCTCATATGCCTGCACTATTCATTTTTCTTAAATCCAACTAACTGAAAACAACACAGCCTATGTAGCGCTAGGTTTGCGCTTGTGATATAATCTGTAGCATTTCAAGATGAACCTGAGGTGTTATATATGCCAAGCTATAAATTTGCATTTACATCAAATGCCGGACTTGCGATTAATTTTCCTTCTTCTATCATATGGGTGGATGCGATTCATGATATCAAGGCTCCGACCTATTCGACTGTTACTCCTGATATCAGGGAGCAGGTGTTTAGCGACCCTGATTATATCGGTGAGTATCAGCAGGGACCGGATGCGCTCGTTTTCTCGCATTGCCATATAGATCATTTCACCTCGGATATAGTAAGATATGCCAAGTCTCGTTTTCCTCGTACTAAGGTATATCTGCCGGAGAAATATTTCCCGGATGAGATATATGTGCACGGCGATACGATGGATGTTAATGTTAAGGATATCAGTCTTAAGTTTATCAAGACCTTCCATTGTACCAAGCGTCATCACAACAAGACTCATTACAGTCTGCTTATGAATGACGGCAATATCAATATTTTCATGCCTATGGATTCGTCAACCACTGACCCTGCTATGCATTATTATGCGGTTGACACGGATATAGATGTGGCTATCGTTGATTTCGTATGGACTCTGCTGCAGAAGGGACGTGACGTTATCCTTAATGATATCAAGCCAAAGCATCTGCTGCTTTATCATTTGCCGTTTGAAAGGGATGACCTTCATAATTGGCGCGAGCAGACTCGTGAGGCCATAAAGCTTATGGATGCCATCCCAGATATACGTATACTTGATACTCCGTGTCAAAAGGAAATCATCGATATCTGATAATTATCAGCCTGTATCCAAATGATTCCTTAGATACTTAAAATCATGACCTCTGAAAATTTCAGCATTTTTTTATTGAGCCGAGGCATCATAGCTGAACTGTAACAGAGATTCTAAAGCTGCCTGACAGATAAGTATTGTCACCTTTGTAAGGTATCGCTTATTCGTCAGGCAGCTTTTATATTCATCATTATCCTGTGTGTGTCAATAGCCAAACTCTCCGCTTAGCGAATCATCATTATCTATCCATTCATTGACATCGATGACGCGGTATTCGGTTTCGCTGTCTCTGACTACAACCTGCTTGATGCCCGCATTGATAATCATACGCTTGCACATTGAGCAGCAATTGGCATTTTTGACATATTCATTGGTGTCCATCTCTCTGCCTGAGAGGTAGATAATGCTGTCTATCATCTTATCTCGTGAGGCGCTTATGATTGCATTGGCCTCGGCATGAACGCTTCGACATAGCTCGTAGCGCTCACCTCTTGGTATATTCATCTTCTGTCTGATGCAGTAGCCGAGGTCTGAGCAGTTCTTTCTGCCTCTCGGAGCTCCCACATAGCCTGTAGATATAACCTCATCATTTTTAACTATAACTGCACCGTAGCGCTTCCTGAGACATGTGCCTCTCTTGGATACAATATCTGCCAGGTCCAGGTAATAATTAATCTTGTCTCTTCTCTCCATAATATATTTTCCTTCTGTACTCTAATAATGCTGCCGGCTAAACTTTGGCTAACATTATATCTGTACAAGGCCTTGTCATCAATAAAGAGTCAGACTGTTTGTGCATTATTCATTAAA
>CAVBGP010000088.1:0-8438 GCA_963595005.1 Acutalibacteraceae bacterium | reverse complement strand
AACAGTCAGATGCTCTAACCAACTGAGCTATTGAGGCATACCGCATATAGCTATTAAATTATATTAAAAATGTTGCCACATGTCAAGGAAATTATGACGATACGAAACATTTTGATGCAAGATAATATTGCAGTAAATGCCGTCAACACTTTTGTCGTGAAAAACAACAAAAGTACAAGAAAATTTGTGTTATACACAAAAAACAGCATTAACACGTGATTAAAATTGTTGAAAAACGTGTGTCAAGCGATTTGTGCTAACAATTTGACCAACTTTTCCACATTAAAATTGTTGAAAATTTTGTACATCGGATGTTGATTGTATATTTTTTAACAATTCACAGCAAACACACATTTTTTGCCTATCAAAATCACTTGAAATCGTGTATACTCATGAACGGTTGTATAAATGGGGCAGTTTGCGCCCTAATATTATAAGCGTTATTTACACATTGATTCATTTGCAGCAGTATTAGCAAAGGCTTATCAGTGCAGATGAATAGCAATAACGGAGGTAGTTGTATGAACAGTAACTTTAAAAAAGTCACCGTTGATGGTAACACTGCCGCTGCATTAGCTTCTTATGCTTTTACAGAGGTAGCTACTATCTATCCGATCACCCCTTCATCAGGTATGGCTGAGGCTCTTGATGAGTGGAGTGCCAACGGCAAGAAGAACATCTTCGGTGAGACCGTTGAGGTAAGAGAGATGCAGCATGAGGGCGGTGCAGCAGGTGCCCTTCACGGAGCTCTTCAGGGTGGTGCTTTAGGCTCAACCTACACAGCTTCACAGGGACTTATGCTTATGCTTCCTAACATGCACAAGATTGCAGGTGAGCAGCTTCCTGGCGTATTCCACGTATCAGCACGTGCTCTTGCATCTAATGCACTTTCAATCTACGGTGATCATCAGGAC
This sequence comes from Acutalibacteraceae bacterium, assembly GCA_963595005.1. Lineage (GTDB taxonomy): Bacteria > Bacillota > Clostridia > Lachnospirales > Lachnospiraceae > Avilachnospira. The sequence continues at coordinate 7,524 of CAVBGP010000088.1, read as the reverse complement.
GTTATGAACTGCCGTGCTACAGGCTTCATCATGCTTGCAGGAAGCTCTGTACAGCAGGCTTATCATATGTCTACAATCTCACACCTTACAGCTATTAAGTCACACCTTCCGGTACTTCATTTCTTCGATGGTTTCCGTACCAGCCATGAGTATCAGAAGATCGAAGTGTTTGATGATGAGACAATGAAGACACTTCCTGATTACGATGCAATCAGAAAGTTCAGAGACAATGCTCTTAATTCAGATCATCCGAAGTCAAGAGGATCGGCTGAAGGACCGGAAGTATTCTTCCAGAACCGTGAGTCAGTTAACAGATTCTACGATGATGTTCCGGGTATCGTTGAGGAGTACATGAACAAGATCAACGAGCTTGCAGGAACAGATTATCAGCTGTTCAACTACTATGGAGCAGAGGATGCAGACTTCGTTATCATAACCATGGGTTCATCTGCAGGCGTTATCAGAGAGACTATTGATTTCTGGAATGCTAAGGGCAAGAAGTACGGCGTACTTGAGGTACATCTGTACAGACCTTTCGTTAACGAGAAGTTAGTTGAGAAGCTTCCTAAGACAGTTAAGAAGATTGCTGTTCTTGATCGTACTAAGGAGCCGGGTGCTCCGGGAGAGCCGCTCTACCTTGATGTTCGTAATGCTCTTATCGGCACTGAGTTTGCTCAGATTCCGGTTGTTGGCGGACGTTATGGCCTTGGTTCTAAGGACTTCACACCTAACGATGCTATGGCTGTATATCTCAACCTTGAGGCAGCTGAGTCAAAGAACAACTTCACAGTATCTATCGTTGATGATGTTACACATCTGTCACTTCCGGCAGCACCTGAGTTTGACTCTACTCCGGACGGAAACTACTCATGTAAGTTCTGGGGTCTTGGCTCTGATGGTACCGTAGGTGCTAACAAGCAGGCTGTTAAGATCATCGGTGACAATACAGATTACAACGTTCAGGCTTACTTCGCTTATGATGCTAAGAAGTCAGGCGGCGTTACTATATCTCACCTTAGATTTGGTCCTAACCAGATTAAGGGTTCATACCAGATTAAGGCTGCTAACTACATTGCCTGTCATAACCAGGCATATGTTCACAAGTATCCTCTTATCGACGACCTTAAGGAGGGTGGAAGCTTCCTTCTTAACTGCACATGGTCAGATGAGGAGCTTGATAAGCATCTTCCTGCAGACCTTAAGAGAAAGATTGCTCAGAAGAAGGCTGTATTCTACACTATCGATGCATTTGATATCGGTAAGGAATTAGGACTCGGATCACGTATCAACATGGTCATGCAGGCAGGCTTCTTCAAGATTACTAATATTATCCCGATCGAGACCGCTGTTAAGGCTCTCAGATATCAGATCGAGAAGACCTACGGCGCTAAGGGACAGGATATCCTTGACATGAACTACAAGGCAGTTGATGCCGGTATCGAGAAGGTTCACAAGGTTGATTATCCGGCTTCTTGGGCTGATGCTAAGGATGAGGAAGTTGCAGAGACTGATGCACCTGAGTTCTTCAAGAAGGTTCTCTTCAAGATGGCTCGTCAGGAGGGTAATGATGTTCCTGTCAGCGGATTCCTTGGACATGAGGATGGTAGCTGGGAGCAGAACTACACCAAGTATGAGAAGCGCGGTATCGCTATTGAGGTTCCAACCTGGGATGCTGCTAAGTGCGTAGAGTGTAACCGTTGCTCAGCAGTTTGCTCACACGCAGTTATCAGACCTACTCTGCTTGATGAGGCTGAGGCAGCTAAGGCTCCTGCAGGCTACGAGCTTAAGGATGCTACAGGACATGCCGGCATGAAGTATCATCTGTCAATCTCCGGTATGGACTGCACAGGCTGCGGCGTTTGCCTTAAGGCTTGCCCGACCAAGGCTCTCTCAATGGTTAGACTTGAGAGCATCCAGGAGCAGAATGATGTTAACTGGGATTACACAGTTAATAATGTTAAGGATAAGGAGATTGAGGATCCTAAGAATGTTAAGGAAAGCCAGTTCCGCAGACCTTACTTCGAGTTCTCAGGCGCATGCGCAGGCTGCGGCGAGACACCTTACCTCAAGATGGTTACACAGCTCTTTGGTGACCACATGAGAATTGCTAACTCAGCAGGCTGCACACATATCTGGGGCGGCTCACCTGAGATTCCGTTCTGCACCAACGAGAAGGGTCGTGGTGTTGCATGGGCATCAGGATTGTTCGAGGATACAGCAGAGTACGGCTATGGTATGTACCTTGGTACAGACGCAGTACGTAAGTTCCTTAAGACTACTCTTACAGATCTTGTAAGCAAGACAAGCGATGCAGAGCTTAAGGCAGTTGGCGAGGAGTGCCTTGCAAACTGGAAGGACGGCAATGGTACACGTCAGCGTACAGATCGTCTCATTGCAGCACTTGAGGCTACAGAGCAGAATGACCAGGTTAAGTCACTCTTAGAGCGTAAGGATTACCTCTACAAGACATCACAGTGGATTGTTGGTGGTGACGGATGGGCTTACGATATCGGTTACTCAGGACTTGATCACGTAATCGCTTCAGGCGAGAACGTTAACATCCTCTGCGTAGATACCGAGGTTTACTCTAACACAGGCGGACAGTCTTCTAAGGCTACTCAGACAGCAGCAGTTGCTCAGTTCGCTGCAGCTGGTAAGAAGACAAAGAAGAAGGACCTTGGACGTATGTGCATGTCTTACGGTTATGTATACGTAGCACAGGTTGCTATGGGATATGACCCGCAGCAGGTACTTAACGCAATCAAGGAAGCTGAGGCTTATGACGGACCTTCAGTAATCATTGCATATGCTCCTTGTATCAACCATGGTATCAAGGGCGGCATGAGCAATACTCAGAACCGTATTAAGCAGGCTGTTGAGTGCGGATACTGGCATGCATACAGATTCAATCCTGAGCTTAAGGCAGAGGGTAAGAATCCGTTCATCCTTGATTCTAAGGCTCCTGATCTCAGCAAGTTCAGAGATTTCCTTATGCAGGAAGTACGTTACAGCTCACTGCAGCGTAAGTTCCCTGACACAGCTGAGGCACTCTATGCTAAGGCACAGGCTGATGCACAGGATCGTACAGATATCTATCTTGCAATGGCAAAGGGCGCACAGTTCTAAACCAGCGGTGTGATATACTTATAAAAGTTTGCGATAATAAGAGGTCGCTGCACATTAGTGCAGCGGCCTCTTTGCGTACATAAAGATGAAAAATTCACCAATATTTAGGATTACTGCACATTATAAAGGCATGGAATGTTCCACATTGCTGCAATCCTACAATCTGGTATATCCTCATAGACGATATTCGATACTTTAAAATATAAAAGTCTTGCGGTTTTAAGTATATTGGTATACAATTATGCAAAAGTTCAGAACAAAGAAGACATAAACTTAAATCGGGAGGTTATACCTATGCTTGAATTATCACCGAAGACGAACCTGCTTGAGGAAAATGCATACAAATATTCACTTCAGGATGTCAGGGAACCAAATCTGTTCCGTGACATTTACAAGTATGAGGAGGTTCCAAAGCTTGGCTTTAACCATACCCGTGTGCCTATGTCTATGCCGGAAAATATATGGATAACAGATACTACCTTCAGAGACGGACAGCAGTCTATCAACCCGTATACTGTTGATCAGATAGTTGATCTGTTTAAGCTTATGTCAAAGCTTGGTGGTCCGTACGGCATCATCCGCATGTCGGAGTTCTTTGTGTACAGTGAGAGAGATCGTGAGGCGGTAGCCAGATGTCAGGATCTCGGACTTCGCTTCCCGGAGATAACGACATGGATCAGAGCAACCAGAGAGGACTTTAAGCTGGTTAAGGATCTCGGTATACGCGAAACGGGTATACTTGTATCCTGCAGTGACTATCATATATTCAAGAAGCTCAAGATGACTCGTAAGGAAGCAATGGAAATGTATCTTGCTACAGTGCGTGATGCATTTGACGCAGGCGTAATGCCGCGCTGCCATCTTGAGGATATTACAAGAGCTGATTTCTATGGCTTTGTTGTGCCGTTTGTAAACGAGCTTATGAAGCTGTCAGAGGATGCACACATACCGGTTCGTATCAGAGCCTGCGATACCATGGGCTACGGAGTACCTTACAGTGAGGTATCACTTCCTCGAAGTGTTCCGGGTATAGTCTATGGTCTGCAGCACTATTCGGGAGTGTCGAGCGATATGCTTGAGTGGCACGGACATAATGATTTCTACAAGGCTGTTTCCAATGCTGCTACGGCCTGGCTCTTTGGAGCAAGCGGCGTAAACTGCACATTGCTTGGCATAGGCGAACGTACAGGTAATGTTCCGCTTGAGGCTATGGTATTTGAATATGCATCGCTCAGAGGATCATTTGACGGCATGGATCCTACAGTAATCACAGACATAGCTGATTATTATAAAAATGAAATCGGCTATAAGATTCCGCCGATGACGCCATTTGTAGGAAGAAACTTTAACGTGACTCGCGCAGGTATCCATGCTGACGGCTTGCTTAAGGATGAGGAGATATACAATATCTTTGATACCGAGAAGATACTCAAGAAGCCTGCTATGGTTGCAATTAACAAGAACTCAGGACTTGCAGGAATTGCTTATTGGATGAACCAGAACTATGTGCTCAGAGGAGATGCTATGGTTGACAAGCATGATCCAACGGTAATGAAGCTCAAGGAGTGGGTTGATGCCGAGTATGAGGGCGGAAGAACAGCTATGCTCTCCACAGAGGAGCTTGAGAGCAAGATAGAAGAGTTCTCAAACGGCAAGTATAAGCCGACTGAGGGAGTTCGCGCTGCTAAGTAAACAACCATGCCTACGATTTTGCAGGCACCACATTTTAATAAAAGTACGGATTGCTTCGCGCTTACGCGCTCTCGCAATCCTCTGCCCTGTAACGGCTACATAATAATGATTTGGGCTTTGCGATGCATGAATAGGATGCACAAAATGAATTTTGACGCTTCAATAAGGAGAATGATATGAGGGATCACAGGACTATATCAATAGCTGATCAGATATTTGAACAGCTGCAAAATGAGATATTGTCAGGCAAATATAAAAAGGGCGAGATGCTGAGCGAGGCTAAGCTTTCAGAGGAGCTTGGGGTAAGCCGTACGCCTGTCAGAGAGGCTGTCAGACGCCTTGAACAGGAGCATATACTTGACGAGACCGGACATGGCATAGTGGTTGTCGGTATAAGTGCCGAGGATATGCTGGATATGTATGATATCCGCATACAGCTTGAAGGACAGGCGGCCGCGCGTGCTGCTAAAAATGTCACTGACGAGGAGCTCTCTAAGATGCAGGAGGTTATTGAGCTGCAGAAGTTCTATACCGACAAGCAGGGTGATCCTTCAGTTAAGAGCGAAAATATAAGAGACATGGACTCGACCTTCCATGAGCTTTTGTATCAGGCGTCAGGAAGCGTTATATATCACGATACGCTTAGCAATATCCACAAGAAGATACTTAAGTTCCGTAAGGCATCAGTGAGTGATAAGAGCCGTGCCCAGCTTAGTTATGAGGAGCATTTGGCTATATTGGAGGCACTGCGTCTCCATGAGCCGGAGCTGGCACGTTCACGTACCGTACAGCATATCATCAACGCCAGAGACAATATCAAGAAGCGTCTTGATAAGTTGGATGAGAGCAAGTCAGAGGCTTAAGCTGAAACAGTGACTTAAAGACAAGTCAGAGACTAAAGCCTAAGCAGAGCTTTAAGGGCAAGCCGGAGGCCGGAAGGTAAGCCGGAGGTTATGTTTGCCGTATGATGAATGACACATTTTAATATGGACCCCGATACATGTACAGATATATCGCGTGTATCGGGGATTTTTCTTGTATGGATTAATAGCAAATGGTATAATCAACTCTGTATGCATAGAAGCGTTTGTGAAACTCTCAGGACCTTATCAAGGTGCCAAGGAGCAGACACAGCAGAGCGTAATAAACTAAACATAGCTCTGTATTGAGTGTACAGACGCTGCTTGGTAGATGGGTTAACCATAAAGGAGTATAAGATGAAGAAGGACGATTGCATTTTCTGTAAGATAGCAAATGGCGAGATTCCGTCAGATACGGTGTATGAGGACGAGCAGTTCAGAGTCATCCTCGACTTAAGTCCGGCTGTTAAGGGACATGCACTTATATTGCCGAAGGAGCATTTTGATGACCTTGTTTCGGCGGATGATGCAACTCTTGAGAGCATATTAAAGCTTGCAAGACGCATCGGTAGTGCTCAGCTTAAGGGCCTTAAGTGCGATGGCTTTAATGTTGTTCAGAACAACAAAGAGGCTGCAGGTCAGACTGTGCATCACCTTCATATGCATATCATCCCGAGATATAACGGCGGCGAGAAGATAGTCAGCTGGCCGCAGCTTGAATCAGAGCCTGAGGAGCAGGCAGAGCTTGCAGCTAAGCTTAAGGCAGAGCTGTAATCGCAGGATACCCGGCGAAAGGAGAACATATGGCTGACATCAATATGCCAAGAGAATATCTTGAAGAAGCTTTGCAGCTTATAGATGTATTAGATTCTGATAAGGCTGCGCTTAAGGCAAGTACTGACGAGAGCAGCAAGCTTGAAGGTGCATACAACACTCTCAAGAAGAATATTGCCAATGAGAAGGAACGTACTGTAAGCGCACGCAGGGCAGATGTGGAAAACAGCTTCGATAAGCAGATCAAGGCTAAAAATAACGAGATTGAAGCCGTTGAAAAAAAGCGCGGCAAGGCACGTGAAGAGGGCGTTAATAATCGTGTTGAAGCGCAGACGGCAGGCCTTAAGGGGGAGATAGCAAGCCTTAAGGAGAGTCTGGTTAATTATTGCAATCTCAACAAGCTTCCGGGCCTGTGCAAGACGAGATTTTTCTACAGCATATATTATCCGGCAGGCATAGGAGACTGGCTCAGACTTATAATTGTCGCAGCTATCATGGTGGCGGCAATTATAGGCGCACATGTATATGGGGACATGAAGGTCTTCATAGGGGTGATAATAGCCGTAATAGTAATTATTGCGATATATGTCTCAACCGGCGCACGTATTAAGAGTAAGCACGGTGAGCAGCTTGCAAACTGCAGATCTATTATTGCCAATATACGTAAGGATGAAAAGGCTATTGTCAACATTACCCGCAATATCCGTAATGATCAAAGCGATGCGGCATATGACCTTACAAGCTTTGATGATGATATAGCAGGCAAGAAGCAGGAGTGCGAGAATCTCATGGTCAATAAGCTGCAGGCACTTACAAGCTTTGATAATGAGACCAAGCAGCAGCTTATAGCTGAGATAGATACCAATTACGGCGGCAAGCTAAAGCAGGCTGAGGAAGCATGGAGCAATTCAAAGCAGCAGCTTAATGCAGTCAAAGCCCGAATATCCGAGACTGAGAACAGACTTAATACTGAGTTTGTACAGTACATAGGCAGTAAAAACATGAACCACGATGCGGTAAGCCGTATGATAGAGCTTATCACAAATGGAGATGCAATCACGGTGAGCGACGC
>CAVBGP010000087.1:0-8497 GCA_963595005.1 Acutalibacteraceae bacterium | reverse complement strand
ACCACATATAATAAAAGTACGGATTGCTTCGCGCTTTAAGCACTCTCGCAATCCTCTGCCCTGCAACGAGCAATCCGGGCTGAAAGCCCTTCTTGCCGTACAGGGCAGGTTGCTGAAGCAAGCACGCCTTGATTGCTAAATGAGCAAGGCACATTCTTTCTTGTAATTACCAATTTGAAGTGTACAAACAGGACAAATAGGTTACAATATAGAAACAGCAATAAAAGGAGGTACAAATGTTACACATTAAGACAAAACTTACAGCTGCCATTGGAATGTTGCTTGGCGCAACGCTTATGCTTGGCGGTTGTTCTTCTATACTTGATATCAAGGATGGCGACGGTATGGTAAATACCGAAGTATCAAGCGACAGTGTGGTAAATACAGAAACATCTGATGACAGTACAGAAAATACCGACGTATCCTTAGACGGCAAGGAACTGACTGTTCTGTATACCAATGACGTACATGGTTACATAGCTAATACCATTAAGAATGACAAAGGTGAAGAAGAACCTGGATTGTCATATGACAATCTTAAGGCACTCAAGGATGAGCTTAAATCCGAAGGAAAAAATGTACTGTTGGTGGATGTAGGAGATCATGCACAAGGGGCTGTATATGCAGCTATATCCGAAGGTGATGATATTATTAAGCTTATGAACGAGGTTGGATATGATATTGCCACACTCGGCAATCATGAGTTTGATTACGGACAATTCAAGGCCTTCAAGTTTATAGACAATGCAACATTTCCATATGTTTCCTGTAATTTCTATAATCTGTCCGATAAATCACTGGTTCTTCCGGCATACAAGGTTTTAGAGGTAGATGGCATCAGAATCGCATTTATAGGCATAACAACTCCGGAGACCCTGACAAGCTCAACACCTAAGAGCTTTCAGGATGAAAATGGAGAATATATATACGGAATAGCTGCAGGCGAGGACGGCAGCGAGCTTTATTCTTATGTACAGGCTGCCATTGATGATGCAAGACAGGAGGCTGATGTTGTGATAGCTATTGGACATCTTGGTGTAGAAGAAGGCTCAGCACCTTACAGAAGCACTGATGTTATAGCAAACACCAGCGGTTTGGATGCATTTATAGACGGACATTCACATACGAGGATGGAAGAGAATCTTGTTGCAGACAAGGAGGGCAATCAGGTTGTGCTTTCCCAGACCGGATGCTATTTCTCAGCTATCGGCGATATGGAGATAAAGTTTAACGATGGCAAGGCTTCTATCAGTACATCTCTTATAGATAAGTATGATAACAAGGATGAGGCAATCAAGTCTGAGATAGATGGTATAGTTGAGAAGGTTAATACACAGCTTGGAGAAACCATAGCTGATAATAGCTGTGCACTATATGTCAACGAACCGGGCACCGACAAGAGACTTGTCCGAACTCAGGAGACTAACCTTGGAGATCTTACTGCCGACAGCGTTTATTACTATTACAATAATGTTATGGAGCTTGACTGCGATATAGCTATTGCAAACGGCGGAGGAATACGTCAGAACATGCCGGATGGACTGCATACTTATCTTGATTGCAAGATAGTTGAACCCTTTGGTAATGTCACCTGCCTTATCAAGGCAAGCGGACAAAGCATAAAGGATGCACTGGAGATGGGCGCAAGATTGACTCCCGAAGAGACCGGAGGTTTTCTCCATGTAGCCGGAATTAAATACAGCATCGATACAAAGCTAGCTTCAAGTGTACAGCTTGATGCCATGGGAAGCTGGATAGGCGCTCCTACAGACGGATACCGAGTACATGATATTGAGGTATATAATAAAGAAACCGGTGCTTATGAACCGCTCGAAGAGGATAAGATCTACAACATTGCAGGTGTCAACTATATACTAAGAAATGGCGGAAACGGCATGACTATGTTTGACGGTTGTGAGTCAGTGGTTGATTATGTAAGTGAGGATTATCTGATATTGGCAGCGTATATCGAGAGCTTTGCCGACAGAACCATAGCAACAGCTAATTCTCCGTTAAGCAAGCTTCAGGGATATCAGATTAATTATGAGAATCCTTACGGAGCAGGAAGAATTACGATTGATTAAATCGTCTTGATATTATCTTGCTAATCTCAATTAGCGTATTCATAATAGAATTTTCTATGTGTACAGCAAAAGGCAGACATGTAACTAACAGGCCTGCCTTTTGTGGAATCTATGTATCAAAACAAATCGCTATGAGATCCTGTTCGGATTAGTTTTAATAAAGAGTCTTCTTGGTAAATTTTATAAACAAGTAACCAATCCGGTTCAATATGGCACTCCCTCATACCCTTGTAATCTCTTGAATTAACAAGATTGTGATCTCGATAAGCTTCAGGTAGTGGTTGTTCCTTACACAGCATTTCAATAACTAACTGCAATTTTCTAGGATCACAATTTCGCTTTATTGCTAGCTTGTAGTCCCGCTTGAACTGTCCAGAGAACTCTGGCTTAAGCATTAAGAGCCTCCATTAAATCCTCCACACTGTCAAATGGTCCAGACATATCTTCTCCCTTTTCTGCAGCATCCATTGCTGAGTAAGTAACTGCATTAGGCTCATCAGTTTTCACTTCAAACGGAAGTCCATGGCAACGTAACGCTTGTCTGTAAAAAATACCTGTCGCCGTACTCAGATCCATCCCAAGGGACTTGAATAGATTTGCTGCCTGTGTTTTAAGCTCCGGTTCCATTCTGATTGTCATATTTGTTTTTGCCATATGAAAGTACTCCTTTCATTAATAATTTATGTCATTATTATATTCTATGTTCATTCAAAACACAAGTGCATTGCACATGTTTATGCACTGCCATTGTGACGTGAATTAATTGGAACTAAGATGTATGTAATGCTGAAGTACTCAAAATTGTCCTGGTCAAGCATTTTTGTAACACCAGTGGCTTTTTAAATCACAAATATCCTATGCTGCATGTCTTGCCTCAAATGGTGTCTTGTACCCATTGTATGAATGAGGACGTACATGGTTATAGATAGTTCTACGTTAGATTTGCCTGTGGGTCTAAGTCGATCGTCCCGCCCGAACGTGGGTGGATTATGCTTCAGAAAGGAAAAGAAATGAAGCAAGAAACAGTAAAGGAAAACGGTATAATGTCAGACCGCTTGCCGTATATGTATATTGAGCATGCGATTATCGAGCAATGTGATTCGTCAGTTCAGATTTTGCAGGGAAAAGAACGCATTCCCGTGCCTGTGGCTTCGCTCGCCTGTCTTATACTAGGTCCCGGCTGTTCCGTTACTCATAGAGCAATCGAGGCCATGGATGATAGTGGTTGTCTTCTGATTTGGTCAGGAGAGCATATGAGAGCGTGGTATGCGACTGGAATGCAGGAAAACAGGAGCTCAGCAAATCTGCTTAAGCAAGCAACGTATTATGCCGATTCCGTGAAGCACATGAATGTTGTCAGGTGGATGTATCAGAAACGTTTTGATGGGGATATGCCGGTTAAAGGGCGTTCTTTAGAACAGCTTCGCGGGGCTGAAGGCCTGCGTATGCGTGATTTGTATCAGAAGTATGCTGAAGAATATGGCGTTGAATGGAAAGGAAGAAGATACGACCGCGAGGACTTTGATTCTCAGGATACTATACAGCAATTAATTACCGTAGGTAACAAATATCTGTATAACGTGTGTCATGCTGTTATTGTGGGGCTTGGATATTCTCCGGCGATAGGATTTATCCATACCGGAACCATGCGAAGCTTTGTATACGATGTTGCAGACTTGTACAAGCATGAGTATGTGATTCCGTTAGCTTTTAAGAACTGTGCCGATGGCAGTACTGATTTTGCAAACTTTCGTCATGAGCTTCGTGACATAATTATGCAAAAGAGACTTATGTCAGTCATTTGTTCTGACCTTGCCAGTATGTTTGAAGAGCACATAAAAGAATCAGATAATACATCATCAGAAGGATTTTTGTGGGATCCCGCTGATAATCGAAAAGCCGGCATTAATTATGCGCATACAAGGGAGCTGTGAGCATGGTTATTATCTCACTCGAACATGCAGAGCCTAAAATTGAAGGATATTTGCAGAGACATATGCTAAAGATTCGTCCTGGTATATTCGGAGGAAGACTCTCTAAAGCACGCCGTGATTTATTGTGGCAGCATATTATAAAGGAACAGCCGGATATCGATGCTGTTATGTGTTATGATGCCGCGTCAAACAGTATAGGTATAGAAACGCATGGCTCACCAACCAGACATGTTATAGATGTAGATGGCATAAATCTTTTAGCATTTCCTCGTCCCGAACCCTGGAAGGATTTACTTGCAAAGCCTGATAAGCTCCTCTGGGAGCATGCTGTAGAGACAGCTGCTATGGCTCAGACATTTCTAACTGAATCCAATTATAAGTCGTGCTTAAACTTGCTGTATGAGCAGGTGGATAATGCAATCACAATACAGCAATTTTTAAACAGCATTCTTTTCCTGATAGCATTGCACGACCTCGGCAAGCTGCATCCGTATTTTCAGCAAAATTTACAATCTAAACCGGCAGCAACAGATGTGAGGTATGGCTTTAGACATGAGCATGAAAGTTGGAGGCAATTGTTAAGGTATCTAAAGGACCATATGCCTGACACAGGTGATAAGAAGACGATTCGTATGCTTACAAATGCCATCAAGGATCATCACCAGGCAAAATCCAAATCTCCTTTTGAAGAAGAAGCAAAAAGAGAAGTGGACTCATCAGAGGCATATAAGAATAGTGTACAGGATATGATTTCTTTTGTTTCAGGATTGTATCCGTTTACCTATTTTACCATTGCCGGAAAAAGGAACTTGTTTTGTCAGCTTCTTTCCGGTATCCTCAGGTTTTCTGATTGGGCAGCTTCGTCATATTGCAACGCGCTGGATTCTAAATCCGAAAATTACACGAAAAAGTGTAACAAGCTTGCGAAGGAGTTTCTTCAAGCCGGTGGGCTCATGGAGCCTTTTATCGAAGATGATAAAGAATGGACATATAAGAATCTGTGTGATTTGAATGATGACACGCTCTACCCGCTGCAGAAAAAGTTGATTACCGTGCTGAAGGAACATCCTAAAGCTGAGTGCATTTTAATTGAAGATCAGCCGGGAAGCGGAAAAACGGAGGGAGCCTTTTATGCTGCCTTACAGCTTATGAAATCGCATGGCTGTGCCGGTTTATATGTGGCCTTACCTACAGATGCTACAGCTTCCGAAATGCTGCCAAGGTTAAAGCGTTGTTTTCAGGAACACGGATTGTTTTCAACCGTGAATGCCGGTCTTTTAACCGGCAAAGCGTGGCTTTATGATGAAATAGGTTCTGATACGTCAGAAGAAAACAATGAAAGAATAGATTGGGAAAAGAAATCAAGAAAGCTTTTCATGCCATTTGCATGCGGTACTGTGGATCAACTTATGCAGGCAGGGATAAAACTTAAAGCGGGAGATATGCGTTTACTTGCTCTAAGCAACAAGGTAGAGATTATAGATGAATTCCATGCTTATGACGCATACATGATGAACCCTATTAGCTCGGATCTTAAGTGGCTTCGCGCGATGAATGTTCCTGTTATCATTTTATCGGCAACCTTGCTTAATAAGACCAGAAAAGAACTGTTTTCCATTTATTCCGATGAATCACCTCAGGAAAGCGGATATCCACGTATAACTTGTGCAGAGGAAGGACATGTAACTACATATATATGCGAGGCCGCAAGAGAGAAGACATATAAGGTTGAAACCATAAAACAAGAAGACGCTATAGCTAAAGTGCTCGATTCAGTAAACACAGGCGGAAATACATTGTATATCGCCAATACGGTTAAAAAAGCTTGGGAGATGTATCAGGCTATCAGTAAAGTGGCATCTGAAAATGTAGTAGTTAGGTTATATACTGCACGGACTACACCTGAAAACAAGGAACAGCTCGGAAAAGAATTTGTCTTTTCATACGGAAAAGAAGGCAAGAAAGCAGGGAAAAGGCCATCCGGGACAATAGTTATATCGACGCAAATAATGGAAATGTCTGTAGATGTAGACTTCGACACTGTATTTTCTGAGCTTGCACCTGCGGATGCTTTGTTTCAGCGTATGGGTCGTATGGCAAGACATGATGATGCAGGAACCATCAGAGAAAAGGGCTTTGAATGCATATTTTATCTTGTAATTCCTGAAAAGCAAAATGTTTGGGCAAGACCGTATGTTGAATCGGTTTTAGAAGGAACCGAGCATGTATTTTCCTGCTATACGGAGGTTAATATGCCGGGAGATGTTCAGACGATGCTTGAGGAGTCCTACAAGGAAGCGGGAGAGAAGTGGGAAGAAGAGGCAAGAAGATTAGCCGCGCACGGAACGAATATAACCATCAAAGATCCTGATTCGGATTATGAAATTGTATCCGATTTTATGAACATCAGGAATGGCATAACAAGATTTCAGGCATACGAGACAGAAACTCTTATCTGTCTGCCGGAAGGAGAGATGATTGATGATACAATCACCTGGGCAAGAAAGGCTGTATTAGCATATTCCGTAACGGTGCCAAAGTACATTACTGATAAGTTGTCAGCAATACATGATACATCTAATACAAAATGGCTTAAGGATTATAAAATCGTTCGAGATGAAGAATGCTTTTGGGGTCAGGATAAGCAGTTTGTATATGGCTTATAACACATAGCCTTTACCACTTGTGAGGATTTTGCTATTATGGCTAAGGTAAGCAATCATACAAGTACATCTGCAAGCGTTGCATATTATAATTATAGGGAGACAAGATGAGGCGTAAGGATCGAGAAGTTACGGATATAAACGAGATTATCGGCATGATAGATAACTGCGATATAATGAGGATAGGACTTGCTGACGGGGACTGCCCGTATATAGTACCGGTAAATTTCTCATATACATATGAGGATGGAAAGCTTGCGCTGTATATACATGGAGCTATGGCAGGACGCAAGTATGAGCTCATAAATAAGAACGGGAAATGTTCATTTGAGATGGACACTCCTCTTGGAATGGAGTGTCTTGCAGAACATAAAGATGTCACTGAGAGATATCTTAGCGTCATGGGTACGGCAGATATTGAGCTTATACCAAATGAAGATAAAAAGTCTGTTATTGATAATATTATCATGGCACGATATGAGGAAACACGCGACTTTAAATATAATGAGTCGGTGGTGCCGCATACTATGATAGCAAAGCTTAACGTAAGGGAAATAACAGCAAAGGCTAACAAACCGCAGGGCGGACCGGACTAAAGATTTTAGTGTTTATCAGGGAGACATTTACATGAATATTAAAAAAGTGGCGATACTTGGAGCAGGTGCAGTAGGTTCCTATGTGATATGGGGGCTTTCTAAGCGTAATGATATAAGACTTGGCGTTATAGCAGAGGGTGAGCGTGCGGATAGGATGAGAGAAGGCTGCATCATTAACGATGTAACCTATCATCCTGAGGTTTGGTCACCTGAGGAAGCTAAGGGAGCAGACTTATTGATAGTTGCATTAAAGTATAATGCGCTTCCGGGTGCACTTGAGAGCATCAGCAAGGCAGTATCAGATAATACTACTGTCATGAGTCTTATGAACGGAGTTGACAGTGAGGATATAATCTCAGCAAAGATTGGTGTCTCACATGTGCTGCATTCACTTATAAAGGTGGCTTCACGCAAGGAGGGCAATGGCTTTTATTTTAACCAAGAGACTACCATAGGCATGATATTCGGAGAGCTTGAGGCGCCTTTTGACAGCGCACGCGTACAGGCGATAGAGGCACTTTTTGCAGATACCGGTTTGCACTATCGCTCTACGGAGTACATAAGAGAAGAGATATGGAGCAAGTTCCGTTTGAATGTGTGCAACAATCTGCCACAGGCAGTGCTTGGAGCTGGTATAGGCTGCTACGAGGACAGCGTCCATATGAAGGCTATAAGCAACGGATTAAAAGCAGAGCTTGAGGCTATTGCTGCGGCTCGTGGCATTGATATGAATAAGACAGCCGCTTCATCCGGACATGGAAGCATGGTTCCGGTATCGACCAGATTTTCCACACTGCAGGATCTTGATGCCGGACGCCATACCGAGATAGATATGTTCTCGGGCGCTTTGATTAAAATGGGGCAGGAGCTTGGCATTCCTACTCCTTACAATGAATATACTTATCATATTATCAAGGCGTTGGAAGAGAAAAATGACGGACTGTTTGATTATGGCAAGGACAGCGACAGGGTGACCTGTTCAAGCTGAAAATAACAACCATGCCTACGTATTCGTAGGCACCACATATAATAAAAGTACGGATTGCTTCGCGCTTTAAGCGCTCTCGCAATCCTGCCCTGACAAGCTACACATGCGTTTCGCTTGTTGCCGCGGCATTCGTCAGAAACTTGAGCAAGCTCTAGTTTCTTCCTCATTGCTCGCGCATATTCGCATTCCGGGCTATCGCCCTACATTGCTCATACAGGGCAGGTTGCCAAAT
>CAVBGP010000086.1:0-8618 GCA_963595005.1 Acutalibacteraceae bacterium | reverse complement strand
TGCATGGTGTACTCTATATAGATAAGGTTAACGGAGAGCTTAAGGATGCTAATGCCGAACAGGCAGAGGAAGCTTAAGGAACATAATTAGGTTTTTAAAGGATTGCTATGAGAGTCATTTTCATGGGAACGCCGGATTTTGCGGCGATTAATCTTGAATATATATATAAGGCCGGACATGAGATTGCGGCAGTGGTAAGCCAGCCGGATAAGCCGGTAGGGCGCCACAGCGAGCTTAAGCCTACAGAGGTTAAGAGCAAGGCTATAGAGCTAGGCATAAGCGAGATTCTGCAGCCGCAGAAGGCCTCAGATCCTGACTTTATTGCACGCATAAGAGAGCTTAAGCCTGATGTTATAGTGGTTACTGCCTACGGCAAGATACTTAAGAGAGAGCTTCTTGAGATACCGAGATACGGCTGCATTAACGTACATGCTTCCCTGCTTCCGAGATGGAGAGGGGCAGCACCTATACAGTGGGCAATCATTGAGGGGGATAAGGAGACCGGAGTCACTGCCATGCAGATGTCAGAGGGACTTGATACAGGCGATATCCTTATGACAAGGAAGCTCACACCGGCACCGGATGAAACAGGCGGCTCATTATTTGACAAGCTTGCGGTGCTTGGAGGAGAGCTTATATGCGATACACTTAAAGCACTCGAGGAGGGTGGACTTAAGCATGTTCCTCAAAGCGAGGAAGGTATGACCTATGCCAAGCAGCTTACCAGGGACATGGGAGATATCGACTGGAGTCAGGATGCGGTAAGCATAGAGAGACTGATTCGCGGATTATATCCGTGGCCGGGTACCTATACCTATGGCAACGGACGCATGATTAAGCTGCATAAGGCTGCACTTGCAGATGATAGAGTATTTACAGAACCGGGAAGCACAATTGTACAGGATAAGCGTATATTTGTAAGCTGCGGTCGAGGCGCAATAGAGATACTTGAGCTTCAGCCTGAGAGCAAGAAAAGGATGAGTGCTGCGGATTTCCTAAGAGGAAACACCGTACCCGAGAGGCTCGGACGAAGATAAGAGGCTTTCAGACTTGACGTCACGAAGGGAAGTGAGCATACATGTTTTATTACTATTATGACTGGACTTATATATTGGTGCTTATAGGCTTAGGCTTATCATTATGGGCATCAAGCAATGTTAACGGTCTTATCAGGGAATACAGAAAAGTTAATTCATCAACAGGACTTACTGCAGCAGAGGCTGCCAGACAGATACTTAATGATTATGGTATCTATGATGTTACAATCAGGATGATATCAAGCGGAGCATCTGATTATTATAATCCTGCGCAAAAGGAGATATGCTTACTTCGCGAGAATTACAGCTCGACAAGCATAGCAAGCATAGGCATAGCTGCTCATGAGTGCGGACATGCTATACAGGATGCTGTAGGCTATGTCCCGCTTACTATTCAGCGTCAGTTTGCACCCATATGCTCAATAGGTTCCAATGCGGGCTTATACATTACCATCATTGGTATATTTATGTCCATGGAGCCGGTTATTAAGCTTGGAATTATATTATTTACACTCGGAGTGGCATTTACCATATTGCTGCTTCCGATAGAGTATGATGCATCAAACCGTGCTCTCAGGATACTTGAGGACAAGGGCATAATGCAGGGCAAGGAGCTTGCGGCAGCCAAGAAGGTGCTGAGAGCAGCAGGACTTACCTATGTGGCAGCGGCAGCGTCGGCTGTACTGCAGCTTCTAAGACTCATACTCTTGTCACGAAACAACAAACGATAAATCAGTATAAAAGCAATACGATTTACATGAGAGTATTCAGAAACAAGAAATCAATCCGTATAAAGGACTACAAGAATGCGCGAGACATCGCGCTTTTTGTGCTGTTTGAGATATGCGAAAACAGCCGCAAATCCAACACCATCCTAAGAGAAAGCTTCATTGAGGCAGAGGCTAACAAGGCTTCCTTAAGCGCTACAGACAGGGCCTTTGTTGAGCGTCTTGTTATAGGCTCCTTAGACAGACTTATAACACTAGATGCTATACTGTCACGCTTTCTGACTAAGCCTATGAAGTCACAAAAGCCCTTAATTAAGGCAGTGCTTAGGCTTGGCCTATATCAGATACTGTATATGGACAGAGTTCCTGACAGCGCAGCCGTCAATGAATCGGTTAAGCTTATTAAGCTCCATGATATGGAGGGCATGTCAGGGCTGGTTAACGGAGTGCTTCGCTCAGTGATAAGAGATAAGGAGTCAGGCGGTGCTAAGCTTAGGACAGACGGCGAGGCTAGTCTTAGCTATTCACTCCCTAAGTGGATGTGCACACTGATAATAGATACGTATGGCAGTGAGACCGCAGAACGCATATTCGAAGCATACCTTGCAGAACGCAGAGAGACCGTAAGATTTAATCTGTCAAAAGCAAAATCAGAGAGCTACATAGTCGAGAGCCTTAAAAATGAGGGCTTTAGCGTGACGCCTATAGATATGGCCGGCCTGCTTTCATCAGAGCTTTCAGTATATAAGGATAAGCCTGAAGGAGAACTGCCTGTTATATATGAGATATCAGGCGGCGGAGATATATCGCGCACGGAAGCATTTGCCAGAGGATATGTAACCGTACAGGATCCGGCCTCTGCGCTTGTTGCAAGCTTTGCAGCAGTTAAGGAGGGTGAGCATTGCATAGACGTTTGTGCAGCTCCGGGAGGAAAGAGCCTTGCGATAGCAGAGCTAAGCCGGGGCAGCTGCAGCATAGAGGCGAGGGATGTATCGCCTCAGAAGGTTGCCTTGATTGCTGAAAATGTTGAGCGCTGCAGATATGACAATATCAAAGTCAGGGTGCTTGATGCACTTAAGGATGATGAGGACAGTCTCTTCAGAGCGGATGTGCTGATAGCAGACCTCCCATGCTCCGGACTTGGCGTTATAGCAAAGAAGCCTGATATCAAGCTCAATCTTGAGAGCTATGCTGTCAAGGAGCTTCAGGCACTGCAGAGAGATATACTTAATAATGTCAGCCGCTTTGTCAAGCCTAAGGGAAGGCTTATATATTCGACCTGCACACTCAGCCGCGAGGAAAATGAGGAAAATGTTGCCTATCTTGAATCAGAGCTTGGCTTTAAAAAGATTTCGGAATGCAAGCTCCTGCCCGGAGAGCACAATGACGGCTTCTATATAGCCGTGCTTAAGAGAAAGTATTGAATTACAACAGATGAGCACAGAAAAAAAAGACATTTGCGAACTTAATAAGGCAGAGCTTACAGAGCTTATATGCAGCATGGGTGAGCCAAGGTTTCGCGCTTCACAGCTCTATGACTGGCTGCATAAGAAGCATGCACAGAGCTTTGACGATATGAACAATGTTCCTAAAGCTCTCAAGGAGAAGCTTAAAGCCGACTTTTGCATTACCTATATGCATGCAGAGGAAGTGCTCATATCAAGGCTTGACGGAACAAGGAAATATATATTTGCCTTGGCAGATGACAATGTGATAGAGGCTGTGCTGATGAAGTATAAGCACGGCAACTCCGTCTGTATAAGCTCGCAGGTTGGCTGCGCGATGGGCTGCAGATTCTGTGCATCTACCATAGACGGCTGTGTAAGGAGCCTTACGGCAGCCGAGATGCTTGCAGAGGTTTACCGCATAGAGGAGGACCTCGGAGAACGTATCTCCAATATAGTTATCATGGGTTCGGGCGAACCGCTGGCAAATTATGATGAAGCAGTACGCTTTATGCGTATGATATCGGATGCGGAAGGCACCAATATATCGGCCCGCAATATTACACTCAGCACCTGCGGTATAGTTCCTAATATAATAAGGCTCGCAGATGAAGGTCTGCCTGTAACGCTTGCTTTAAGCCTCCATGCTCCGTCACAGGACAAGCGCATGGAGATAATGCCTATAGCAGAGCATTACGAGCTTAGCGAGGTGCTTAAGGCCTGCGCTTATTATTATAACAAGACCGGCAGGAGACTTAGCTTTGAGTATTCAGTAGTTAAGGATGTAAATGACTCTGACGAGGAGGCAATGCAGCTTGTAAGGCTTCTTAAGCAATTTGCAAAAGCTGTGAAAGGACATGAAGGGGCATTTCATGTTAATATTATACCGGTCAATCCGATAGAAGAACGCAGCTACGAAAGTCCGGACAGGACCAGGGTAGAGCACTTTAAGCATATATTGGAGACAAATGCCATTAATGCAACCATCAGGAGAGAGATGGGCAGAGATATAAGCTCTGCATGCGGACAGCTCAGAAGGAGACATATTAAAAATGCAGACTCAGGCCTTAACTGATATCGGAAGGCGCAGGCAGATTAATCAGGATTATATATTCCAAAGTGCAGAGCCTGTCGGTGCTTTTCCGAATCTCTTTATACTCGCAGACGGTATGGGAGGACATAAGAGCGGAGATTTTGCGTCCAAGTATCTGACGGAGACCATGGTCGGATACATTTCGCAAAATAAAAATGAGGACATAATCAAGGTGTTTAAGAGCGCCATAGGTATGTCCAATACTCTTGTGTACGAAAAATCGCATTCAGACCCTGAGCTTAACGGCATGGGCTCAACCATGGTAGCTGCCGTCATCAGAGACGGCATACTTACGGTTGCCAATGTCGGAGATTCCAGACTCTACATTATCCGTGACGGTATCACTCAGGTAACGAAGGACCATTCCTATGTTGAGGAGCAGGTTGCAATCGGCAACATGGTCAGATTCTCAGAGGAATATAACAAGAAGAAGAAATACATAACCAGAGCCGTCGGCATAGAGGACAGCGTCAAGGCAGATTACTTTGAGGTTGACCTGATGAAGAACGACTATATACTGCTGTGCTCTGACGGGCTTACCAATATGGTAGATGATGATGCGATATTTGCCATTATATCGGGTCACGGAAGCCTGCAGTATAAGGTGCATACGCTGATAGATGCTGCCAATGAAAATGGCGGTAATGACAATATAGCAGTCATACTTATTAAATATGACAGCTGACAGGCAGCTTACGTAAAGCCCGTCAGGCAGCAATGAGGCTGCTTAAATCACAAATAGAGGCATGATATTATGCGAATTCACGCATGAGTTTACGCTTTTATGATTAGATGGTGAGAATAATGCTTAGTAATGGTTATATACTAGACAACCGATATCAGATAATATCCAAGATAGGTCAGGGCGGCATGGCCGTAGTGTACAGAGCCCGAGATCTTAAGCTTGAGAGAAATGTGGCAATTAAGCTGCTTAAGAAGGAGTATTCGCAGGATGCTGAATTTATAGAACGCTTCAAAAATGAAGCACGCTCCGCTGCCAAGCTGTCACATTCCAATATAGTTGCAGCCTACGATATAGTTAACAGCGGGGAACGCCACTATATAGTTATGGAGCTTGTAGAGGGCATCACCTTAAGGGACTATATTGCCCGCAAGGGAAGGCTCTCCAATAAGGAGACCATAGGCATAGCCCTGCAGACAGCCGAGGGCTTAAGCGAGGCACATAAAAACGGCATAATACATAGGGATATCAAGAGCCAGAATATAATAATCTCCAAGGAAGGCCGCATTAAGATTGGTGATTTCGGCATAGCCAAGGCTGCAAGCACAAACAGCAACGGACAGCCGGTTATAGGCTCTGCGCATTACATCGCTCCAGAGCAGGCGGCAAACGGAGAAGCTGATGCAAGGTCAGACCTATATTCACTCGGCATATCCATGTATGAGATGATAACAGGACGTCTGCCGTATCAGGGAGATGATGCACAGGAGGTTATCGAGGCTCATCTGCAGGATGCAATGGTTCCGCCAAATGTATATAACAGCGGTATCTATCCGGCACTTAATGATATCATCATTAAAGCAACCAAGAAGGCACCCGAGGACAGATATCAGTCAGCTGAGGAGCTTATAGATGACTTAAAGCATGCAGCTGCAGAGCCAGACGGACATTTTGTTAAGCTATACGACAGTGTAGCGTCAAGCAGCTTTAACGCGGAAAATGCCTATACGGATACAAATGTCAATACTGAAGCCTTAGGCGCTGCAGCAAAGCTAGGCAAAGCGGCAGCAGGATTAGCAGGAGCTTTGGCTGCAGACTCAACAGATAGCTATGCTGCTGTACAAAGTCAGGAATACGACACAAATACTGTGTATACAGCAGCAGATACAGGCGCTTTGGATAAGAAATCATCAGGAGAGGAAACCGATGATTTCATTGATGACAGTGACGATGATTATGTAGTAAAGCGTCATGCACACAGGGGAAGCAAGGGCGGCATACTTGACAGCTATGAGGACAATAAGACAAGGCTGGTGATAGCCGGGATAACCTCAGGAGTGGTGATACTTGCAGTTATTATAGGTATATTTGTGCTGAAATCAGGACATACGGCCTATGATGCGGCGGAATCCAAGCTGCAGGCAGAATCAAGTGAGCTTGCTTCGTCAGAGCAGGCGGAAACAGCAGAATCCGGCAGCAAGGATACAAGCTATACCCTAAGCATTCAGGGTGAGGATATAATGCCTAATCTCATAGGCATGACCATAGATGAGGCCAGAGCAAAGCTTGCAACCATACGTATGAGCATGGATTCCTCGACTACAGATTATTCGGATACCTATGCCAAGGGTACTATCATGAATCAGAGCCCTGCAGCCAATGATGTGCTCACATCAGATTCAACGGTGTATGTAACCGTATCATTGGGCAAGCAGTCAGACTATGTACTTGATAATCTTAAGAACATGAGTCTGGAGGATGCCGTTAAGGCTGTAAAGGAAGCCGGCATGGCTGTAAGCGATACCACAGAGCGTGAGTTTGTTGATGATGTGGCAGAGGATATGGTTTCAGGCTACAAGGATGACGGCAAGACGGATGACGGCAAGCGCCGCGTTATACTTATACAGAGCTATGGTAAGCAGGAGGACTACGTCAAGATGCCGGATATCTGCAGCATGTCTATACTTGATGCAGAGCAGACCCTCAAGGATAATAAGCTGGTCTTTGGCACAATTACAGCAGTCAATACCTCTGAATCGGTAGAAACCGATGTTGTGACTCAGTCTGTCAAGGCTGATGATTATGTTAAAAAGGGCTCTGCCATAGATGTAACTGTATGTGTAGGCGATGATGACACTATAGATGACGGCACCGAATTTGACAGTGCAGAGGATGCCATCAATGCTATCGGCACAGAGAGCAGCAGTACCGGAACAGTCGTAAGTCCGGCAGGAACCTCAAGCAGTACTGAAAGCGGCTACTATGGCAATATAGACACAAGCTGTGTTGTAGGACAGGCGGCAGGCCCGGGAGCCTCAAACAATCTGACGATTGCAGTAAGACTCGCACAGAGAGTTAACGGCTCTGTAGAATATACTATGATAAGTGAGCCAATCCCGGTAGCAGCCGGAACCAAGATACCGGTTTCCTACAGGAATATTAGGGGGGCTTATGGTGTCAGCGAGGGAACTGTTGAGGTATATGATGTTAACTCGGGCAATGTATACAGCTCATATGTCATCAAATTTGCTCAGAAGTAAGGTTTGATTAAGCAAACAACCATATTAACGTGTTTGCAGGTACCACATGGTATAAAAGTGATGGATTGCTTCGCGCTTACGCAATCACGCAAGCATGCGGTCAGCATTTTTAAATAATACGAATAAAGGATGCAGGGGAAAATAAGATGAACAGCTTCAAAAGGATTTTACATTCCATTGCAATTGCCGCTTTTTTAGCAGCTGCACTCGGAAGCACGGCTTATGCCGAAACCAATGTTATCATAGCTTATCAGCAGAGCGCCGTAGGTCCTGGGCAGGGCTGGAAACAGCAGGCAGACGGCAGCTGGGCTTATCAGCAAAACGGAGAGATACTCAAAAACTGCTGGCATGAGGTTGACGGCAAGTGGTACCGATTTGGCGAGGATGGCAGGATGCTTACAGGCTGGCAGAACATTGACGGAGCACAGTATTATCTTGCAGAGCAGTCAGACTCCGCACATCCTGCAGGATCATGCTATGTGTCAGAGACAACACCTGACGGTCATGAGGTAGACGAAAGCGGCAAGCTCATAGTAAGTGCAGCGTCAGTTACAGACGCAGCCTCAAGAGTTAATCCCTACGGTGTTGACTGTGTTGAGGTAGACCTTACTAATCAGATGGTATATGCATATCAGGGTAGCAGCTGCGTGCTTGCATCACAGTGCGTAACCGGCAGAGTCATTAACGGACATGCAACTCCGGCAGGCAATTATCGTATCTACAGCAAGGAACGCAACCGTACACTTAGAGGCTATAATGAGGATGGATCCAAATACGCAAGTCCTGTAAGCTTCTGGATGCCGTTTAACGGCGGAATAGGTCTGCATGATGCAACCTGGAGAACTAACTTCAATGCAGATGTATATTATAACTATGGCTCACACGGCTGCATCAATATGCCGTATGCCAATGCAGAGGCTCTGTACAACATAGTATATGTCGGTATGCCTGTATACGTTCATAATTAATGTGTGCAAAGGCCAATCTTATTATTAACTTGTCAGATGGACTAACTGGCTCGGATATATTCATGTTTTATGCAGGAATAACATCAAGACACTAATAAATATACATTTTGGTGATTATTCATAAA
>CAVBGP010000085.1:0-8628 GCA_963595005.1 Acutalibacteraceae bacterium | reverse complement strand
CGTTACAGGGCAGGATTGCGGGAGCACGTTAGTGCGAAGCAATCCGTACTTTTATATTATGTGGTGCCCGCAAAAGCGCAGGCATGGGCGTTTAATAGTCAGTAATCCCAAGAAATGCCTTGGTCTCAGGCACATCATGCTCCGTTATCTGCGCTACAAGCTCCTTGATGCTGTCAAATTTGCGTTCCGGTCTGATAAACTTAAGAAGCTCTACACTGACTCTTTCGCCATACACATCACCTATTTGTTCAAAGGAATGCACCTCAAGCCTTAGGCGTGTTCCTCCCTCAACGCTTCCGTGTACGGTAGGACGTTCACCCAGATTAGCTATGCCTCTTATCTCAATAGGCTCAACTTCCTTTTTCTTGGTGCTTAGTCTGTCATCATATATATAAGCTTTGACAGCATACACTCCGTATGGCGGGAGTATCAAATCATCCGCTACCTCGATATTCATCGTCGGATACTGCATCTCGCTCTTGCCTATGCCCTTGCCGTGTATAACAGGACCGGACAAAGTATAGGGCTTTCCTAAGAGCTCTGAAACTCTCAGCATATCGCCTTCTGTAAGCAGCTTACGAAGCAAGGTTGAGCTCACAACCTGACCCTTGAGCGCCTCACCCTTGTCACACTCGTCAGCCAATATCTTATCAATAAGGTCGACGGTATAACCGTATTTAGCGGCATTTGCCTCAAGGAAATCTGCATTGCCCTCCTTGCCCTTACCAAAGCTTACATCCTTGCCTGCAACAATCGCATGCATATTGTATCTGCCTATGAGTATCTGCTCAAGGAAGTCCGTCGCGGTCATATTGCGCATCTCTTCGTTGAACTCAAGCTCTATGCAGTAATCAATCCCAAGCTCATAGAGTCTCTTCTTGCGGTCCGCATCCGAGAGCACTCCGCTTTTGCCAAACTTAAGTATGATTACAAGTGTGCGCAGATGCTCACGCTGCGCTTTCTTCATAAGCTCCTTGAACAGTGCCTGATGTCCGATATGCGTGCCGTCAAATTTACCTATAGCAACCGCAGTAGGTGCATTGATAGTAAGCAAGGCATCTATGCTGCCATTTGCCTCAAGTGCCTCAACCTCTGATATCTTAACAGCCTCCTCAAGCTTAAAGCGTCCTACCTGATTGCGGGTAAGCCTGTCCATGCAGGCACCGCAGCCAAGCTTCGCTCCTATATCGCGGCAAAGACTCCTGATATAAGTTCCCTGTGAGCAGCTTACTGTAAATGTCACATGTGGCAGCTGCATCTCTTCTATCCTGATATCATATATCTCGATATGCTTAGACTTGCGCTCAACCTCTATACCGGCTCTTGCATATTCATAAAGCTTCTTGCCGTTAACCTTACGGGCACTGTACATAGGCGTAAGCTGGTCGTAGCCTCCGACAAAGGACATAACAGCCTCTCTGACCGCATCCTCACTCGGAAGCACTCCATCGTATGCTTTAAGCACTGTGCCTGTGATGTCCTCGGTATCAGTCTCGGTCCCAAGCAGCATGCCGGCCGTATATTCTTTGATACACGAGCCGACAGGATCTATATCCTTGGTAGCACGACCTAAGGCAACAGGCAGCACGCCCTCAGCCATCGGGTCTAAGGTGCCTGCGTGACCTATCTTCCTTACTCCGAGAACATGGCGCAGCTTTGCGCAGACATCCATAGATGTCCATCCGGCTTCCTTATATATATTTATAAATCCGTTATATTTATGAAAATGCTGCATTTCCAATCTGTTCTAAGAAATCGGCCTCGATTTCATCCATATTTTTCTCAAAATCATGTGGAACAAAGCAGCCTGCTGCCTTTTTATGTCCGCCGCCGCCGTACTTTGAGCAAAACCTGCTTACATCCACCTGGTCCGAATTAGAGCGCAGGCTGGCTTTAACCTTGCCATCCTTGGTTTCATACATATATACCGCCATATAGACTCCGCTCGTGGTACGAAGCTGGTCTATCATGCCGTCCATATCCAGGTCCTCTGCATGCATCGCCTTGCGTGTTGCCATATCAATATAGCTGTAAATGATGCGTCCTGATGCTCTAAGCTTGGCATTGCTAAGTATGTAGCCTAGCATCTGCTTTTGAGCAAAGCTCATAGAGAAGAAGGTATCCTCAACTATCTTGCCAAAATCAATTCCGAAAGCCATGCAGCTTCCCGCAATATCCATGGTATGCTTTGAGGTGCTGCTGTATCTTAGCACTCCGGTATCATGAATTATGCCTGTATATATGCATTCAGCTATATTTTTATCAATATACTGTTCATCAAGGAGGTCATACAAAACCTCGCTGGCCGAAGAAGCCTCACCCTTGATAATACCGTAATCGCCAAAGCCCTCATTGGTATGATGATGGTCTATCAGCAGTGCCTTTCCTGCATTTTTAAGGTATTTCTCAAAGCGGCCAAGACGACTGACATCGGCCACATCACAGATAACAGCAAGCTCATAGGTTTTGCCATCTCCTGAGTCATCACTTATGAGAGACGATCCGTTCAGAAGCTTAAATTTCTCATTTATAGGCTCAAGATATACCTGTACGGTATACTCAGAGCCTGCTTTAAGATTACGTATATAGTGATATGCGGCAAGCGTAGAGCCTACACAATCACCATCGGGACTTACATGTCCCAGCACGCATATGCTCCGTGCCTGCCTTATCTGTTCATTAAATATATCCTTTGTAAGAAGCTCCATATCCTCGTTATAGCTCCTCCTTGGCTTTCTCCTGCTCATTGAAGATCTGACCTCTATGTTCTTTCTGTACAGTATCAGTCTTCTTCCTCAACATCTGCTGTTTGGGACTCCTCATCCGGCTCATCCTTAGGCATGCCGCCTGCCTTAGCCAAAGCCTCAATCTTCTTGCTCATCTCTATAGCATATTCCATGCTGCGGTCTGCTACAAACTGCAGCTCCGGTGTCTTGCGTAGATTTACTCTGTGTGCCAGCTCACGGCGTATAAAGCCGCCTGCACTCTTGAGTCCCTCTATACTCTCACTAAGCAGCTCATCACTGCCTAAGGATGACACATAGCACTTACAGAACTGAAGATCCGGAGTTACCTCAGCCCTTGTTACAGTGAGCAGCGGATCGATGCGCGGATCCTTAACCTCATCTCTGATAATAGATGTAAGCTCTCTCAGCACCTCTCCGTTTATTCTGTTATTTTTGATACTTCCCTTTTTCATTCGGTACCTTTACTCCTAATTAACTGCCTTACGATTTCGTGCATATATGCACAGCCCATACATATTGCTATGTATGGGCATAATTGTGCACTTTTAACACATTATTCGGCGCTCTTCTGGGTTCTTGCAACCTGCACCATCTTGTAAATCTCAAGAGTATCATCAACCTGGATATCTGAGAATTCCTCAAGCACGATACCGCACTCGTAACCAAGCTTAACTTCCTTAACCTCATCCTTAAATCTCTTAAGTGATGCGATTTCTCCGTCGAAGAGCTGCTTGTCTCCACGGAACAGTCTTGCCCTTGAACCTCTCTCTACAACACCATCTGTTACATAAGAACCGGCGATGTTGCCTACGGTTGACGCCTTGAATACCTGTCTTACTATAGCACGTCCTGTATACTGCTCCTCGTAAACCGGTGCAAGCATACCTGTCAGAGCTGCCTCAAGATCATCTATGGCCTGATAGATGACCTTGTAAAGTCTCATATCAACCTTCTCACGCTCTGCAGTAGCCTTAGCTGTAGCATCCGGCTTGACATTGAAGCCGATGATTATAGCGTTAGCTGTAGATGCAAGTGTAACATCAGATTCGTTGATGTTACCAGCTGCAGCATGGATAACCTTAACAGCAACCTCCTCATTAGAAAGCTTGCCAAGACTCTGCTTAACTGCCTCAACCGAACCCTGTACATCAGCCTTAACGATGATTGGAAGCTCCTTAACGTTACCAGCCTTAATCTCATCAAAGAGATCGTCAAGATTCATCTTCTGCTTGGTCTCCTCAAGCATGTGCTTCTTCTGCTCTGCAATGAAGGTCTCTGCTATGCTTCTTGCTTCCTTCTCGTCTGCGCATACCATAAATACCTCTCCGGCATTTGGCACATCATTAAGTCCCAATATCTCTGCAGGATATGAAGGGCTTGCCTTCTTGATACGATTGCCCTTGTCATCAAGCATGGCTCTTACCTTACCATAGCAGGAGCCAGCTACTACATTGTCACCAACTTTAAGTGTACCCTTTTGTACAAGCACGGTAGCAACAGGACCACGTCCCTTATCAAGCTGTGCCTCTATAACAAGACCTCTTGCATTTCTGTTCGGATTAGCCTTGAGCTCCAATACATCTGCCTCAAGCAGTATCATATCAAGAAGCTCCTTAATGCCGTCACCTGACTTAGCTGAAACCGGAACCATAGGTGTAGATCCGCCGTAATCCTCGGCAACAAGCTCATACTCGGTAAGCTGTGACTTAACAAGCTCTGCATTTGCACCAGGCTTATCCATCTTGTTGATGGCAACAACCACCTCTACACCTGCAGCCTTAGCATGGCTGATTGCCTCAATAGTCTGAGGCTTAACACCGTCATCTGCAGCGACTACGAGTACAGCTATATCTGTAGACTGAGCTCCTCTGAGTCTCATTGAGGTAAATGCCTCATGACCCGGTGTATCAAGGAAGGTTATGCATCTGTCACCGACTCTGACAACTGAAGCACCGATATGCTGAGTAATACCTCCTGCCTCACGGCTTGTAACGTTGGTATTGCGGATAGCATCGAGCAAGGAAGTCTTACCGTGGTCAACGTGACCCATTACGCAGACTACAGGATTACGCTGCTTAAGAGTAGCTGCATCCTCCTCATCCTCCTTGAGGATCTCTGCAATAACATCCTCCTGAACTTCCTTCTCGCAAAGGATATCATACTCGATAGCAATCTCCTCTGCCTCCTCATAGCTAAGCTCGGTGTTAGGAGTAACCATCTTGCCTGTAAGGAAGAGCTTCTTAACGATAACACTTGGCTGCATCTTGAGCTTATCTGCAAGCTCCTTGATAGTGAGTGTCTCCGGTATAACTATCTGCTTAATCTCGTCCTCCGGAGCCTCCTTCTTAGGCTCAGGCTTAATAAATGCGCCCTTGCCCGTCTTAGGAGCCTTGAGATTAGGATTATCTACAAACTTATCCTTGCGGTCTCTTGAATAATCATTTTTGCCGCCGTTGGCTCTGCCGCCTCTGCCGCCATTCTTGGAGGATGCATCGAATGAAGGTGCAGCCATACCTGCGCCTGCTCCGCCCGGACGTCTGCTCTGAGTATTGCGGTCTCCCTGTATCCTTCCCTGGCCTGTTCTGCCGCCGTCTGCTGCATTGCCTCTTGCTATAAAGGTTCTGCCGCTGTTCTCACCGTTTCTTGACTTGAAGCCGCCCTGACGTCCGTTGCCGTTCTGATCTCTGCCCTGTCCGCCCTGGTTTCTCTGGCCTCTGTCATTTCTGCCGTCGCTGCGCTTAGCATCACGGTTGCCTGCTGCCTGTCTCGCCTGTCTTGATGCAGCTGCAATAATCTCCGCTGCATTATAGTTGGCATAGGACTTAACTATCTTAATCTTAGGAAGTGAAGCAGCAGTATTATCAAGTGTCTCCTTAGGACGTACAGGCTCAGCTTGAGGCTCCTCTGCCTTCTTAGCCTCACCCTCGCCGTTTGCAGCTTCAGCCTTAACCTCTGCTGCACTCTCGTCCTTACCGCTCTTCATGCTCTTGCTGTTATCAACAGTCTCTGTCTTGGTCTCTGCAGCACTTACCTCAGCCTTAGCCTCAGTCTTAACAGCCTCAGTCTCCTGCTCTGCCTTAACCTCAACTTTTTCTTTAGCCACGGTATTTTCTGACTTCTTAGCAGCTGCCTCCTGCTCTAGTCTAGCCTCTGCTGCTTCATTCTTAACCTCAGCCTTATTAAGCTCAGCTGTCTGCTTTACTGCTTCAGCTGCCTTAGTCTCAGCTGCTCTTGCCTCTGCAGCTGCATCATGGTCAGCCTTCTTAACAAGCTTTACCATCGGCTCGCCTGCCTGCTTTGACTCCTCGCCTATAGACTTAAGCTGCGGCTTAACCGGCTTTGTTCCTGCCGGAAGCGGTCTTGGTTTTCTTACTGTCTGGGCATCAGCAGGCTTTGCGTTCTTCTCACCCTGATTCTGCTTCTTATTAAGCTTTCTTTCTCCCTGTGCTCCCTTAAGTCCCTCCGGAAGTTTCTTAAGGTTCTTCGAATTCTGAGCCCTGAATACCACATTCAGCTTCTTCTTCGGTGCACTGCCGGCCTGTTCTGCTGCTTTCTTATTGTCATTATTCTCTGTTGTCACTTAAACTACCTCCGTCAACGAGTCCGAGTATATTATCTGCAAGTCCCCTGTCCTCTATCGTTACCGACGTTCTCTGACCGCGTCCTATCATCTGTCCTAATGCATCCTTGTCAAATTCAACCCTGTATATCGGAATGTGTCTGTATGCACACATATCATTGAAATGCTTGCTTGTTCTATCGGATGCGTCTGATGCCAGTATGCATACCTTAGCCTTGCCTGATTTGATGGATTCCTCTGATTGGAATTCACCGGATTTAAGCTTGCCGGCCTTGGCTGCAATACCCATCATGCCTCTAAATCTCTTATTATCTGTCAACCTATAAGCCTCTTTATCCTTATGCAAATGCTTCGCTTTTGTCAGTCAATTAAGCTGCATTTATTGATGAAGCCCTTCAATGGTTGCAGCATCCGGATTCTCGTAGTCTATCTCATATGTATCATTAGCTGCTTCCATTTCTGCATATGCTCTCTGGCTTGCTGCAAATGCATCCAAATCATCAGTTGCTCCAAATGCATTGCCCTCGTACTCGCCCTGCTCATATACTGCGCTGCCGTCAGCATTATAGGATGCCATACCAAGCTCCTCTAAAAGACCTGACTCCTGAGCCTGTGACTCTGACTTAATGTCAATCTTATAGCCTGTAAGCTTTGCTGCAAGTCTTGCATTCTGTCCCTCCTTACCAATGGCAAGTGAGAGCTGGAAGTCAGGAACTACAACTATTGCCTGCTTAGCATCCTCATCTGCAACTACGCAGATAACCTTAGACGGGCTTAATGCATTCTCAATAAGGAAGGCCGGGTTATCATCCCAGTTGATTATGTCAATCTTCTCTCCGTTAAGCTCTTCAACTATTGCATTGACTCTGGTTCCGTTAACACCTACACAGGAGCCTACCGGGTCTACATTTTCATCATGTGAGAGCACTGCCATCTTGGTTCTTGAGCCGGCCTCTCTTGCGATGGCCATAATCTCAACGATGCCCTCCTTAATCTCTGATACCTCTTCGGTGAACAGGCACTTAACAAGATCCGGATGAGTACGTGATACTGAGATGTGCGGTCCTCTCGGATTATTCTTAACATCAAGCACATATACTCTTATACGCTGGTTAAGCTTAAGCTGCTCACCCTTGATCTGCTCATTTTCTGCAAGTACTGCATCCGCCTTACCAAGGTTGATTGATACATTCTTGCCCATAAAGCGTCTTACAACGCCTGTCATAACATTGTGCTCATGCTCATAGAAGTCACGATACAAGGAGTTTCTCTCCTCCTCACGTATCTTCTGAACTATAACACCCTTGGCATTCTGAGTTGCGATTCTGCCGAACTTCTGAGAATCAATGCTTACCTCTATGAAATCTCCAAGCTCTGCGAGAGTGTCAATCTTGCGTGCATCCTGAAGACTTATCTCGATAGCCGGATCGTATACCTCGTCTACAACCTCCTTTTCCTGGATGATTGCATACTCATAGCTATCCTTATCTATTAACACTCTGCAGTTCTCACTGGTACCGAAATGGTTCTTACATGCCGTGAGCAGAGAGCTCTCGATAGCCTCGAGCAAGGCCTCCTGAGGTATATTGCGTTCTTTTCCCAATATCTCAAGTGCTTCTTTTAATTCGGTATTCATTGTAAAGTCTCCTTATCCTCTGATGTCGCAGCATCATCTAAAAAACCCTTGGAGCAAACCTCCATGGTATACATTTCCTTAATAAAATCTTCCTTATCGAGCCACTTGCTCAAGTATCTCGATACCTTAACACAGTCGTTGATGGATACTCCGGGAGTGATTGTCTCCTCATCTGCCTCAGCCTGTGCAGCCTCCGATGCAGCTTCATTGTTTGCTGGCTCTGTAGCTTCAGTCTCCTGACCTTCAGCCTTTGCATTCTCGGCATCCAGCTTTGCCTGACGCTTATCGAGCTCCTCTCCGGTCAAATCGATATAGAGCCTGAGGAAATTGTTGTTGTCCTCGGTCACAAATTCCGTTTTAATCAGCTCATATCCGTTCTTATTAAGATACGGAACAATAAAGCCGTTAATCTTATCGATATAATTAGATTTCATCAAATATCCCGTCCCATACAACACATAAGGAGTGAGCCAAACGCCCACTCCTTACTAAAAATCTCATGTAACGTTGCCTATGATAACACCTTTTTCCCTTGATTTCAAGGGCTTTCGGCGAAATATCCGGCCATTTCCGGGATGATTTATGTAAATGTATCCGTATGCAGTTAGCTTATCTTTAAAACATGACAGCCTTCATTACGCTGCTTTTATTGTTTACTTGTGTAA
>CAVBGP010000084.1:0-8677 GCA_963595005.1 Acutalibacteraceae bacterium | reverse complement strand
TCCAGCAACTGCACAAGACATTGGACATGCTCACTTACAAATGCTGGTATTACACACAGGCCATGAAAGATGACAGTGAAGACACGGCAAAAGCATTAACACCGGACAGTCTTCCGGAAGACATCCGAAGAGCATATGACAATTCACATGGTCAATTTTACAATGATAAATAATCTGAATTGCCGGATTTCACCTTCTCGACCTGGTATCTGCTCCTTATTTCTTTGCGCTTTCTTCCAACTCCAGCATGTACTTATCGAAGTCAGACATAAACAATCTGTCCTGAATGACACGGTATTTTTCAAATTCTGTCTCAGCATGAAGCTTCGCAATTTCTGCAGACACCTTACCTGCATCCTGTAAAATACCGTAATCAAACATTTCAATGAAGCTGTTGAGCCTCTTTTCCCAGTCCTGCATCGTAAGCGGAATATGCCGTAATGTCATGTTTTCCGCGAAATCCAGGTATGCAGTAACCATACGGTTCAGCTGCTTCATTTCATCCTGGCTCAAATAATTCTTAGCAATCGTAACATCACTTTTCTTGATCTTTCCATCAGGAGCATCTGCCCAAGTGGTTAATCCCATATGCTCCTTTGTATGATCGGCTCTTTCCACGATCAGCTCAGCCGCCGTATGTCCATGAACGGCATAATGCATTTTATTCTGAACGGTCGCATAAAATCTTCTCGTCGGTGCAGAATTTTTATCATAGTCAATAGCTGTCGCATACAGGTCAGTGATCTTCTGATAGAATTTTCTTTCGCTGGCACGGATCTCTCGAATGCGCTCTAATTGCTCATCGAAATACTTTTCTGTCAGATACGTTCCACGCTTCAGCCGTTCATCATCCATGACCCAGCCTTTGATGGTGTAGTCCTTAGCAATCTGGTTTACCCATTTACGAAACTGTACCGCACGCTCAGAATTGACCTTGAAGCCTACGGCAATAATCATTTGAAGGCTATAGTGCTTGGTATCGCGTGTGACCTGACGAGAACCTTCCGTTTGAACTATCCGGAAATTCCGGATAGTTGAATCTTCCTCAAGCTCTGAATCAGAATAAATCTTCTTGATATGCTCATTGATTGTACGAACATCCACATCGTACAAGGTGGCCATCATTTTCTGTGTCAGCCATATATTTTCATCCTCGTAGCGCATCTCTATGCTGTCCTGCTGATCACCTACAGAGGCAACATAGGTCAGGTATTCCGCTGCGCTTGAGCGGATGGTTATCTCGTCTTTTTTCTTTGCCAAATAGAATGCCTCCCTTCTACATATCACTAGATCCAGCCATTCTTTTTAAATTTCTCAATTTGAGCTAATTCTTCCTCAGATGGTTCGCCAGCCTTACCCTCGCTGACCGAAGTGTTTAAATATTCGTTATTCCATCTGTTCATGATTTTGACAACATCATCAAATACGCCGCTTTCTGGCACTTGATTTTATTTTCTTGACATCAATACTACCGACTCCACATGCACGGTCTGAGGGAACATGTCGACAGGCTGCAACTTCATCACCTTGTAGCCGTGTTTTGTGAGAAACTCCAGGTCCCGTTTTAATGACTCAGGACCGCAGGATATGTAGACTATGCTGCGTGGAGCCAATCTGACGGCAGACTGCATGAATACCTCTGTGCTTCCCTGGCGAGGAGGATCCATAAATACAACATCGGCATGTGCTCCCTGTTCTGCCATTGAGCTCAGATACTCTGAGGCATCAGCATTGATAAATTCTGCATTTGTAATATGATTCTCAGCTGCATTAATGCGCGCATCTCTGACAGCATCCTGATTCAGCTCTATACCTATCAGCTTAGATACCTTGGAGGCAGCTGTAAGTCCTATAGTTCCGATGCCGCAGTATGCATCAACTATCAGGTCACGCTTTTTAAGGTCTGCAAATGCTATGGCTGTCTTGTAGAGAAGCTCAGTCTGAACCGGATTAACCTGATAAAATGAAGACGGGGATATACGGTAGGTAAGCCCACACAGCTTATCTTTGATAAAGCCGGGACCATATATAGTTATATTCCGTTCACCAAGCACCATAGAGGTGTCCTGATCATTGACATTGATGACTATGCTTGTGATATCAGGATGGAGCTCTCTCAATGCTTTAACAAAATTTTTCTTGCCAGGCAATATCGGTGACGACAAAACAAGGACTACAAGTATCTCACCGCTTGCAAAGCCTCGCCTTATAAGCACATGTCGAAGCAGACCCCTGCCTGAATCCTCATCATATATCAGATATTTAAAGGATTTAGCAAGCTTACGGATATCGGCTATTATCGTCTGACTCTTGCTATCCTCTAATAGACAGTCATCACTGCTTACAACCCAGTGCGTATCAGCAGCATAGCTTCCTGAGATTATCTCACCGCCCTTACCCCTTGCAAAGGCATGATGAACCTTATTGCGGTAGTGAGTCGGGTCCTGCATGCCTATGATGGGCTTAACCTTAATAAATTCGGCATAAAGCTTATCTGCATAAGCTTGTTTTAGCTTAAGCTGTTCTTCATATGAGTATCCCAGCAGCTCACAGCCTCCGCACATACGCTCGGCACGACATCGTCCGCTGACCTTACGTTCATTTCCTAATAAGCCGATATTCTGTCTATCGACTTCATGTTTATTAACCGAATTGTTATCCGAGTGCTTCGAAGCATGTCCGCTGCTAAAATTACTGCGGCTTTTATTGTTGCTTTTGCTTGATTTATTATTCACTCTATATTTATTACTATTCATAGCTTACCTTTCACCAAGTACAAGCTCAAATTCCATCTCTCGATATTCGCTGTTAACAGAGCCGCGCATAAGCTTGATATTTATAGTAACTCCGGGTTTCTGACCATTTATAATGCGACTCATAGATGCAATATCAGTAACACTGCGTTCCGCTATTGCCGTTATAACATCACCATGTCTGATGCCGGCGTTATATGCCGGGCTGTTGTTGACAACATCAGACACATAAACTCCCTCCGGCACGCTGCTGTACTTCATATCAAAGTCAACATCCATGCCGATTACGCCCAGATAAGCTTTCTTGTTGCCGTTCATCATTGAGTTAATGATGCGTTCTAAAGAGTCGGTGCATACTATACGTGAATATCCGGATTTGGATGAAACATCAGTAGACACCGAGGAAGCAACGCCTATCAGCTTGCCTTCGTAATCGATTATAAATGTTCCCTTTGCAGGATTTACTGAAATATCAGAATAGAACACATACTGTGCACAATCTATGCCGGGCTCGGCATCTGCTATATATCCGATTGTTCCGAATGCACTCGAATCAGTCACACCAAGCGGGGCTCCAGCTGCAATGACGGACATGCCGCATTTTAATGCTGAAGCATCACCATAGCTGACTGCACTTATAGCGTCCAGGGTTTCCTGACTGATACCGTCAGCTGCAGAGACTGCAATTACTGATAATCCATCGACTGATGAGCTTTGCTTAAGATAAGCATCTGCCTTGCTTCCGTTTGTGAATGTAACCTTGATGCTCTTGCCGTCTGTATCAACATAAGGAGCGAGTATTAGTATCTCCTTGTCATCTATGCTTATTATTATTCCGGAAAATGTCTCCGAGCTCTCCATCTCTGAGTCAAACCAGGTTGATGTCTGCGCAGTAACAGTCATAGTGATAAGAGAGTTATTAATCCTGTCTATGGCATTGTAGCGAACGCTTGATATCTCCTGAAATGATTTGTCGGCTTCCTCTGATTCATTTACAAGATACGGTTCGTTCGTACTGAAGTTATTGACATCAGAGTCACTAGTTTCAGTCTCACCTGTGTCTGATGGTTCAGTTGTCGGGCTGTCCGTAGTTTTACCTCCAGTGCTGCCTGCAGGGGCTTCGCTGTCAGGACTGTCTGCAGCATCATTTACAGTATCATCCGTATCAGTTTGCTCAGGATAAGCTGTCTCAGACACTTTGGTCTCACTGTCATCATGAGCTTCAAGTCTATCATTGACATGACGCATAAGCGGATAAGTAATACCGGCTGCAACGCTAAAGG
This sequence comes from Acutalibacteraceae bacterium, assembly GCA_963595005.1. GTDB lineage: Bacteria > Bacillota > Clostridia > Lachnospirales > Lachnospiraceae > Avilachnospira. Next base: position 4,641 of record CAVBGP010000084.1, on the reverse strand, counting down.
CCACTCCACATATTGCAGCAATCGCGGCATAGCGCGCAGCTCTGCGAGGTGTCAGGCGTCTGCCTGTTACAGTTTCATTTATAAGTTTCTTCTTGTTGTCGTCGTCCATTGTGGTATGATAATTCAAATGATATCAGCTAATAACAAAGATTTTGGATTCAAAGGCTGTTAAACTGAAGCATATAGCGGATCACAGGTTATAACATCTTTAAGCCGAAGGCTTATTAAAACAACATTATACATTATCAAAACTTATGTTTAAATCGATTTATTCAAAATTCATTCTTGGCTACCTGCTGTTTGCTCTAATTGGTTTCCTGACCATAGCATTATTTTCAGACAGACTTACATATAATTATCTGGTTAATGATCAGGCAACACGGCTCTACAACGAAGCAACCTACATAGCTCAAAGCTATGAGGAGAGCAGCTACTACAGGGGTGATATTGATGCCACGGTCAATAGTGACACCAAGCTTGTTGCCAACTTTATCGGCGCATCCATATGGATAACCGATGCTAACGGACGTATTATACTTGACTCTGATAATAAATATGCAGACAAGCATATCACCGGCTTTGATCCGGCATCAAACAATGCCAATTATGTTACCGGATATTATTATGGCTTTTTTGATAAGGAGATGCTGAGCGTTGAGGCTTCAATCAATCATAATTATACGCCCATAGGCTATATAATCATTCATTATCCGATGAGTCAGGTGATGTCATCCAAAAACAATATTCTGGACATAGTCTATATTACTTCAATTATTATTTTTGCTTTGTCATTTATAATACTGCTGATATTTGCAGTCTATGTCTACGTGCCGCTGCGTGCCATCAATAAGGCTGCCAAGGAATACGCGGACGGTAATCTTAATTACAAAATGAATCGACATTTTGCGCATGATGAATTAGGGCGATTGGCTGCAACTCTTGAGCTGATGGCTGACGACCTCTCTAACTCAGAGAAAAATCAGCGAGAATTTATTGCAAATGTATCCCATGATTTTCGTTCTCCGCTTACCTCTATCAGAGGCTATCTTGAGGCTATGGTTGACGGCACTATCCCACCGGAGAAGAGCGAAACCTATATGCGGAGAATTATAGCGGAGACAGACAGACTAAGTAAGCTGACACAGGGCATGCTTACTATCAGCTCGATAGATCGCAGCACCGTGCTTAACCGCAGCAATTTTGATATTAATGACATGATACGTTCAGCCTGCGGCGCTTATGAAAATGCATGCAGTGACAAGAATATCAGCTTTGCGCTTACCTTTGAGGATGAGTCAGAATATGTATATGCAGATTATCAAAGGATACAGCAGGTGCTCTATAATCTCATAGACAATGCTATAAAGTTTTCTGAACGTGATTCACAGATTTATATATCCACCATGCCTAAGGGACGCAAGATATTTGTCTCGGTCAAGGATACCGGCATAGGCATACCAAAGGATTCAATTAAGAAGATATGGGACAGATTTTATAAAACGGATATATCCAGAGGCAGGGATAAGACAGGTACAGGTCTTGGCCTTAGTATAGTTCGAGAGATAATCCAGGCTCACAACGAGACTATTGATGTAATATCTACAGAGGGAGCTGGGAGTGAATTTGTATTTTCACTGCCGATGCTTGAGGAAGATGTAAAAGGCTGATTGAGAAACGGACTAATAGCTGCTTGCGTAAACAACCATGCCTGCGTGGTTGCAGACACCACATATAATAAAAGTACGGATTGGGAAGAGCATGAAAAGATGCTTAAGGAAAAGATAAAAAGATGATTAAGAAAAATGAAGAATTTGAGATAGAGATAACAGACCTTAGCGATGATGGCGCAGGCATAGGCAAGACGGACGGCTTCACCTGGTTTGTCAAGGACTCGGTTATAGGAGATAAGGTTATTGCTGCTGCAACTAAGGTCAAAAAGAATTATGGCTTTGCACGTCTTGTAAATGTAATCGAGCCCTCAGCAAATCGTGTAACTCCGCTCTGTCCTATAGCAAAGCAATGCGGCGGATGCCAGCTGCAGCAGCTTGATTACAGCGCTCAGCTGCATTTTAAAGAAGATAAGGTAAGAAACGATATAGTACGCATAGGTGGCTTTTCACCAAGTGAGGTTGACCGTATATTTGAGCCGATAATCGGTATGGAGGAGCCGTTGCGATATCGCAACAAGGCTGTCTATCCTATAGGCCTAAGCCGTGACGGACGCATTGTTGCAGGCTTCTATGCAGGACGCACTCACAATATTATTGAATGCAGCGACTGTCTGCTTGGCGTTGATGCCAACAAGCATATACTTGATATAATACTTGCATTTATGGAGAAGCATGATATCAAGCCATATGATGAAACCAGTCATACCGGCATCGTGCGACACGTGCTGATACGCAAGGGCTTTTATACAGATGAGCTGATGGTCTGCATAGTTGTAAATGCTGACAGCTTCAAACATGCAGAGGCTCTGTGCAGTGAGCTGATGGCAGCCGAGCTTGGGCTAAAATCATTTTCCGTAAATGTCAATAAGGCTCGAACCAATGTAATAATGGGCGAAAAGCTTATAAATATATATGGTCCGGGATATATAGAGGATATTATCCATGAGCCTGGTGGCAGCAATGAAGTAAGATTTAAGATATCGCCGTATTCATTCTTTCAGGTTAACTCATTGCAGACTGAGCAGCTGTATGGCACAGCGCTTAAATATGCTGGGCTTACCGGCACAGAGCGTGTATGGGATCTGTACTGTGGAGTGGGTACCATATCTTTATTCCTTGCTCGTCATGCTGCCAAGGTATACGGAGTCGAGATTGTCCCTGCCGCTATAGATAATGCGCGTGAAAATGCAGCTGCAAATGACATTAGCAACGCTGAGTTTTTCGTCGGAAAGGCGGAAGAGGTTCTGCCAAAATGGTACGAAAATGAATACGCCAAAACTCACGAGCATATAGACGTTATAGTTGTAGATCCGCCGCGTAAGGGCTGTGATGAAAACTGCTTGAGAACCATGACTGACATAGCTCCAAAGCGCATAGTTTATGTCTCCTGTGATCCGGCAACCTTATCACGCGATTTAAAATACCTCTGTCAAAACGGTTATAAGTTAGAACGCATACGACCTGTCGACATGTTCCCTCAGACCGTGCATGTGGAGTCGGTAGTATTGATGTCAAGAAAATAAAATCAAGTGCCAGAAAGCGGCGTATTTGATGATGTTGTCAAAATCATGAACAGATGGAATAACGAATATTTAAACACTTCGGTCAGCGAGGGTAAGGCTGGCGAACCATCTGAGGAAGAATTAGCTCAAATTGAGAAATTTAAAAAGAATGGCTGGATCTAGTGATATGTAGAAGGGAGGCATTCTATTTGGCAAAGAAAAAAGACGAGATAACCATCCGCTCAAGCGCAGCGGAATACCTGACCTATGTTGCCTCTGTAGGTGATCAGCAGGACAGCATAGAGATGCGCTACGAGGATGAAAATATATGGCTGACACAGAAAATGATGGCCACCTTGTACGATGTGGATGTTCGTACAATCAATGAGCATATCAAGAAGATTTATTCTGATTCAGAGCTTGAGGAAGATTCAACTATCCGGAATTTCCGGATAGTTCAAACGGAAGGTTCTCGTCAGGTCACACGCGATACCAAGCACTATAGCCTTCAAATGATTATTGCCGTAGGCTTCAAGGTCAATTCTGAGCGTGCGGTACAGTTTCGTAAATGGGTAAACCAGATTGCTAAGGACTACACCATCAAAGGCTGGGTCATGGATGATGAACGGCTGAAGCGTGGAACGTATCTGACAGAAAAGTATTTCGATGAGCAATTAGAGCGCATTCGAGAGATCCGTGCCAGCGAAAGAAAATTCTATCAGAAGATCACTGACCTGTATGCGACAGCTATTGACTATGATAAAAATTCTGCACCGACGAGAAGATTTTATGCGACCGTTCAGAATAAAATGCATTATGCCGTTCATGGACATACGGCGGCTGAGCTGATCGTGGAAAGAGCCGATCATACAAAGGAGCATATGGGATTAACCACTTGGGCAGATGCTCCTGATGGAAAGATCAAGAAAAGTGATGTTACGATTGCTAAGAATTATTTGAGCCAGGATGAAATGAAGCAGCTGAACCGTATGGTTACTGCATACCTGGATTTCGCGGAAAACATGACATTACGGCATATTCCGCTTACGATGCAGGACTGGGAAAAGAGGCTCAACAGCTTCATTGAAATGTTTGATTACGGTATTTTACAGGATGCAGGTAAGGTGTCTGCAGAAATTGCGAAGCTTCATGCTGAGACAGAATTTGAAAAATACCGTGTCATTCAGGACAGATTGTTTATGTCTGACTTCGATAAGTACATGCTGGAGTTGGAAGAAAGCGCAAAGAAATAAGGAGCAGATACCAGGTCGAGAAGGTGAAATCCGGCAATTCAGATTATTTATCATTGTAAAATTGACCATGTGAATTGTCATATGCTCTTCGGATGTCTTCCGGAAGACTGTCCGGTGTTAATGCTTTTGCCGTGTCTTCACTGTCATCTTTCATGGCCTGTGTGTAATACCAGCATTTGTAAGTGAGCATGTCCAATGTCTTGTGCAGTTGCTGGA
>CAVBGP010000083.1:0-8700 GCA_963595005.1 Acutalibacteraceae bacterium | reverse complement strand
TTGCATGCAAGCATGCAGTCTGCTTTTGCATCCGTCAACACTTTTAGAGTATATTAAGAAACAGGTATCAACACAAGCAGTCTGAGCTTGTATGATACCTGTTTTTTCTCTAATAACGCCTATTTAAATTGTTTTCACTTTCTTAATGCTGTTCTCTGATTTGCATCTACTCCCTCTGTATTTTCCTTTACAAAGAGTATCTTGACCGTCAGCAATATAATCTTAACATCCATCAGCAACGAATAGTTTGCTATATATGTAAGGTCCAGCTTAAGCTTATCATAAGGCGTTGTGTTATACTGTCCGTACACCTGTGCATAGCCTGTAAGACCTGCCTTAACCTGCAGCCTAAGCTTAAATTCCGGCATAGTCTCAGCATATTCGTCTGCTATCTGCTTTCTCTCCGGTCTAGGGCCCACAAGAGACATATCACCCTTGAGTATATTAAAGAGCTGCGGAAGCTCATCCACATGCAGACGTCTTATAATTCGTCCGACCGGAGTTATCCTTGAATCCCCCTTTGCAGCAAGACGGGCTCCTTCCTGTTCGGCATTAACCTTCATGCTGCGAAATTTGTACATCTTAAAGATCACGCCGTCACGAGTCAGTCTCTCCTGTGTATATAATATCGGACCGCCATCATACAGCTTAACTGCAATAGCAATCAGGATAAGCAACGGAGATAATATAACACAGCCGCAAAGTGCTGCAGCTATATCCATTAAACGTTTAATTATGAGTCTGTCTAAGGGTATACCGTTATTACGTATCAAAAAGAGCGGCGTATCAAAGAGATGTATATCCTCTGCTCCTCTGCACATAATATCGGTTATCTTAGGTGTTACATAAACTCTTATGGCATTGGCGCTGCAAAATTTGATAACTGTGTTACGGCGTTCATCAGGAAGATCTGCAAGTACCACACCTCGGTATTTGAGTATCAGACGTTCAATCTCGGACATCTCCTCAAAAACTGATATCCTCTCGCATATATCATAACGATTGCCATGTTCATTCATCTTGCTGATTATATGCTCATACGGATATCTGCCGTATATAAGCAACAGCTTACGCGGCGGATAGAGTCTCACATAGGTTCGGCGTACCAAATATGCCCACAGCATTATAAATACAATCTGAACAATAGTCAGTACAACCAGGGGCATCGGACTAATATAGAATACGCCTACCAGAACAACCTCTATATATCCGATTACATTGGCTATGACAATGGCCGGTGCATGCGAGAGAACAATATCTCTCAGCCTCATGTATGTGATCTTGTATCCGTCAAATGTATCTGTCAGCAAAACCAGCACCAATATGTATATACCTATAAGTGCCCAGTTTCCGCGTCTGTATAAGTATCTCTGCGAATGAGCATACAGCATCGGTGCATATTGCATATACCACACATATCCAAAGCTCACAATCTCGAAGAGAACGGCCAATGCAATCGCTATTAAATTAATCAGACGTTTGTAATATTCCCTCATATATCTCATACAGCCTCTGCTTAACTGCAGCTGTATCAAAATTCTCCCTAATTTTTGCTTGATTGTGCTCTCCCATGGCTTTGCTTTCTTCATCAGATAAGCCGCTAAGCCATTCCAAGGCCGTCTTTATATGCGGCACCGACTCACTCTCATCATCTATATGCTTAGGCTCACTGCCAACCTCAAAGAGTATGCCGCCTTCCTTATCAATCAAATCAGTATTGCCCCTTATACGGCTTGCAGCAACCGGCAGCCCGCATGCCATCGCCTCCATCAGTGCAGCAGAAAGTCCCTCCTGATACGAGGGAAATAAAAATGCATCTGCTGCCTTGTACAGCCTGTTTGTATCTTCTCTGTAGCCTAAGAGCTTAATCACGCCCTGCAGCTCATGGTCCTGTATATATTGCTCAAAATGTTCCTTATATACACCTGTGCCTGCAATGCAAATGCAGATTTTCCTTTTTTGTGGCTTTAATGCAAATGAATCCGCAGCCGACTCTGCTCCGGCCTTATATCCTGATAAAAGCCCTGATTTATCATCTGAGGCCTTCTTCAAATCTAGCGCTCCGTCACTCTCTTGCTCTGCTGTTGCATTTACATTAAGCTCTTTAACTGCCTTAAGGACCGATATATGGTTCTTGCGCTTACTAAGCTCTCCGACCATCAATATCAATCTTGTATCATCAGCTATTCCAAGCTCTCTGCGCGTACTTGTACGTACTGCTTCATCCATTACAGAATTAAAGCTTGCAGTATCAATGCCTATACCCGGCACATACTCAAGCCGCTTCATGCCAAAGCAAGCCCTCGCGCGCCCATAATCCTCACGATTAATCAGGATAAGCACATCCGTCAGATAAGAAAGCAGCTTCTCTACAGGATAATACAACAGCCAATTGATGCGCGGTGCTCCGTCAAAGAAATGAAAGCCGTGTGCCGTATATATAACCTTGGTTCCCGTAAGCTTCGCCGCAATTCTGGCAACAACAGAGCCCACAGGTGTATGGCAATGTACAAAGCTGTAACGCCTATTACGCATAAGCTTAATCGTACTTATCAATGCACCTCCGTTATTGTACAGATCATATATCCTGCGATTAACCGGAAGCTGTATTGCATCAACACCTAAGGCCTTCAGCTCTTTTCTGAAGCTATCAAGGCTTTCCTTACTCATCGGATTACCGTATTCAAAGTTGCATGCGACGTCAACTGTACAGCCCATTTCCTGCAAAAGCTTAATATTCGTCATATTAAAGCGTTCAATCATATATGCAGTGGTGGCTAAAATCAGCACACGTCTGCTGCAGCCTGTCATCCGGCTATCCTCTGCCTTACTATCTCATAGGCCAACACGCCTGCAGCAACAGAGGCATTAAGTGAGTCTATATCTCCAAACTGAGGTATTGCCGCAGTCATGTCACAGTTCTTGCGTACAAGCTCCGATACCCCCTTACCCTCGTTGCCTATAACCAGTCCTATAGGTCCGGTCAGATTAAGCTTATACATGCTTTCTCCGTCCATAGCTGCGCACACAAACCATAAGCCCTCCTTCTTGAGCTCCTCAATGGTTCTTGCTATATTGTTAACCTTGGCAACCGGAGTATAATTAAGTGCACCTGCCGATGCCTTGGCAACTGTTGCCGTAAGTCCTACCGCGCGGTTAAGTCTGATTATGACACCATGTGCACCTGCAAGGTTGGCAGTACGGATAATTGCTCCGAGGTTATGCGGATCCTCTATGCCGTCAAGTATAAATATAAACGGAGCCTCGCCCTTTGCCTTCGCTCTGTCAAGTATATCCGAAACCTCGGCATAATCGTAAGCCGCAGCGTAGGCAATTACGCCCTGATGCTTGCCGCCGGTGACAGATAAGCTGTCTAAGCGTTGCTTTGATACAAACTCCAGCTTAGTCTCAGGATGCTTTTTCAGCTCACTGATAATGCTTCCCAGCGCGCTGTCATGATTGCCGTCAAGAATCAGCACCTTGTCTACTGAGCGTTCTGAACGAAGTGCCTCCATAACGGCATTCCTGCCTTCTATGAGATTGGCATTAATCTCTCGCTCTTTGCTGTAATCGTTGTTATCTGTCTTTTTCCTGTTTTCTCTGTAATCTCTGCTCATAATTGCCTTATTCTATCACACATTATCTGTATGTTCAAACTCCTAAAGAATCCGCAGTTCACTGTTTTTGCAAGATACGCATTATGTAAACAACCATGCCTACGTGGTTGTAGGCACCACATATTAATAAAAGGGCAGGTTGTCGTCTTCATTTCCCTAAGCTTTATTTGTCTGTCCGTAATTATGTCCTGCAAAATAACGCATAGCGGCTATATCAGTCTCACTAAGCGGAATAAAGCTTCCGCCCATGGAACGAATCAGACTGTATATGCGGGCAGTTGATTCCAATACCTCTGATACAGCATAAGCCTTATCCAAGCTCACCCCGACACAGACAGCGCCATGCGCCTGAAGCAGGCATGCATTGGACTTAATCCCAAGCGCCTTGACACAGCTTGCGGCTAGCTCATCTGTTCCAGGCAGGGCATGCTCTGCCGTATGCACCATGTCTCCCAGAACCTGAGCCGCCTCATCAAGGAACAAAGGTATATCCTCTCCCATTGCTGAAAATGCAGTCGAATATATCGGATGAGTATGTATAATAGCACTAACATCAGCTCTTGCCTTATAGACCTCTATATGAAGCTTATGCTCAATAGAGGGTCTTCTGCTGCCTTCGAGTATATCACCTTTAAGATTCATCTTGACTATATCGCAGGGCTTAAGGCTGTCATAAGGCATCCCGCTCGGAGTAACATACATGTACCCTTCACTATCAAGTGCGGAAATATTGCCAAAGGTACCGATTGCGAGATTATCTCTCATCATACGGCAGCCCATATCTATTATCTGTTCTCTTATATCCATATCCTTTAAAGTTTGTCACCGTATCATTGCAATACAATAAGTACCTTAATAAACACCGCACTGCTTATAAGACATTCACGCCTTGCGTACCTTAAGGCACCACATCATATAAAAGACGCTGAATGGTGCGCAATATCATACTCTCAAAATCCAAGCTTCTTAAAGACTTCATCATAAGGAGCCGTACATAAGCCCTTCTCTGTTATTATGCCTGTAATCAGACTATGGTCAGTTACATCAAAGGCCGGATTAACAACCTTTATCCCCTCAGGCGCCATGCGTTCGCTGTACCACAGCTCAGTTACCTCCTCCGGAGAGCGCTGCTCTATAGGTATACAGCTTCCGTCATCTATAGACATATCAATGGTTGAGCTTGGCGCACATACATAAAACGGTATACCGTAATACTTTGCAAGAACTGCCACTCCTGATGTTCCTATCTTGTTGGCAGCGTCACCGTTTCTTGCCACTCTGTCACAGCCAACAAATATAATATCAATCTTACCTGACTTCATCATATATGAGGCCATATTGTCACATATAAGAGTTGTATCAAAGCCTGCATTCTGCATCTCAAAGGCCGTAAGTCTTGCACCCTGCAGCAGCGGTCTTGTTTCATCACAGTATACTCTGAAGTCAGTCATTCCATGCTCTGCCGCTATATACATAGGTGCTGTAGCTGTTCCATACTTTGCCGTTGCAAGTGTACCGGCATTGCAATGCGTAAGTATGCCGCATCCGGGTTTAAGCAGCTTATAACCAATCTCACCTATACTGCGGCTTATCGCAATATCCTCCTGTCTTATTGCATCAGCCTCTCTGTACATAAGCTCCAGGATTTCATTAACACTCTTGCCTAAAGCTGCATTTTCATAAGCCTTAGTCATAACACGATTAAGTGCCCAGCTTAGGTTTACGGCAGTGGGTCTGGCTGATGCCAGATATTCTTTTTTTTGTTCGAGTTCCTTTATAAATGTATCAGCATGAGTTTTATCAGCTGTCTCTGCCTTTGCTTCGGCACAGACTTGACCCGTCCTTTGCACATCATTACCGGAATCGGTATCATATGCTTTAGAAAGCTGCAGCCCTGCTACACATAAGGCATAAGCCGCGCAGACACCAATAGCCGGTGCTCCTCTTACCCTTAGCTGCTGTATTGCCTCCCATATATCCTCAAGCTTTCCAAGCTTCAGCACCTTGATATGTCCCGGAAGCAGGGTCTGATCCAATATCTCAAGCTGACTCCTGTCCTCAGACAGTATTACGGTATTGAGATCCTTAAGTACATTCATTATCCTTCCTCCATCCGCTTGATTTAAAAAGCATTACATCTGATGTCTTACAACGCTGTACTCGTCTCCGCTTCGATAGTAGGGACATGCCTTAAAGTTGCTCTCAAGCAATCTCATAAATTCATCCTCATCAAGGCTTACATCGCAGTAATATTCGTCATCGTCTTCATCATATGTATAATTTGCACAATATTCACAGCTGATATTCATATAAACACCCATGCATGCATTTTTTTAAGCGCCACATATTATAAAAGTCACGGATTGTTTCGCACTTACATGCTTTAGCATCCGTCAACACTTTTAAAATAAAGTCTCCTGCGGCATATTGTACCACAGGAGACTGATATTTTGCGTATAAATAAGTATTACCCGACTGTTTAGCGTGTATCAAAGCTTTGCCAAACAAGCCTGGCAAAGCTTTTTCAAATTACCTGACGCTGCTAAATAGTAACTGAATTACTTCTTAAGATCTGAGAGAATCTTAACTGCATCCATAGCAATCTTAAGCTCCTCATCAGTAGGAAGCAGATAAACCTTAACCTTAGAATCATCTGTAGAGATAAGTGTCTCCTTGCCTCTTACATCATTTCTCTGGTCGTCAATCTTAACTCCGAGATATCCGAGATACTCATCGCAGATAAGCTTACGTGTGGTGATATCATTCTCACCTACACCTGCTGTGAAGCAGATTGCATCTACGCCGTTCATTGCAGCTACATAAGCACCGATGTACTTAGCAACTCTGTAACGGAATGCCTCAAGTGCATTCTTGCAGTCCTCGTTGCCTTCCTCAGCTGCCTTCTCGATGTCTCTGAAGTCTGAAGAGATGCCGCCGCTCATGCCGAGTACACCTGACTTCTTGTTGAGTACATTGAGGATACCGTTAATATCAAGACCCTCCTTGTTGCAGATGTACTGCATGATACCAGGATCTACATTACCTGAACGTGTGCCCATGATAAGACCCTCAAGCGGAGTAAGACCCATTGAAGTATCTACGCACTTGCCGCCGATTGAAGCTGAGATTGAAGCACCATTGCCGAGATGGCAAACAATAACCTTAGCAGTATTCGGATCAAGGTTTGCAAGCTCGATGCATCTGTGTGAAACATAGTCATGTGAAGCACCGTGGAAGCCGTAACGTCTAACCTCATAATCCTTATAATACTCAATCGGAAGAGCATAGAGATAAGCCTTTGGCTCCATACCCATACCAAATGCTGTATCAAAGGTACCGCAGTTTGGCTTACCAGGCATAGCCTTTTCACAAGCCTCAATACCGAGGATATTGGCAGGATTGTGAAGCGGAGCAAGATCTGTGCATCTGCGAAGAGCAGCCTTAACCTCATCATCAATAAGAACTGACTTAGCAAACTTCTGTCCGCCGTGTACGACTCTGTGTCCGATAGCATCAATCTCATCAACTGACTTGATAACGCCGTGCTCAGAATCTGTAATAGCAGCCATAACAAGCTCAACAGCCTTCTGATGATCGTTCATAGGCTCCTTGATTACATAGTTCTCCTTGCCCGGAACCTTGTGTGTAAGCTGTGATCCGTCAATACCGATACGCTCAACAAGACCCTTGCAAAGAACCTCCTTGTTGTCCATCTCTATAATCTGATACTTAAGAGATGAGCTTCCGCAATTGATTACCAATACCTTCATTAATTAATCTCCCTAATATAAGATATCTGCTGTATGCTGCAGGAAAATGCTTTAAGCTGTAATTAACTTTTTGTATTCTCAAGCTGCCTCATACCAAAAACAAAGGAGTCGGAGCATATAAATCCGACTCTCTATTATCCTTCCGTAATGCTTATCAGCCTACGATGGTACCCATCTGGTTAGGTCCGCACAGTGCTGCATTAGCCTCATCTGTGTCGATATGCATAGCAAGTGCATAGCTGTCTGATACACGTACTACTGTGTCATCGAAGATAAGCTTTCTGCCTAAGCCTGAATCAACGAGAACCTTAACTATCTGACCGTTCTCAACACCCATCTCCTTGGCATCAGCTGTATTCATGTGGATGTGTCTCTTAGCTACGATAACACCTTCTTTAAGCTCAACCTCACCTGCAGGTCCTACAAGCTTACATGAACCTGAGCCTGCGATATCGCCTGACTCACGAACAGGTGCCTTAATACCGAGTGAACGAGCATCTGTAGCAGAAATCTCAACCTGATTAGCCTTACGACATGGTCCGAGTATAGACATCTTGGTCTCTGACTTCTCACCTACAACAGTAATCTTCTCTCCTGATGCAAACTGTCCCGGCTGTGAAAGCTCCTTCTTAACAGTAAGCTGATAACCGGCACCAAAAAGCACCTCGAGGGTCTCCTGTGTAACATGCGCATGACGTGCACTTGTCTCAACGATAAACTCCTTAGCCATTTTAAACATATCCTCCAAATTTATAAATTTGCTTTAATCAGAACTTCTCGAATCTCTCGACGTTGGTCACGAAGATAGTAGCTCCTCCGACCTCAATCTGCATAGGCATGGTTGAATAATTAATCATATTCATACCAGAGATAAACGGCATATCAACGGTAATCTTCTGACGCTCTCCGCACTCGCTCTTGATAAGCTCAATAGCCTTATCAACCTTCTCATCCTCAGTACAAATCATAAGTGTGACATTGCCCTTACGAAGGAAGCCTCCGGTTGTTGACAGCTTTGTGATACTGTAGCCATTCTTGCTGAGAGCACTTGTAACCGTATCCTGATTATCATTTCTTACAATTGCGTATATAAGCTTCATAGAATTACCTCCTGTATATAATTGTTTTCTGCAAAATTCCCAATTATGCAATAAAGTCTGTTATGCACATTAAGTGCTGAAGCCTTAGTGCAGGGAATTATATGCTCTAACGAGTCAGATTCATTATCTGTCTTGGCAGAAATCCACACATACATGGTGATGATAGCACAACTTTCATTCAAAATCCATAGGTGTTTGTACCTATTCTGATTC
>CAVBGP010000082.1:0-8843 GCA_963595005.1 Acutalibacteraceae bacterium | reverse complement strand
TAAAGAGCAAGCACAAGGAACCTTAACAGGGCATTGCGCTTGCTCTTATAGTTTTGTACAAATCCGGTTATTGGTTGTCTGTCAATAGAGAAAAAGGCTAATCAGTCCTCTCTTAGCTTTACTGCTGCGCGGGCTGCGCGTCTGCGGTTCTCATCTATAGCTGCATAGTGCTTCTTGGTAGTATTGACATCAGAATGTCCTAACACATCGGCAACAAGGTAAATGTCACCGGTTTCCTGATAGAGATGCGTGCCGTAGGTAGAGCGCAGCTTGTGCGGAGTGATGTGCTTGAGCGGCGTGACTATCTGAGCATACTTCTTAACCATAAGCTCGGCACTGCGGACAGACATACGCTTATTCTGCAGGGAGAGGAAGAGTGCCTGCTCATGACCTGATATGGGAATAGCGGCCTTACGCTCCTCCATATAGCTGTTAAGCGCAGCTGCAACCTCATCACTGAAATATACAGTTTCCTCCTTGCCGCCCTTACGATGTATGCGGACGGCAGTTTCCTCAAGGTCTATATCCTTGAGATCTATGCCTATGCATTCTGATATACGCATGCCTGTGCCAAGCAGGAGAGAGAGTATGGCAAGGTCACGCTTACGTGTTTTCTCGTGAAATACCTTCTGCTGCTTAGTAAGCTGCTCGCCCGAATCTGCCTCATCCAAGAGACGTGCAACCTCATTATAGTCAAGTCTTATGATTTCCTTAGAATGTATCTTTGGCAGCTTAACTATGGCCGCAGGATTCTTCTCAATCATCTCATTTTCATATAGATATCTGTATAACGACTTGAGAGAGGAGACCTTACGTTTAATACCATTTTCCTTATTGGCAATCTCACCATCCTCGTCATCCGGACGGTACTTGAGATACTCCATATATTCCTCAATGTCATGAACACTGACATTGGACACATCATCCAAAGTAAAGTCCTTGAGCTCATAGTCCTTATACAGTGGATTGACCTGCTTAAGATAGGAGAAGAAGATACTCAGGTCATAGGCATAGGCAAGCCTTGTTCTTGCCTCGGTACGAGGCTCAATCCCTGTAAAAAATGTACGGCAGAACGGAGGCAGCACATCCATAAGCTCATGCATCTTCTTATATATACGCTTGTCTTCCTGTTCGTGATAGCTCTGTGCCGCCATAAAAGTCTTGTTTCCTCCTGCTCTAAAATATGTATATCATTTCGTAAAACAAACATATTATATCACAGAATAAAACAAAATAAAAATGCAGATGTATGCGCAGCTGCTTAAGTTACACCGCAACATTTGATAAAATAATCATGGAAATGTTGCGGCGATAACAAGGTCGCAGCTGCATCATACACACTGCATATAGGTTATTTATTAATTATTGGAATTAGCTTCATCTGGCTTTGCAGGCGGAGTCTGGCTGTTGTCGCCGTCTGGCTTTTCCGGAGGGGTCTGGCCATTGCCGTTATCTCCGTCTGGCTTCTCAGGAGGAGTCTGTCCGTTGCCGGCATCAGCAGGTGCCTGACCGTTGCCGTCTGAAGGAGGAGCCATCTTGCCGTCCGGAGCACCACCATTGTCACCATTAGGAGCCTTGCCGTCCGGAGCACCACCGTTTCCGCCATCAGGACCCTTACCGGAAGGTGCATTGCCATTATTATCAGCAGGAGGCATCTCAGGAGCACCATGAGACTCGTAAGTAACAGTCTCTATTGCTTCACCGGTAGATTCAGTACCCTCAACATATTCAACACCATTAACTGTAAGCTTATGTCCGTTAAGCTTTATCGCGTCCTTGCCGCAGGTAAGACCTGTGATAGAGGTATCGGCTGTAAGGGTCCATGTTGCCTTGTCATTAAGCTCAACATATACCTTGCCTGAGTTATCAATAGATCCGGTAAAGTCAGAATCACCATTTAAATACATGTTTAGATTGGAATTGTCATCAACAGTAATGATTCCGGACAGAGACTGGTCCTCAGCATTCAATGTAACCTGACCGCCGTTTTCACCTTCGTTGCCCCAGCCCTCAGCCTGGATGCGAAGCAGATCATCGGTTGCATAGTTAAGCTTGACATTATTAAGATTAATCTCAGCAACTGTGTTGGTTACAAAGAACATGCCGGCATTCTTGGATGTAAGACTTCCGCCGTTCATAGTAAATACGCCCTTGCCTGTATCAGCATCACCTGACATAGACTGATATATCATAACTGCCTGAAGAAGATCAGTCTTGTCGCTGTTCTGTACTGTATTATCGCCGGTAGCATCGACATTGTTGAGGGTTACGGAATTCTTGCCCTCGACAACAACTGCCTGAGCAACACCCGAATTAAGCTCGGCGTCATTTACAGTAATATCAGCAGTAGAGTAGATGGCAGGAGAGCCCGAGCCGTTGGTCTCATAGGTACCGCCGTTAACGGTGATGGTACCGCCGCCTCGGTCGCTTCTGATGGCAGCACTAGAACCGCCCTGAGTAGTAATATGCAGATTGTTTGCATTAAGTGTGCCGCCGCCTGTAACCATGATACCGCCCGAATTATGTTCAGAGGTCTCTATTGTAGTATCACTTATATCAACCGTACTTCCTTCGCCATAGGCAAATACCGCATTGCCGTAAGCCGCATCAGTGCAAATCTTCGAATTGGTTATTGTGAGGCTTCCGCCATTTTGTGCGATAACAGCTGCGTTAGTTCCGTAGAAGTCTGCGCTGTCGCCCTCATCGGCATCACCGGTCTTAACTACACCTATATTGTCATAACTCTCATCGGTTCCGTCCGCATTAATTGCATGCTCACCGGCAGTGCTTGCGGTATACTGCTCACCAGTGCCGCGCTTTGATTCGTCATCGCCTTCAGTCTCAGTTTCCGCCTGAGCCTCAGTTTCAGCAGCCGTAGTAGTGTTCTGTACAGTATTGTTTTGTGCCGAGCACGCTGTCATAGATAAGGTTAATGCAGCAAGAACTGCAAGACTTAGATTTTTCTTCATGTAAATGTCTCCTTATATTTAGAAATTGTGTTTTTAAATTCGATGCCTAAAGCTTAAATTTATACTGTGTGTAAAATGTGTCCAAGTGTAGAATATTAAGTGACTATTGCTGCATCAAAACTCTCGTTTTCAAATATAAAATCTTATTTCTTAAGCACAGCAGGCACGTTTATTAAGCTGTGCATGGCTCTATTTGTATTGAGTTTGTCATTTGATTAAACTATAATAGTTTGAAGTTTATACTCATAATTACAGTGGGATGTGATATTGTAGTATCATTGCCATTGGTTTTATGGTGCATTAATACATACAGAGGCAAGAAGGCTCTGCAGATAAGCAAGGCAGGCAGGAGTTATTATTTAGCGATGTCGGACAGTAATACTATTGATAAACAACATACTTTTGAGACAGCAGACAATATCAATGCTCTGCTTAAGGCACGTGAAGAGAAGCGTGATACCGAGCAATTTATAAGGAGGATAGCCCCTAAGTATCTTGGCGTATATGTGCTTGACAAGGAGAGCGATTCCTTTAAAGATATAGTCGGCCCTGATTATTTCCGTCAAATCCTTAAAGAAAAGGAAGGCTGCTATTCAGAAGCTCTCAAGATATATATTGAGAAATATATAAAAGAAGAGGATCGCCATGTAATTGAGGAAGTATTGGATTATGACAGACTGTACAAAAACATTATGGCAGGACATACCATGAGCTTCATTTACAATAAGACCAACGGGGTTACTGTAAAGCTTGAAATCAGCCGATATTCTGATGGACCGGATGAGAAAAATCTCTCACTATGGATTTATACCGATGAAAGCCTGCAGCAAAAGCAATTGCTTAAAGAGCAAAAGCAGCAAAAGCTGCTCAAAGAGCATGAAAAGCAGCGTGACGAACAGTTTGCGATATTTAATGCCCTGTCGAGCCCATACGGCAATGTATTTTTGATAAATTATAATAATGAAACAGCTAAGATACTCAAGCTAAACGGATATATAACAACCGGTCTTGATAAGGATAGCCATAAGGATTTTCCGTATACAACTATTGCAGAGCAATATATATCAGAGCGAGTACATCCTAATGATAAGGAGATGATGTATGAGGCCTTAAGTCTTAGTACAGTCTGTGAGCAGCTGGAAAATGATAAGGAATACTTTGGCAACTACAGAATTCTTGAAAATGATGAGGTGCACTACTATCAGTTCAGGTACATCAAGCTTGCTAATCTGGACTATTTCATCGTAGGCTTTCAGAATGTTGATAATATAGTTGAAAATGAGAAAAAGCAGCAGGAGCAGCTGACTATAGCGCTTGCAGCCGCAGAGCAGTCAAGCCGTGCTAAGACGACCTTCCTCAACAGTATGTCACACGACATCCGTACTCCTATGAATGCGATAGTAGGATTTACTGCACTTGCACGTACACATATTGACAATAAGGAGCTGGTCCAGGACTATCTGGCTAAGATTAATACCTCAAGCAACCATCTGCTTAGCCTGATTAATGATATCTTGGATATGAGCCGTATTGAGAGCGGCAGTGTTAAGCTTGATGAAAAGCCATTGCACATACCGGATTTACTGCATGATTTGCGCAGCATAATACAGGGACTTGTTAATTCTAAGCAGCAGAACCTCTATATTGATACTCAGGATGTTCACAATGAGGATATAATAACAGATAAGCTTAGGCTTAATCAGGTACTGCTTAATATCGTCAGCAATGCCATAAAATTCACGCATGTCGGCGGAGATATTATCATACAGCTGTCAGAAAAGCCATGCGCAAGAAAGGGCTATGCTACTTATATATTTTCCATTAAGGACAATGGCATAGGCATGTCTGACAATTTCATAGAGCATGTTTTTGATACCTTTGCAAGAGAACATTCCTCTACCGTAAGCGGAATACAAGGAACTGGTCTTGGCATGGCTATCACTAAGAATATCGTAGACATGATGGGCGGCACGATAGATGTAGAGAGTCAGGAGGGCAAGGGCTCCAAATTCACTGTAACGCTAAGCTTTAGGATTTCCAAGCAGAAGGTAGTATATGAGCTTATGCCTGAGCTTAATGGGGCCCGCGCTCTGGTTATCGATGATGATATCAATACCTGCCGCAGCGTATGTAAGATGCTTAGAGATATCAACATGCGTCCTGATTGGACTGCTTCCGGCAAGGAGGCTATATTGCGTGCTCAGGATGCATCAGAGCTTATGGATGAATATAAGGTATATATCGTTGATTATCAGATGCCTGATATGAACGGTATTGAGACAGTACGCCGTATCCGCAAGGTGATAGGAGATGATGTTCCTATTATAGTGTTAACTGCCTATGATTGGACAGATTTTGAACAGGAAGCGAGAGAGGCCGGCGTTACTGCCTTTGTAGCTAAGCCTTTATTTATGTCAGAGCTTAAAGCAGTTCTTACCAGACCATATGACAGGAGTTTTGACTTAGCTGATGCACCGGATAAGGATGTACATGACTACAGCAGCAAGAGAGTACTGCTTGTAGAGGATAATGAGCTTAACCGTGAGATTGCTGTCACAATACTTAGTGAAACAGGCATGATAATTGATACTGCCAATGATGGTATCGAGGCTGTCAATATCATTCATCAGGCTCCTGAGGACTACTATGATCTGATCCTTATGGATATACAGATGCCCCGTATGGACGGCTATACTGCAACAAGGGAGATTCGTACACTAAAGAATAACAAGAAGGCCAATATACCTATAGTTGCAATGACTGCCAATGCCTTTGAGGAGGACAGACGTAAGGCCTTCGAGACCGGTATGAACGGCCACATTGTTAAGCCGATTGATATGAATTCAATTGCTGATACCCTGGATAAGATTTTCGCAGACAAGGGAAAAGTATTATAATAAGCAAACACACTAACGTGTTTGCAGGCACCATATATAATAAAAGTACGGATTATATTCGCTCATGTGCTCTCACAGCACTTTTAGAATTCATGATAGATCTTAAAGAAATAATGGTAGCTAATGGGTTAGCCGTATTGATGATGTGGTTTCTCTTAGCCTGCCGACATAAAAACAGAGAAAATATTCATACAGAGGACAGAATCTTCGACACCATGGTATTTATTAACCTGTTTGGTGCCTTACTTGAGACAGTTTCATTCCTGGTTGACGGCAATATCATTCCATGCGGCATAGCTATTAATTATCTGTCCAATAGTCTATGCTTCATTGGCACAGTAAGTATAGGCTTTTTATGGTGTTTGTATGTCGACATACGCATTTACCGTAATTATAAACGTACAATGCACAAGGCTAAAATCATAATGCTTCCATGGCTTATCGAGATTGTTGCAATTGTTTGTAATCTCTTTGTGGAAGGGCTTATGTTCAGTATCTCTGACAGCAATGTATACCAGAGAGGCTATGGTTCGATTATTGGCTATGTCTCACTTATGGTGTACTTTGCTTACAGCATGTATCTGGTTGATAGCTCAAAGAGGAAGGGAATAAACCTTAGCTTTTTCCCTGTAATGTATTTTATCGTACCTTGTGCAATGGGAGTCGTGATACAGCTTTTGTGCTACGGCATATCAACATCATGGGTTATAGTTTCTGTTACGATGCTATTTGTACAGATGCAGGCTTATGCCGAGAATCTCTATACAGATGAGCTGACAGGCCTGTATAACCGCAGATACCTAAACGGAACGCTGGCCAAGAGAGGCAATAGTAGCAAGGCCTTATATGGCATAATGATTGACCTTAATAATTTTAAGCAGGTAAATGACACCTTCGGTCACAGCGTAGGAGACAGGGCAATATGCACGATGGGAGATATCCTGTTCAAGTCAATGCCCGACGAAGGTACAGCAATTCGTTATGCCGGAGATGAGTTTATAGTACTGCTGACAGATGTTCCCGAGGAATATGTATCGGTAACCATAGATGATATTAAGAACGAGCTTAAAAAGTTTAACGCATTAGGAGTCGAGCCATATACCTTAAGCGCAGCTATGGGTTATGCCAAATTTGAAGCAGGAGATGATGCTGGAGCCTTCCTGACACATATGGACTCCAAGATGTATGAGGATAAGCGTAAGTATCACTCAAGGAAAGAAGAATGTATATAAAAAGAGCGGTTTTAGTTATATAGCTTTTATTAAGCCATATGTCTAAGACCGCTCTTTATTTCCTTAAGAAAACGACAATGCCTACAAATTTGCAGGTATCAAGCCTCATGCTTAGCAAGGAAGCGCTTTCCTCCAAGCCACTCTGCTGTAAAGAAATATATAATCATAAGCACAGAGCCGATAGCCCAGGTTACCGGATAAAGAACAAATATTCCGTCGATAGTATCAAAGAACGGCAATACAAGCAGTATCCATACTATACGTAATAAGCACATTGAAATCAGCATTATGACCATCGGAGGCATGCTGTGACCTGTGCCTCGTACTGCACCGCCAAGTCCGTGCATTAAGCCTAATACCCAGTAGAAAGGGCAGAAGTATTTCATGGCTGCGATTCCATACTCAATAACACTCTCATCACTGCTGAACAGATGCATTACCGCATGATCAAACATAAGCAAAGCCGCACCTGATATAACGGTATAAACTGTGCACATGATAACCGTAACCAACACACCCTTTTTTAATCTGTCATATCTGCCTGCGCCATAGTTTTGTCCTACAAATGTAGTTATAGCCATACTAAAGCTTAGGGCCGGGAGCACCGTGAATCCGTCAATCTTAAGGTAAGCGCAGAAGCCTGCCATAGCCGCAGCACCAAAGCCGTTAACACTTGACTGCAGCAATATATTAGAGAGGGATATAACCATATTCTGTATGCCGGTTGGCAGACCGATACGGATGACACGCATCATCATTTGCCTATGTACCTTAATGTCCTTAATTATAACCTTATAATCATCAGGAACACGTATAAGGAAACCAAATGCCAATATGCATGATACAGCCTGACTTAGGTCAGTTGCAATTGCAGCACCTACAACACCCATATTGAAGAACACAATAAGCACTATATCCATTACAATATTGGTTACAGCAGCTGCGGCCAGATATATAAGTGAACGCTTGGAATTGCCTGCAGAATTCAATATGCCTGCAGCCATGTTATAAAGCACGTTAAATACAAGTCCGACTGAAAAGAACTGCAGATAGCTTGCAGCATCATCAAGAACCTCCGCCGGAGTGCTCATAAGTATGAGTATTTTACGTGTGAAAACTAAGCCTAATACAGTAAGCACCACGCCGAGTACAAGAGCTATTGCAACAGAGGTATGAACAGCCCTTTTGATATTTTTAGCGTCTCTTGCACCAAGATACTGCGCAATAATAACTCCGGCACCGACTGCAGCACCCTGACCAAAAGCAATAAGCAGGTTGATAAGCGAGGTTCCGGCACCAACTGCAGCTAGAGCATTGCTGCCGACATAATTGCCAACTATGATTGAATCCACTGCATTATAGGTCTGCTGCAGCAGATTGCCAAGTATAAGCGGAATAGCAAAGAAAAGCAGATTCTTAAAAATGCTGCCTTCCGTCATCAACTCTGTATTTTTCGATTTCTTTACTGTCTTAACTTCATCTGAATGTATAGTTTCACTCATGTTATCGCCTCCGACAGTGCATTATAAATCCTTTGGTAAAAATATACAATAATTATCTATATATTTTGTGCATATTGACATTTTATTAACAGGATTATTAATATATTAACAGGAGTGTCTTATTCATAATCGGACTTAAATATTAAAATACAGCAAGATGTTCATTATTCAACACGTTGCTGTATAGAGCTTTTGCTGCTTCTTTTCGTTAAACAAGGGTTTTGCGAATAGTTATCCGGATGG
>CAVBGP010000081.1:0-8895 GCA_963595005.1 Acutalibacteraceae bacterium | reverse complement strand
AAAACACTTGCCAACCCAAAAGGGCCCTACTATAATAGCACTTGTTCGCGAGAACGGAAGAAAAATTTAACAAAGGACATGCGCTTTTAGCTCAGTTGGTAGAGCACCTGACTCTTAATCAGGGTGTCCAGGGTTCGAGTCCCTGAAGGCGCAGCGAAGGGTCTGTTTTGACGCGTGAGGCGTTGGGGCGGACTTTTTATTTTGTCTTAAAGCGTTGCCAAACGGCTATGCGGAATGCGTGTTTATATGCATGGGCTCGCAGACATTTGGCAATCCGTCACTTTTATACTATCTAAATTATTCTAATCTGTAATTGTTCAGCACAAACGCATCGCTTATGCGATGTGACGATGTGGTTCTGAACAGTTATTTTAATCTTAAATAATCCCTCAAGAAAAACACAAACAGAATAAGCCTTGTGTGATGAAACAGAAGATGATATATTTAGTTAGCTTGCGCTAACACCAATATTAACACTAATACTGACGCCGGCATGGTATAGCTAAGCTATTATCTTTTAGGAGTTTATCAGGCAATATGGAACTTAAGCAGCTTGAATATTTTACTGTTGTATGCGAAAAGGGAAGCTTTAGTCAGGCTGCAGAGTGTCTGTATACCTCCCAGCCCAATGTAAGTAAGGTTATCTCCTCGCTCGAGAAGGATTTGGGCCGCAAACTTGTAGAACGTACCAATCGTGGTCTGCGTATTACACCATATGGGGAGACTGTGCGCGACTATGCCAAGGTTATACTTAAGCATGTATCAATTATAGGCTCAATGTCCACGCACCATAACGGCAAGAAATTTGCCCTGGCAGCATATCCAAGCAATATGATTGCAAATCTATTGGTGGACTTCTATCGGAAATGGGGCAGGGAATATATTGTCGAGCATCAGGAGGGCAGTGTTGAAGAAGTTAGCGACTGGGTAGCTAACGGACAGTCTGAGATCGGCATCGTATATATAGCACAGCGACAATTAGCATCATTCAGACACATTCTTAGTCATAAGAATCTGGTATTTGAACCGATTGATGTTAAGGAGGCTTGTGTCTATGTAGGACCGAACCACCCTTATTATGAGAGAGAAAGTATTGACTTTTCGGAGCTTACAGGACTGCGCTTCATAGGGGCTGTAAGAGATTACTTCTCAATGGAGCACCATTTGGACCGTGTATCATTGGGAGCAATCAGTACCAATGATTTAAACTATGCCATATACTCTAACAGTGATCATATGACTATAAGTGCACTTATGCAGAGTGATCTATGCAGTCTGGGCATAAACTTTATGCATAAGCCTTACAAGCATTATGATATCAAGAACCTTAAGATCAATGGCTGTGAGCCGTTTCTGCTGATGGGAACTGTAAGACCTGAGGGCGAAGAGCTAAGTGAAGCTGCAAGCTGGTTTGTGGACGAATTTAAAAAGCTTTTGTGATCCGTAATGAAGCGTCTGCTTTTGGCGTTATCGGCGTTATCTAAGCAGCTATAACAATTTGTTATGACAGCTCATGCCGATTTCATAAGTAGTCAGAGACAGCAAACTATTGTATTCTGTGGGAGCGCCGCGAGATGATGCGGTGCTCCTATTTCGTTATAACGGACGTTTAGTAATACCACTGGAGGAATACATTATGAAAATATTACGCAGAGGCATCAGTCTGCTCATGGCAGGTGTATGCTGTGTCGGAATGCTGACAGCCTGCGGCAAGAGCGCTGAGACCAATGCCTCATCTAGTGAATCTTCAGCTGCTGCTGAGACAACAGGAGAGGCACGTGACGAGCTTGTATTTGTTAACTATCGAGATATCAGAGACTTAAATCCGCATCTTTATGCAGGCGAGATGTATGCACAGAGTATACTCTATGACACATTGGTAAGTGTCACCGCAGACGGATATGAGGGCTGCCTCGCGGAGAGCTGGGATATAAGCGAGGACGGAAAAGTCTACACCTTCCATATTCGTCCCGGTGTAACATTTTCAGACGGAGAGAAGTGTGACGCTAATGCAATACTTGCAAACTTCAACGCAATACTTGAGAACCGCGACCGTCATACCTGGCTTGAGATGATGAACCTGTTAGTCAGCGTATCAGCTCCTGATGAGAACACCTTCGTAATCGAGATGAGTGAGCCGTATTATCCGATGCTTACAGAGCTCGCATGCATTCGTCCGTTTGCAATGATATCACCAAACTGCATGCTTGACGGAAGCACCAAGGACGGCGTCAGCGGATACATCGGAACAGGACCATATGTGCTTACTGATTTCGTTACAGATGAGTATGCGGTATTTGAGAGAAATGAAAACTACTGGGGAGAGGCTCCGGCAATTCGTAAGATTACAGTCAAGGTAATTCCTGACAATCAGACTCGCATCATGGCTCTTGAGTCCGGAGAAATAGATCTTATCTTCGGCAAGAATATGATAGATGCAGATGCAATCAGTCAGTACCTCGACAGTGATAAGTTTACTGTAGGTCTGTCAGATCCGACATCTACACGTCATATCGTTATGAATACTACACATGAGATACTGAGCGATCCGGCTGTACGTAAAGCACTGCAGCATGCTACAAATCGTCAGGCAATCTCAGATGGTATATTCTACGGACTGGAGCAGCCGGCAGATACACTTTATGCCAAGACTGTTCCGTACTGCGATGTTGAGCTTACACCTTATGAGTACAGCACCGAGACAGCAGCTAAGCTGCTTGATGAGGCAGGCTGGGTACTTGGAAGCGATAATATGCGTGCAAAGAACGGCAAGCCGCTTGCACTTGACCTTCTCTACAACAGCGACAGTGTTACTGAGAAGACCATAGCCGAGTATCTGCAGAGTGAATATCTCAAGCTTGGAATCTCCATGAATATACACGGAGAAGAGGAGCAGTCTTATCGTGATAACATGAAGGCCGGAAACTTTGACATGGTATTTAATATCTGCTGGGGAATGCCATATGATCCGCAGTCCTCTCTTGCAGCAATGCGTGCTCCTGTATACGGAGATTATGCTGCACAGCAGGGACTTGCAGATAAGGCAGAGATTGATGATGCTATCACCAAGATTCTTACCTCAACAGATGAAGCCGAGCGTCAGGAGCTCTATAAGTCTGTATTAACCAATCTGCATGAGGATGCCATGTATCTGCCTCTTACCTATGAGTGCAACAAGGCTTTATATACCTCTTCACTGCATGGTGTTCACTTTGGTACAGATCAGTACGATGTACCATTTGCAGATATGTACTTTGAATAAAAATCCATGCCTGCGGTCTTGAAGACATCGCATTAACCTTTTGGCTAATAGACTTAATATTCGACAGGAAAAGCCGCTCGCATTAAAGAGCGGCTTTTCTTAGAGGAAGGACCATATATGAAACGTTATGTTGTACGCAGAATGCTGATGGCGATACCGTTATTGCTGGCTATCTCTTTTATCTGCTTCTGTTTTATTAATCTGATTCCCTCAAATCCTGCCGAGGTTGCACTGCGTGTACAGCAAACCCCGGTTATCACAGATGAGGTAATTGCAGCTATGGAGGAACAGCTTGGACTTAATAAGCCATTTTTCATTAGATACTTTGACTGGGTGCTTGGCTGTCTGCACGGGGATTTCGGAATAAGCTATGTTAATCCCAAGAGAACTGTAGCCGGTGAGCTGCTGCGCTGCCTCCCTGCAACACTGCAGCTTGCAGGGACCTCCTTTGTAATCGTGGCAGTGCTGAGTATACCTATTGGATTTTTGTGTGCCGTATACAAGGATGGCTGGTTTGATAAAATCATGAGAGGCATAGTCTTTGTGACAACAGCGATGCCGGCATATTGGGTAGGCCTGTTGCTGATGTGGGGCATAGGAGTAAAGCTAAATTGGCTTCCGACCAACGGCAACGGAACATGGAGACATCTTATATTGCCGGCATTTACGGTAGCATTGAGCTACATTTCCACCTATATACGACTCATCCGCAACAATATGCTTGAAAATATGAAGCAGGACTATGTGCTTTATGCCAATGTAAGAGGCTTGCCTCAAAAGTCAATTCTGGTTAAGCATATACTCAAGAACTCAATGCACACCTGCATTGTAGCCATGGGTATGAGTATACCGCAGTTAATCTCAGGTACTATAGTAGTTGAAAATGTATTTTCCTGGCCCGGGCTTGGTACGCTGTGCATAAGCTCTATATTTAACAGAGATTATCCTGTCATACAGACCTATGTATTATTAATCGGAGTGCTGTTCGTTATGTTCAACCTGCTGTTTGATATCCTGCAGACTGTATCTGATCCGCGTCTGCGTAAGGAGGACTGATTATGAGAGAAAGATTCTTCCGCAATCGTACGGCGGTATTTACTGTGGTAATGGTGCTGCTTGTGGGACTTGTTGGCATTATGGCACCGATAGTCGCACCAAACGATCCGTACGAAACCAATATATTAAATAAATTTGCAGCCTACAGCCTGCAGTATCCATTAGGAACAGATCAGCTCGGACGCTGCGTGCTCTCACGTATGATCTACGGCATCCGCCCGACTCTTGGACTGGCCCTGCTGACTATGTTCGGAACCATAAGTCTTGGTGCCGTGCTTGGCATCATGGCAGGGTATTTCAGAGGGATTATAGAAGAGATAATCATGAGAGTAGTTGATGTGATGCTGTCATTTCCGAGTCAGATTATGGTATTTGCCGTGGTTGCTTTGCTTGGTGTCAGCGTGCAGAACGTAATTATTGCAAATGTTTTCATCAAATGGGCATGGTATGCCCGTATGATACGTACAGGCGTAATGCAGTATCGTGACCGTAATTTTGTGCAGTTCTCACGTTGTGTAGGAATGCCGGAGCGCTTTATACTGTTCCGCCATCTGCTTCCGTCAATAACCTCGGATCTGGTTGTATTGGCCTCACTTGATGTAGGCTGGGCAATCATTAATATATCCACCTTGTCCTTCCTGGGTCTTGGTGTTCAGGCACCTACACCTGAGTGGGGAGCTATGCTTAACGAGGCTAAAAATGTCATGACCTCAAATCCTGTACAGATGATTGCTCCCGGCATAGCCATAGTTGTGCTGGTATGCATATTTAATCTGATGGGCGATGCTCTTCGTGATGTATTGGATCCTAAGGAGGTGCAGCGATGAAGCCTGTTTTTGAGCTAAATAATCTGCGTGTAACGCTTCGTAGTCATCATAAGGCGGTTGAACTGGTCAGGGGTGTGTCATTTTCAGTGAAATCCGGAGAATGCTTAGGCATCTTGGGAGAAAGCGGCTCGGGCAAGTCCATGTCCATGAAGGCAGCGATGGGCTTGCTTGAGCATAGCTTTAGTGTTGAGGGCAGTGCGAGCTTTCAGGGCGAGGAGCTTATCGGAAGGAGCGCAGAGGAGCTGAGACGTCTGCGTGGCGGACAGGTAGGGATAGTTTTGCAAAATCCCATGACCTGCTTTGATCCTCTGTACCGTATAGGACAGCAGATTGCAGAAACCTTTAGGGCACATAATAATTGGAATGCAGATGAGATACATGTACATTCCATTGGACTTTTGGAGAAAATGCGTATAAGGAACACAGAAGAGGTGCTTGAGAAATATCCGCATCAGCTCTCGGGCGGTATGCTTCAGCGTATCATGATTGGTATAGCTATGGCAATGAAGCCGGCGCTGCTTATTGCGGATGAGCCTACCACAGCTATTGACGCAATCACCCAGCATGAGATATTAAATGAGCTGCTTAACATCAAGGAAAATCATAACACTGCAATGATATTCATTTCCCATGACTTAAATGCCATATCTCGCATTGCTGACAATATAGTGGTGTTAAATCACGGAGCAGTGGTTGATGAGGGTGACTTTAAGCATATCCTGCATCATGCGCAGGACCCGTACACGAGGCTCTTGGTGGAAAAGCGAGCAGATGTTATGCGCAGATACACCTCGGTCTTAAACCGAAAGGAGGCAGAGACTAATGTTTGAGCTTAAAAATGTCAATGTGAGCTTTCGCAGTGAGCGTCAGGATAAGGTTTTTGGATATACAAGGCAGCAGGTTTTGTTTGACGTATCGATGACAGTTAAGGATGGTACCTGTCTTGGCATCCTCGGAGAAAGCGGCTCAGGTAAATCCACAATGGGGCGTGTAATCTGCGGCTTGCTTAATCCGGACAGCGGTGAGGCTGTTTTGGACGGCGTTTCAGTTTACGGCAGCCGAGCTGGGCGCAGAAATCTGCAGAATAAGCTCAGCATCGTATTTCAGGATTACACTACCTCGGCAAATCCTCGCTTTCGTATCAGAGATATAATCGGAGAAGGCCTAACGGTACAGGAGAGAAGGGAAAATAAGCGGCTTGACAGGCGAGCAGAGGTAGACAGATTGCTGGAGCTTGTGGGCTTATCAGCTGAATTTGCCGACCGCTTTCCACACGAGCTATCGGGAGGTCAGCTGCAGAGAGTATGCATCGCGAGGGCTGTAGCCTGCAAGCCTGAGATTATACTGTTTGATGAGGCTATTTCATCATTGGATGCGCATACTCAGGTACAGGTTATGGACCTTTTGAGGGAGCTTAAGGACAGGCTTGGTCTTACTTATATATTCATCACGCATGATCTTACTTCAATCACTTATCTGTGTGATGATGTATTATTTTTGTATCAGGGGCGTGTGACAGAGCATCTGCCGGTTGAGCGTATCAGCGAGACTAAGGATGAATATGCAAGGAAGCTGCTGGAATCAATTGTGGTTTTTGATACAGAGGAATCGGCATGAGGCTGTGCGGATTTGATATTGGAGCCGGAGAGAAAAGAAGGGTTAAGCTTTACGGTCCGGGAGAAATAAGTCTGGATGCATGGCTGCTTTGCGGAGCGCGTCCCGGAAAAACGCTTGCAGTTACTGCAGGTGTGCACGGCTGTGAATATAATGGTATATTGGCTCTGCAAAGCCTGGCAGAGTCATTGAACTGCGAGGAGCTTTGCGGACAGCTTATCCTGCTTCCATTGGTAAATGCCAATGGCTTTTTTGCAGGAGTAAAGCAGCTTAATCCAGCGGACGGCAAGAACCTGAACCGGGAATTTCCCGGCAGTGAGAACGGGACTGAGACTCAGCAGATAGCATGGACCATAGAAAGGATGATATATCCTGAAGCTGATTTTCTGCTTGATATTCACGGAGGAGACTGGAATGAGGAGCTGACTCCGCTGGTGTTTTTCCCGTGCGGTGCAGGAGAGAGGATACAGGAGGAAACTAAAAGAGCTGCCAAAGCATTATCTGTTTCAATGCGTATATGCTCAACATCTGACAATGGCTTATACAGTTTGGCAGCCCAAAGGGGTATACCGGCACTCCTGTTAGAACGAGGCGGCAACGGACGATGGACTGAGTCTGAGGTAGCTGAGGATTGTGAGGATGTGCTTCGCCTGATGAGTCATCTTGGCATAATCAAGCATCAATTTGATTACATCGAGCAGACGGAGATAACAAAAGCAGTCTATGAAGAAGCCAAAGAAAAGGGCTGCTGGTTTCCGAAAGTCCAAGCAGCTCAGGAAATAGATGAAGGTAAGCTGCTTGGCAGTTGGGAAAGCATCGATGGAGCACAAAGGTGCGATATCTACGCAAAACATACAGGCAGAGTTATGTATGTAACTACTGCACTTGGCGTCAATAGGGGTGATCCGCTCATTGCTTACGGCGCAGAATAAGATTAGAAAGGGAAAATATAAAAGCCCGGATCGCTGCGCGCTTACGCACTCTCGCAAACCTGCCTAAGCAACGAGTAATCCGGGCTAGTGCCCTACGAGCTCATACAGGGCAGATTGTCAAGTGTCTACGCGTTCTTGCGTGTAAACACGCAGTTCGCGTAGACGTTTGTCAACACTTTTGGAGTAAGACAAGCTTATGCTCTGCGGTTATTTTTGCGCTCGGCGCGGGCTTTAAGCACCTCAAGCCTGCGGGCTCTCATAGCGTTGATAGCGTTATTAAACTCATCTCCGTAGAGGACATGCCTTGCATTAGGAAAGGCGCGAAGTATACGTCCGTAGCCGTAATGCCTGTGACGTATGATGGACTCACGCACACGCTCAAATTCTTCAGTTAGCTCAGCCTGACCAAGAGCTGCCTGAACCTGTCCCTCCTGCATGCGGACACCTGCCTCAATACCCTTCTCACCGATTTTCACGGTAAGCTTATCACTAAAGCCTCTCATCTTGCCAGCAAGCTCATTAAGTCTGTGAAGCTTGGTATTAAGCTTTGCTATAGTAAGCACTGTTATAATGCAGTCAGCGATAAAGAAGGCATAGCAGATAATTATAAAAGCATATCCTATTGGCCTGTCCATAATCCTTACATTGAGTTCAACAAAGGGGTGCACAAGCTTAACCGCAAACAAGGTGCATAAGCCCCATGCGAGCGAGAATTTTGCACAGATAAAGCCGCCCAGATTAAAGGGCTCATTACTGTAATCCCACCATCTCATATGAAAAAGCTTATACAAAATAAAACCTCCGACAAGCTCAATCAGAGTCGCAAACAACGTGCCGCAGATATATAAGGGAATCAGTTGGTTTCGAAGAGGATCAAGCAGGATAAGAACGCATATCATGCCCACGCCGTATATGGGGCAGAGCGGGCCGTTAAGAAAGCCGCGGTTAACGATAACTCCCTTAGACACTGCGTGATAGGCTACCTCAAGGCACCATCCTAAAAATGAGTAGAGCAGAAAGTATGCGCTCAGATAATAAAAATGCTGTATATTCATAGTCGATACTAATCCTATTGTCAATAAAACTGTCTGCGTATTTGCAGGACGTGACATAAATATAAGGAACGGATTGCCGTGTGCTGACACATTTTTGCAAACCTGACCTGTAACAGCAATGATTGTAACATAAATGT
Source organism: Acutalibacteraceae bacterium (assembly GCA_963595005.1). Classification (GTDB taxonomy): domain Bacteria; phylum Bacillota; class Clostridia; order Lachnospirales; family Lachnospiraceae; genus Avilachnospira. Next base: position 12 of record CAVBGP010000081.1, on the reverse strand, counting down.
GTCGAAAAGTTT
>CAVBGP010000080.1:0-9084 GCA_963595005.1 Acutalibacteraceae bacterium | reverse complement strand
GCTCATAAACCTCGCCTGCATAATCCATAAACTTATCAGATACAGGCAGTATACGTACCTGAACCGGTGCAAGCCAGGTCGGGAATGCTCCGGCAAAATGCTCGGTGAGTATACCTATGAAACGCTCTACAGAACCAAAGCATACTCTGTGTATCATGATAGGCTGATGCTTTTCTCCGTCAGCTCCCATGTACTCAAGATTAAATCTCTGCGGAAGCTGGAAATCAAGCTGTATGGTTCCGCACTGCCAGGTTCTGCCTATGCAGTCCACAAGATGGAAGTCAATCTTAGGTCCGTAGAATGCGCCGTCTCCTTCATTGACAACATAGGGAAGTCCCATGGAATCAAGTGCATTCTTAAGTCCCTCTTCTGCTCTTGCCCAGTCCTCATCAGAGCCCATTGAGTCCTCAGGACGGGTTGAAAGCTCAACATGATACTTAAAGCCAAATACCTCATAGAACTCATTGATAAGCTTAGCAATACGTGCTACCTCATCCTGTATCTGCTCCGGAGTAATGAATATATGTGCATCATCCTGGGTAAAGCATCTTACTCTCATGAGACCATGAAGCTCGCCTCTCTTCTCATGACGATGTGCAAGACCACACTCTGCAAGTCTTAACGGAAGATCCTTATAAGACCTTGGCTCATTCTGATATACAAGTATTGAACCGGGACAGTTCATCGGCTTAATAGCATAGTCCTCATCATCAATAACTGTAGTATACATGTTCTCCTTATAGTGATCCCAGTGACCCGAGGTCTCCCAGAGAGAACGATTAAGAATGATAGGTGTAGATATCTCTACGTAATCATTGGCATAGTGCATCTTGCGCCAGAAATCCATAAGTGTATTTCTAAGCAGCATGCCATTAGGCAGGAAGAACGGGAATCCGGGACCGTACTCGCTGAACATAAAGAGACCAAGCTCCTTGCCAAGCTTACGGTGATCACGCTTCTTAGCCTCCTCCATCATATCAAGATACTGCTGAAGATCTTCCTTAGTCTTAAATGCAGTACCATAGATACGGGTAAGCATCTTGTTCTTCTCTGAGCCTCTCCAATATGCGCCTGCTAGAGTACGAAGCTTGAAGGCCTTGCCTACTTCTCCGGTATGCTGAAGATGAGGACCTGCACATAGATCAGTAAAATCGCCCTGCTTAAAGAAGGATATAAGCTCACCCTCAGGAAGATCCTCTATAAGCTCAACCTTATACGGCTCCTGCTTCTCCTGCATAAGCTTAATAGCTTCCTCTCTCGGCAGTGAAAAGTACTCAAACCTCTCCTTAGCCTTTACAATCTTGCGCATCTCTGTCTCAAGAGCCTCAAGATCCTTGTCTGATATCGGAGTCTCAAAATCAATATCATAATAGAAGCCATCGGCAATTGACGGACCGATAGCAAGCTTAGCATTAGGATACAGATGCTTAACAGCCTGTGCCAATACGTGTGAACAGCTATGGCGAAGTGTAGAGAGATAGAGCTCGTCATCCTCTGAAATTTCCTGAACGCTTCCGTCATGCATTGTTATCTTAGCCATAACAAATCTCCTCCAATAATCTATAGATATCATCCCTGCCTGATTTATTCTCAGCTGAGAATGGTATCAGTATATCATCTTTATCAAGTCCAAAGCTCTCACGTATAAGCTTGATTGCCTTTGGCTTGTCATTTTTTCCGAGCTTATCCGACTTTGTTGCTATCAGAACCGGTTGAAAGCCCTCATGGCAAATCCAGTCAAACATAAGTCTGTCATCCTCCGTAGGCTTATGTCTGATATCGACCAAGAGAAAGATTACCTTAAGGCTCTTGCTGTGCTTAAGATATCTCTCAACCATCTTGCCCCACTCAGCCTTGACAGACTCACTGACTCTCGTATATCCGTAGCCCGGAAGGTCTACAAAATAAAACTCATCATTAACATTATAATAGTTAATAGTCTGAGTCTTGCCGGGCTGTGCTGAGGTACGTGCAAGCGAGCGCCTCTGCATAAGAGCATTAATCAAGCTTGACTTACCAACGTTTGATTTGCCTGCAAATGCAAATTCAGGAAGCTCATGCTCCGGGAATTTGCTTGATATGCCGCAGACAGTCTCAAGCTCAGCCTTAACTATCTTTTTTGCTGCCTGATCCATATCCTTCTCCTATTAATTGTGTTGAATAACCACGCCTGCAATCGCAATACATTTTCATTGCATAAATCAATGAATTATCTGTACAGTAATGTGCGAAAGTAATTATGTCTTAAGATATCTCAGCGGTACCAAGATCCAAGGTTTCTATCGGAAGCTCCTTTGAGTCAAGGTCATACTCAGCTTCTGCTGCTGCAGCTGTTCTAACAATCTTAGGTGCTGCACCATTTTCTATGCAATCCCTGGTTATAGTAACGCTTTCAATAGAGGGATCTGACGGAATATCGTACATTACGTCAAGCATGGCTGCCTCAAGTATGCTGCGCAGGCCTCTTGCTCCGGTATGCTTCTCTACTGCCTTTGCTGCAACTGCTCTAAGCGCATCATCAGTAAATGCAAGCTCAACACCGTCTATCTCAAAAAGCTTCTTATACTGCTTGGACAAAGCATTACGAGGCTCCTTAAGTATACGTATCAAAGCATCCTCATCAAGTGTACGCAGCGGAACCGTAATCGGCACACGACCTATAAACTCTGGTATAAGTCCGAACTTAGTAAGATCCTCAGGCTCAACCTGTGCAACCAAATCATCAAAGTTCTCCTCAGCCTTATCTACAAGCTGAGCTCCAAAGCCTATACCGCCTGTAGAAACTCTCTGACTGATTATTCTCTCAAGTCCGTCAAAGGCACCGCCACAGATAAACAAGATGTTGGTAGTGTCGATGTTCATCATCTCCTGATGTGGATGTTTTCTTCCGCCCTGCGGAGGAACTGAAGCCATCGTGCCCTCGATTATCTTAAGCAGAGCCTGCTGTACTCCCTCGCCTGATACGTCTCTGGTTATGGATACATTTTCACTCTTCTTGGTAATCTTATCTATCTCATCAATATAGATGATGCCATACTCTGCCTTCTCGATATCATAATCAGCCGCCTGTATAAGCTTAAGCAGTATGTTCTCGACATCCTCTCCGACATATCCTGCCTCTGTAAGTGAGGTAGCATCAGCTATAGCAAAAGGAACACCAAGCAGCTTAGCCAAGCTCTGAGCAAGATAGGTCTTACCTGAACCTGTAGGTCCTATCATGAGTATATTACTCTTCTGAACCTCAATATCGGTAATGTTGCTCATAATACGCTTATAGTGATTATATACTGCGACAGATAGTACCTTCTTAGCCTCATCCTGACCGATTACATACTCGTCCAGGAATTCCTTAATCTCCTTAGGTCTCTGCAGCTTAATATCAGTTGCAGCAGGCTTGCGGTGCATATTGCCCATATGCTCTTCTTCAAGGATAATCTCATTGCATAAAGCCACACACTCATCACATATATATGTGTTATTTGCGCCTGCAATCAGCTTCCTTACCTGTGCACTGGCCTTACCGCAAAAGCTGCATCTTATCTTATCGGGTGTTTTTCCTCCCGCCATATAATCTCCTTAGTGATTCTCGATTATGCTGTCAATGATTCCATACTCAAGAGCTTCCTGTGCAGTCATCCACTTATCACGCTCAGTGTCAGCAGCAAGTCTCTCATATGTGTTGCCGGTATTGGCTGCAAGGATTTCATTCATCTTCTTCTTAGTACGAAGTATCCACTCAGCCGTAATCTGTATCTCGGTAGCCTGTCCCTGTGCGCCGCCTGAAGGCTGGTGTATCATAACCTCAGCATTAGGAAGTGCATAGCGCTTACCCTTTGTTCCGCCTGCAAGCAAAAATGCTCCCATGCTGGCAGCCATACCTATACATATGGTAGAAACGTCACACTTGATGTAACGCATGGTATCATAGATAGCCATGCCGGCTGTAATAACTCCGCCGGGACTGTTGATATACAGATGTACATCCTTGTTAGGATCCTCAGACTCTAAGAAGAGGAGCTGCGCAACTATAAGCTGCGCACTCACCTCATTAACCTCATCGCCCAAGAATATAATTCTGTCCTTTAACAATCTTGAATATATGTCATATGAGCGTTCACCTCTTGAGCTCTGCTCTATGACATACGGAATTGAATACGGCATTAATTATTCCTCTTCCTTTGTCTCTTCCTCTGCGCTCTCTGCATCAGCCTTCTTAGTCTTCTTCTCAGCTACAAGCTTAGCCTCAGCTACGCACAGATCAATTGCATCGTGGAAGCAAATGTCACGCTTAACGCTCTCAAGGCCCTTCTCTCCGAGAAGCTCCTTAACCTTGTCTGCCTCCATCTTATACTGCTCAGCCATCTCCTTAAGCTTAGCATCAACAGCCTCATCGCTTGCTGTAATGTTCTCCTGCTTAATAATCTCTTCGAATACAAGCTGTGACTTGATATTTTCCTCTGCCTGCGGCTTAAGTGAATCAGCAAACTGCTCCATAGACTGTCCAAGGTACTGAAGGTACTGCTGAATCTGAAGACCCTGCTGACGCATATTGCGGTCATAGTCATTGATCATATTCTCAACATTGGTCATAACCATAGCCTCAGGAAGCTCAACCTTAGCATTAGCAACAACTGCCTTTACTACGTTGTTCTCATTTTCCTGAGCAGCAAGCTTCTCCTTTCTAAGCTTAAGCTCGTTCTTAAGAGAAGCCTTGTACTCCTTAAGAGTCTCAAACTCAGATACATCTGCTGCAAAATCATCATCAAGCTCAGGAAGTTCCTTCTGCTGAATGCTGTTAACCTTAACCTTGAAGAGTGCTGCCTTGCCTGCAAGATCCTTTGCACCATAATTCTCAGGGAAGGTGACATTAACATCAACGTCATCACCGATAACGTGTCCTACAAGCTGATCCTCGAAGTTGTCAATGAAGCTGTGTGAGCCTATTGTAAGCGGATAGTCCTCGCCCTTGCCGCCTTCAAACGCAACACCGTCGACTGAACCGTCAAAGTTAATGTTAACGATATCGCCGTTCTTAATCTTGTATGACTCGTCATCAACTGTGATCATACGTGCATTCTGCTCCTGAATACGGCTAAGCTCTGCATTGACATCCTTAGCTGAAACAGTAGTATCAGCCTTTGTAACAGTCACACCCTTATACTCACCAAGCTCTACCGGAGGCTTTGTCGCAACGGTTGCGGTGTAAACAACATCCTTACCCTTCTCAAGAGTAACAACGTCAATCTCAGGACGGCTAACGATCTCAAGACCTGACTCCTTGGCTGCATCCGGATAGCTGTAGTTAAGGATGGTATCAAGTGCATCCTCGTAAAATACCTGCGGTCCGTACATCTTCTCTATCATAGCCTGCGGAACCTTGCCCTTACGGAAGCCAGGGATATTGAATCTGGACTTGTTCTTCTTGTATGCAATCTCAATTGCATTATCAAGCTCTGCTGCAGATACCTCTACGGTAAGCTTAGCCATGTTCTTCTCAAGATTTTCAACTTTTACGCTCATTGCTGTACTGTCTCCTACTCTGTACTATATTAATGTTCTTTGAATTATAACGCAGTCCGGAAGATGCCGGCTTTAAGCGAAACAATTCCTGACTAATGGCACACCTTCACATAATGACTCTATCATAATTATAATCAAAATCGAATTCTAGCATAGTTGCGACAGATTTTCAAGATATAAAAGGGCTGCCGCGTGATGCGGCAACCCTCAATAAAGCCAATTATAATATTGTCAGACTTATGCCTGCTCAGCCTTAGAATATATCTGCTCAGGATCAATAACTGCTCCCTTAGCTGCAGAAGATGCAACCTTGGAATAAAGTCTAAGGTATCCGTTCGGAATATCCTTATGAGGTCTCTTCCATGACTTTCTTCTCTCAGCAAGCTCTGCATCACTTACATCTGTAAGCTCAAGAACGCCATTCATAACATCAAGATGGATGGTATCTCCGTCCTTAATAAGAGCTATCGGACCGCCGTCAGCAGCCTCAGGTGAAATATGGCCAACGAAGCATCCGTTGTTGGTTCCTGAGAAACGTCCGTCAGTTATAAGAGCAGTGCACTTATTAAGTCCCTGACCATAGAGATACTTCATGGCCTTGTACATCTCTCTCATACCAGGTCCGCCCTTAGGTCCCTCATATCTTACGACAACAACATGACCCGGCTTAACCTTACCCTCAAGGATAGCCTCCTCTGCATCCTCCTCACAGTCGAAGCATATAGCCTTACCTGTGAAGTCATACATGCAAGGATCATAAGCACCCGGCTTAGTGATACCTGTATCAGGGCAAATATTTCCGCGAAGTACTGCGATTCCGCCTGTAGGAGCAAACGGATTCTCTCTGGTCTTAATAAGCTCAGGATTCTCAGGATAGATAAACTTAGCCTTTGAAAGAGCCTCGCCCAAGGTGCATGCGTCAACAGTCATAACTGAAGTATCAAGGAGGTCTCCAAGATTCTTCATAACTCTCTGCATTCCGCCGGCCTTATAGAAGTCCTCAAGTGACCATGATGAAGCCGGATAGATACGAGCAAGCTGCGGAGTCTTCTTGTTAAGCTTATCGAACTCATCGATAACATCCCAATCTGTGATACCAGCCTCAATAGCAATAGCCGGAAGGTGGAGACAAGCATTGGTTGAACCGCAAACTGACATAGTAGCGATGATAGAGTTTCTAATTGAAGCCTTAGTGATGATGTCACGAGGTCTGATATCCTTATTAGTAAGCTCTACTATCTTCTGACCGGTCTTGAATGCATATCTGAGTCTGTCAGCGTAAACAGCAGGAACTACTGCGCTTCCTGAAAGTGACATACCAAGAGCCTCTATAGCGCAGCCCATGGTGTTTGCTGTACCAAAGAAAGAGCATGATCCGCATCCAGGGCAGCAAGCATCAACAAGTGTATCAAGCTCATCCTGAGTGATCTTGCCTGCTGAAAGCATACCCATAGCCTCATCCGGTGCAGTACCGTCTGACTTACGTCCGTCAAACTCGATACCTGAGAGCATCGGACCGCCGTTAATAAGTATAGCCGGAATATTAAGTCTTGCAGCTGCCATGATCATACCCGGTACGATCTTGTCGCAGGAAGCGAGCAATACAACTGCATCAAGCTGATGAGCCTGAACCATGAGCTCTACAGAATCACAGATAATCTCACGTGAAGGAAGAATGTAGCTCATGCCCACATGTCCCTGAGCAATACCGTCACAACAGGCCATAACACCGAACTCACAAGCTGTTCCGCCTGCCTCATAGATACCTCTCTTGACATACTCAGCAACCTGATTAAGGTTATAATGACCAGGAACGAGCTGATTCCATGAATTAGCTATACCAATTCTTGGCTTCTTGTCTGAGAGCTCATCATCTGAGTAGCCCATAGCCTTAAAATAGCCCTTGTATGAGAGCTGCATAAGATCCGCACTTCTAAAATGTGCCATATATACCCCCTGAATAAATAAAACTGCTTACAGCCTGCTGAGGCTGTGTATATTCGCACAAGGCGAGTTGTGTGTAACAAACGACTTAACTTTGACAATATTATCACAAGAGCTATATCATTTCCACAACTTGGCGCCAAGTCACACAATCACTACACGTTCTTTACTCAGCCTTCTTAGGCTGCATACCTTTCTTAGCCGTCTGGTATACCGTCCATGCTATAGATATAAAGGTGAATACAAGAAATACACCTGACACAGGATTGGTAAAGAACGGAGCTGCTGACATATTGGAGAACTGCAGACTGCGTCTGAAGTTGGTCTCAATAATAGGTCCGAGGATAAATCCGAGTATGAACGGAGCCGACGGAACCTTATATTTCTGGAGTATATATCCTATAATACCGAATATCATAATTGCAACGATATCAAATACTCTGTTGTTGAGTCCAAAGGCACCGACAACGCAGAGCACAATGATGATAGGCATAAGTATCATCTTCGGAATATTAAGCAGCTTCACAAAGATCCTGAGTCCTGCAAACTCAACTATAATCATCATTATATTGGCAATCAGCAGTGCTGCAAATATACCGTACACGAACTCGCCGCTCGTCTTGAACAGCAACGGTCCCGGCTGAATACCGTGAAGCGTAAGTGCACCAAGAAGCATAGCCGTTGTTGCATCTCCCGGTATACCGAGTGTAAGCAGCGGAATAAGCGCACCTCCGGTAACAGCATTATTTGATGTCTCCGATGCTACAATTCCGTCTATGATGCCTGTTCCGAATTTCTCCGGGTACTTAGAGCTCTTCTTAGCTGCTATATATGATAGTATGCAAGCCACAGAACCGCCTATACCGGGAAGTATGCCTATGGCTGTGCCAAGCACTCCGCTTCTTAGCGCATTCCACTTCTGACTCTTGAATTCTGTAAATGTGAAACCAAAGCCCTTGAGATGATAATCGAGCGGCTTGAATGCCGTCTGCTTGAACTTCTCCTCTGCCATGATAAATAGCTCTGCCACGGCGAACAGTCCTACAAGCACCGGCAGTATATCGAAGCCTGCCGAGAGCTCCGTTGTTCCAAAAGTAAATCTCGGAAGTCCGTCCAGCGGTGCCATGCCGACACAGGAGAGAAATACACCTAAGAATCCGCTTATGAGTCCCTTCCAGATATTGTCACCTGACAGGCTGCCTATCAGGGTAAGAGAGAATATAGATATCGAGAAATACTCAAAGGTTGAGAACTTAAGTGCCACAGAGGCAAGTGCCGGTGCGATAAATACCAGTGCTAACAGACTCAGCATGCCTCCTACAAAGGAAAATACTATTCCTACACCAAGAGCCTTGCCCGCTTCACCCTTTGCCGCCATCGGTGATCCGTCAAAGGTCGTCGCTATTGACGATGGGGTACCCGGTATCTTAAGCAATATTGCTGATATGAGTCCTCCGCTGATGCCGCCTATGTATAAGCCTATCAACAGGCTGATGCTCGGTATTGACTCCATCTTATAGGTAATCGGCAGGAACAGGGCTATGGCCATGGTTGCCGACATGCCCGGTATGGCACCGAATACAATTCCGACTGCTACTCCTAACAGTATGAGTACCAGAC
>CAVBGP010000079.1:0-9107 GCA_963595005.1 Acutalibacteraceae bacterium | reverse complement strand
TAAGTACAGCTTATACAGAGGAGGATTTAGACATGAGCTACAAGAAGGATCACATCAAGGGTTTATATGTACCGCTTGTAACACCATTTAAGGCAGACGAGAGCATTGATTATGATGCATACAAGACCATAATTGATTATGTAATCGATAACGGCATGGACGGAGTGCTTGTAGGCGGAACCACAGGTGAGTATCACGTGATGAGCGTAGATGAGCGTAAGGAGCTCATCAAGAAGGGCTGCGAGATTGTTGCAGGCAGAGTTCCTGTAGTAGCAGGCACAGGAATGCCGACAGCTAAGGCTACCAAAGAGATGAATGACTTCGCTGCAGCATGCGGTGCTAAGTATGGTCTGGTTCTTCCTCCGTATTATCATCAGACAACCGAAGAGGGCATCTACGAGTTCTATAAGGAGGTTGCTGAGGATACTAAGGTTGGTATTATTGTTTACTACACACCGGATTCAACTGCAGTAACTATGAGCCCACAGCTCCTTGCACGTATTGCAGCACTTGACGGCATTGCAGCTGTTAAGGAGACCGTTGATGAAACCCATACCAGCAACACCTATATGGCAACACTCGGTATACCTGATTTCACCATTATGGAGGCTAACGAGCCGCTTCTTATTCCTTCATATGCAATCGGTATTGAGGCTGCATTCTCAATCTGCTTCAACCTGATTCCTAAGGAAATGCGCGAGATGTACGATTTTGTGTTTAAGAAGAATGACATCGCGGCTGCAAGAGAGCTCAACAAGAAGCTCTATCCTATCTTTGCAATGATGGAGGAGGAGCCGTATCCGGGACCGGTTAAGGCAGGCCTTGATGCTATAGGACTTCCGGGTGGTATAGTAAGAAAGCCGCTTCCGCAGCCGACAGAAAGCATTCGTAAGAGAATGAAGGAAGAGCTCGGAAAGATTGGATATAAGACTGTTTGATGTGCCGCATCATTCGAAGAGAAAGGATATACAATGGGCAAATACTTAGAAGGCCGCAGATTCGGATATCTTACTCCGGAGACGGACGGCGGATTTTACAAGGGTATACAGCATCAGCAGGTTTCAGGCTATCCTATTGGCATTGTATATATTGAAAATATTAATTATCCGCTCATACCGGGTAATGTAGTTAATGCTTATACCTACAATTTTCCGGTTCGCATGAAGCCCGTACCGAATCTGACCAATGACAGACTCTTTAACAATGATCCTACCATTGTAGATGATCTGATTAAGACAGTTAAATCTTTGGTTGAGGATGACGGCTGCCGTGCCATAAGCGGAGCCTGCGGCTTCTTTGGCAACTATCAGCAGCAGGTAAGAGCAGCAGTAGATGTGCCGGTAGGACTATCAAGTCTGGTTCAGATACCATTTATACAGGGACTTATCAAGCCGGGACAGAAGATAGGCATACTTACAGCTAACAAGTCTTCACTGACTGATGGTCTTTTAAGAAGCTGCGGGGTTACAGATACATCCAATCTGGTTGTAAAGGATGCCTTGCAAACGGAGGAATTTGCTACTGTAGTAAATATGCGCGGCTATTTTGACAACACGATAGCAAGACAGGAGATACTTGCTCTTGCGCAGGAGCTTGTCGATGAGCATGATGACATTGGAGCTATTCTTCTTGAGTGCAGTGATATGCCGCCTTATGCATCAGAGATACAGAGAGTTACTCAGCTTCCTGTATTTGACTTTATTACACTTATCAACTGGCTTAAGTCAGGTGTTGCACAGCATCCGTACAGCGGATGGATATAAAGCCTGACTTTGAGGGTGTCCTTAGAGGAGGTAGAGCGATACTGTTTGATGCCAAGTTCACAGCTCAGGATAGAGTAAAGAGCTCCGTGGTGACCACAGGACAAGCTGATTACTTAGATGCTTATGCTGATATGGGGGCAGTCACTGCAGTGTTGGTATGCATGAGATTTACAGACTATTATATGGTCCCATGGTGTGATTGGAAGCACATGAAAGAGCTTTTTGGTCACTTGTATATGGATAGTAGTGACCTTGAGACTTATCGTGTGACAGTTGATCAGTATATTCATTTTTTGGATGGAATTTTTTAGTGATTGTAGTAGAAAGGAAGACAATGGCAAAAGGAGTCAGACATGATTCTACTGGTAGAAAATTATTAACTGGCGAGTATGAGCGTAAAGGAGGTGGATATGAGTTTAAGTTTGTTGACTTTTTTGGTGTACGTCACTCTATTTATGCAAAGACTTTACCAAAGCTTCGTGCAAAGAAAAAGGTTATTGATAGGAGTGAAGACTGTGGAAGACATACGCTCGACCAGGCCATGGAAGCATGTTTTAAAGTGGCACAGCTGCAGGTTTCTGCTAAGACTTTGATTGGATACAGTCAGACTTATGACAGATATATTGCTGGTATTTTGGGAAAGAGGGACATCAAGTCGCTCACCCCGATTACGATAGAGAGATTTTATTTGTCATTACATAGTGATTTGACTTTGAGAGTGAGTACTGTGGAGTCGATTCATAGCGTACTTCACAAGATTTTAGATTTTGCACGTAAGTCCAGATGGATATCAGACAATCCGTCGAATGGGTGTATGAGATGTTTGGCTACTGCTAGAAGCCGAGAGGTATCGGATAAGCCTGAGGTTTTATCTAAAGAACTTTGTAGTAGCTTCATCGATTCTATTGTTGATGATGATATGTGTGATCAGGCTATTATCGTTATAGTGATGGCTGTTACAGGCTGCAGATACGGTGAGGCGGCTGGACTAAGGGATGTTGATGTCGATTACGAGCAAAAGACTATCAGTATCGACCATACTATCTCATACGGATATTTGGGTGATGCCGTGAATTCTAAGCGCTGTGGTTTTATGGTCACCGCTACAAAGACTGCGAAATCCACCAGAGTGCTGCCAGTTGATGATGGACTACTATCATTATTAAGAAGATGTGCAGGTCGTAATAGAAAGCGCAAGCGAGTCGGCATAGACGGATATAAGGGATTTCTGTTTATCAAGGCTGATGGAACCCCCTATACAAATCGCAATGTTAACGATTACTTAAAGCGTGCTGCTAAGAAGTACAATATTTTTGAAAAGGGTAAGGCAGAGGAAGCGGGAAGAGAGGCATTATTGATTCCAGAAAATATCACATGCCACATCTTCAGACATACAGCAGCCACGATTATGCTTGAGAGCGATGTACAGTTGCCGGATATTATGAGCATATTAGGTCATGTTGACTTAGATACGACATGTCAGCGTTATTGTCATCCAAGCATAGAGCACAAGCGTGATGTGATTAAGTGTTTGTCACTATAATAAAAAGGACTTCGAAAGAAGCTTAACATTAAAAGAAAGCTTCCAACTAACCTTGAAAATTTTTATCCACAGGAGGGAAATGCATGATTAGTAATGATACTATTTTAGAGTTCAGATTGGTTTCTCGTAATCTTCTTATTAGCAGAGCCAGATATGAGTCTGCTAAAAGAAATGCCAGCGATTTTTCGGATGCAGATATAGAGAAGCTGAGAGTTGAGCTTGAGGTGGATTCTACAGAGTTCGAAAGAATCAAGGCACAGCTTATATCTGATATTAGCGATATCCCAGATACATTTGTCAGAGGCTTAGCTGAAGACCACTATCTTAGAGGTGATACAGTTAGCACACTCGCGACTAGATATGGCTATAGCGACGACACTATCAAGAGATATTTAAGAAAGTCACGCTGCAGTTGATAATAGCAGCTAAGGAAAAGTTTTAAAGGGCATGGTTACTTTATGTCATTATAGCCTTTAACTGAAGCAATATAACCCCTTCGTTCTAGAAAAGTAAGGAGGGGTTGTTTTGCTGTCAAATTTCAATAAGCAGTTCCGCTTCTTTGTTTATTAAATGTCTTAACTGATTAATTTAAAGACGGTATTTATCACTGTTAGACTCGACTGTCCCAATAATCAATTCTAAAACTACCACTCCTTGCACCATAGTGCAACTATATTCACCATCAAAGTATAGAATAAAATCCAATCATCAGAAATAAACATTTCAAAAGAAAAAGGAGGTGATGGACATAGGATGCGAAAGAAGCCATTTAGGAAAATAATGGACTCCATGGTCTGGACGATACCGCTTATGTGGGGCGCAATACTTGCATTTGTCAAGACTGAGTGTCCGGAACTATTACGGCAAAAAATCACATATACTTACGCACTTTGCGCAGCTGTCATTATATATCTATGGCTTTCGATTGAGTCAAAGCGCAGAGCTTCACCTGATACTATGCTGGAAGAAAAGTACAGAGCACAATACAAAGCTGTAAGCAGAGCACTTTGCTCGAAAAAGCCGAATGGGATAATTTTTGGCAAGCAGGGTAAAAATTACATTCGTAAGCCTATAGCTGATGATGGCCATATCTTAGTGATAGGTGGAAGTGGCAGTGGTAAAAGCAGCGCCGGAGCTATAGTAGCACTGCTTGCAAATCCAGATGTGCCTGTGATGGCTGTTGATATTAAGGGGGAGCTAAGCTATAAGGCTACAAAATTGAGTAATCCAAAGGTGTTGGTGGTTAATCCCGCTGATCGCTATAGCGCAGGCTATGATCCTCTGTATAAGCTGTCTCCTGATAGTTCTGAAATGCAGATTTATGACACTATGAGGCTGATATCTATATCACTGATTTCACTTCCAGCTGATGTTAAGGACCCATTTTGGAAGACTTCTGCACGTAACTTACTTACAGGATTGCTCATCTACTACTATAAGTCAGGTGTTAAGAATTTTATTGGACTGGTAGATGCAATATTAAGTAAGCCTGTAAAGGAGTCTGTAGCTGAGATTATGGAGCATGCGGCATCAACTACTACAGAGTATAAATATATGACTCAGTTTAGTGATCTCGCTGATGATACGCTTGGAGGCATTGTGGTGGAGATGCTTAATCCGCTTTCCTTGTTTGCAAATGATTTGGATGTGCGCTACGCACTGCGTGATAATCCAGTAAAAGCAACTCCAGCTATGCTAAATGAGGGTTACAGCATTTACCTATCGATCCAAGAACATCAGCTTACTGCTTACTACAATCTATTGCAACTGATGCTGAATGAGACCTTTCATGAGTTGGAACAGAGACCAGAAAAATCAGGACAAATCTTGTTTATTCTCGATGAGCTTCCAAGACTGCTCTCAGCCGGACGTATAGAGAAACTGCTTGACGGTATGAAGACACTTCGCAGTCGCCGCGTCACGCTTTATTTGATTACTCAATCAGTAGAAGCATTGATGAGTGCTTACAGCGATAATCAGGCTATGGATCTGATATCTAATTGTCCTTATATCATGGTTCTTGATGCCAATTCAAGCAGGACTCAAAAAATGATTATAGAGTGGGCTGGCAAATATTTACATCGTAAGAATACCTGGAGTAGTCAAACTTCAAAAAACAGCATGAGTATAAGCTACGAGGACAAAAATCTTGTTGATTCTACAGATATCATGCAGCTCAAGCAGAAAAATCAGGTCATGCTGGTGAGTCCATATGGGTTTTATATCAGCGACAAGTGTCCTTATTACACTGACCCTATTATGTCAAAATTATCAGCTGACTGCATTACATGTAATGATGCAATAAAAAATATTAAATCAACTCAGATAGGAGGATATGGGAAATGAAGATGAGAATTGAACTTAAGACGGGAACTGTTGTTGTGAATTCTGATGATGTCGTAGTTGCTGAGGAGACATATACACCGGATGCTGATTATGCAGGAATTATTGCCGACAAGTATTCTGAGACGCCATATTTGCTTTTCTTTTCATGTAGTAAGGTCAATGAGTTTAATTGCGAAGAGGAGGATGCCATAGTAGATAAGCTGATAGCAAACCGCCCACAGTTTGAGTCGATTCGCCGCACTGAGATTCCTATTAAGGAAATAGACGGGAAGACTGTAACTCTGGAGAATTGGGCTAAGCAGATGCGCTTAGGCATCTTTATGGTGCCAGATGTTGCAGATGAGAATCATCTGTACAACGGATTCGGAATGGTCAGAAAGTGAGTATAAACTATGCATGATAAGAATTATATCAATCAGAAAGAGGAAGCTTTGCGTCAGCAACTGTCCTTACTTACTGTAACAGACCACGGAGTAACAACTGAGGTGACACCAGAATATGTATTTAAGCATATGTATGCAGCCGTGGTCAACACTGACGATAACAAGGAATTGCTGTCTCGTTGCCCACATGAATCACTAGCAAATCTCTCTGTGATAGCTAAAAGTGATTTAGGTGATAATAGAAGCATATTTATCACAAATGAATTTGTGCAGCTGCTGCGCCTTGGTGCAGAGGAAATAATTGAATATGCTAAGTCTAATTCTTTTCAAGAAGGCTATATATGCTGCAATTTGGCACAAAAAGTCAGAGAGATGATTGCTAAAGACTTTGCTGCAGGCAATCAGGATTTGCTGCCGGCTGTTACCGGTAATGTTGAAGAATATCCTGTGTACATTGTTACTACGCCAAGAGGAATTGACGGAGCATCAGTAATTACATCAAAGACAATTATGGATGAGATACATGTCAAGCTTGATGGCGACTATTACGTACTTCCGTCAAGCCGTCATGAGGTATTGGTAATACAAGCTGATAAGGCACCCACCCCAGAGGAATTGACGCATATTGTAACCTCTGTCAATGCAACAGAGGTTATGAAATGTGATTGGCTTAGTGATGACGTCTATTATTACGATGGCAAATGTCTTAAGCTTGCGGATTCACTGACTAAATCTCAGAAAATGGACCAGAGTGTCAAGCTTTCACAGCAAGAAGCAAGAGAGCCACATGTTGTGTGCAGGTAGAAATGAGGCCTTGAAATGACTATTGATGACTTAAGCAATTTGTATCGCACATATATGCAGGCATGCAGATATAGAAACACAGTGCTGCTTTCAGAGGCTGATCTTATGGAGAAAATATTGGAGCTGAAGCCTGGAGAAATGCTGAGTGTGGAAGTGATAGATGGTGGTGATACAGATGTCTGACGATAAGATAAGTAAGTATGAATTTCCAGAGGTATGCGTTCAGCTTGCAGAAAGAGCAGTGTTATACAGCAAGGATCCAGTAGATACTCCGACTAAGGCATGTAAGATAATGGCTAATGTGCTATCAAAATGTGACAGAGAACAGGTATGCGTGGTTAATCTCAATGCTCAGAACAAGCCTATCAACTATCATGTAGTGTCAATTGGCGGACTAAGCAGTGCTTTTGCACCGATGAGTAACATTTTCAAGACTGCCATATTATCAAACTCCGCAGCTTTTATTCTTTTGCATAACCATCCTTCAGGCTCATTGGAACCATCACGCGAGGATCTGTCAATGACGAGAAATGTTGAAGAAGCCGCAAAGCTAATGGATATTCGTCTGTTGGATCATATTATTGTAGCTGGCGGTACTGGAGAATGCTATTCATTCCTTGAGCATGGGCTAATTGCTGATAGCGTGAGCAAGAATAAAGCGATTGGTGAGAAAAATGCCTCATATAGTAAGGCTTGTAATAATCAGATGCAGGAACATATAAGGACAGAGACATTTGCATCGTGCACATCAGTGAAGTCTAAAGCAAAATCAAAGCTTTCTAATGAACAGGTGATAAGCCACAGAATTAAAAGATAGCAAATAAAATGTGCAGGTAATGTCAGCTCGGCATTACCTGTTTGCATCATAGGTGAAAATAAACAATGACATTGAATAACAATGATATTTCAGATGCTGTAAAGCAGCTAGAGGAAATCAAAGCCAAACAGGAGCTGCATCGCAGACAGCTAAAGGAACAGCGTGAAAAGATTGTTGCTCGTAAGCGTCGCACGCACCGACTTATTGTAAGAGGTGCTATTGCAGAGCGCGCCATGGGACTGGATGAAATGCAGGCCTCCGCCATCAGCAACGAACATTTTGAGACGCTGATGTACTGCGCATTGAACCGACAGAATATTGTTGGTTCTGGTATAGCAGAAGCTTCTCATAACCAGTCGGGAGACGCCTGCGGCAGCAACCCTCGGTAGAGCCCTCGGAGAGCGCGCTCATTACCCGACAGGGTAATGTATAAGTCGCGCCCTTCTTAATAGAAGGGACATGCAAATATTCCAGATTAAGCAAGCATCACAGGTGAAAAAACATCTTTGTAATTTTTTTGAGAGGAGGGAACGATACGGCTATTTATCATTTATCAGTAAAGATAGTAGGACGCAGTACAGGAAGAAGCGCCATTGCTGCTGCCGCATACCGCTCAGGCGAAAATATTACTAATGAATGGGATGGAGTTACACATGACTTTACAAAAAAGAGCTGGGTTGAATTCAAGGAAATCTTATTGCCGGAGAATGCACCGTCAAGCTTTAAAGATCGTAAGATACTATGGAATGCTGTAGAGGAAGCAGAGAAGTCTAAGACAGCACAGTTAGCACGCGAATTTGAAATAGCTCTTCCTAGAGAATTGTCTCGTGCGCAGCAGATTAAACTTATCGAGACATTTGCAGGACAACTTGTAAATCAAGGAATGTGCGTAGATATAGCCTTGCATGATCCGCCAAAGACAAATGATAGGCATCAGCCAATAGACACGAATGGCAATGTTACTCGTGATATTACAAAGATGCAGTTCCTCAATCCACATGCTCATTTGTTATGTACGATGCGTCCTATAGGGGCTAATGGTAACTGGGAGGCAAAGTCGCAAGCAGAATATGTGTGCTGCCGTGAAAATGAAGAAAAGTCTATGACAGCATATGAATATGCATCAGCTAAAGCTTTCGGATGGAAGAAGCTATATCAGTATCAAACTGAGAATAAGAAAAAAGCTTGGCTAACAGCTGATGAAGGCGCAGCGCGCGGCTTGAAGCGCTTAAGCAAGCAGCCTAAGACTACACCATATGGCAGAAAGAATCCGACAGTAGAATTCTGGAATTCAGAAGAACGTATTCCGGAGTGGCGAAAAGCTTGGGAAGTTATAGTAAATGATGCACTTCAGAAAAATGGATTTGAAGAGCGGATTGATTCAAGATCTTATGAAGAACGCAAAATAGATAGACTACCAACGATGCACATGGGCACTGCTGCTATTAATA
>CAVBGP010000078.1:0-9129 GCA_963595005.1 Acutalibacteraceae bacterium | reverse complement strand
AGCAATCCGGGCTACCGCCCTTCTTGCCGTACAGGGCAGGTTGCCAAATGCAAAAGCATCCTTATGTGCGAGCACATAGTCTGCTTTTGCATCCGTCAACACTTTTAGAGTATGTTAAAATACAGCAGCACGATTATACCAAGCACTATACGATAGTAACCAAACACTGCAAAATCATGTCTCCTGATATACTTCATAAGGAACTTGATGGTATACATAGCTACAAGGAAGGCAACCAGCATAGCAAAAAGCAGGATAAAAATCTGCTCTCCTGTAAAACCAAAGCCATGCTTAACTATCTTAAGAAAGCCTGCACCAAACATGACCGGTATACCTAAGTAAAATGAGAACTCAGCAGCAACCGCTCTTGAGCATCCAAGTATCATGGCGCCAAGTATGGTCGCACCGGAACGAGATGTTCCCGGTATCAGCGACAGGCACTGGAATAAACCAATCAGCACTGCCGTCTTAAAGCTAAGCTTGTTGGTATTATTGATAGGAAAATGCTTACGTTTGTTATGTGCCTCAAGCACGATAAAGATAATACCATAGATAATCAGCATTGCAGCGATTATAGTCGGTGTGCTGAGATATTCATCAAGTATATCATCAAGCGGAAGTCCGATGACAGCTGCCGGTATGCAGGCAACAATTATCTTAACCCACAAAGATATGATGTTGCGTCTTGTCGTGTTGTTATTAGCATGTGAGAAGGGCCACAGCTTATCCCAATAGAGGATGACTACAGCAAGTATCGCTCCTATCTGTATCACTACTTTAAATACATTCCAGAAATCATCCGGCTGATTAAGCTTAACAAGTTCCTGAACCAATATAAGATGGCCTGTCGATGATATGGGCAGCCACTCTGTAAAGCCCTCAACAATACCAAATAGTACTACCTTAAGTATCTCCAAAAAATCCATAAATTCCCCTTACTATATACTCTAAAAGTGTTGTTATGTACGGCAATATGGGCGGCAGCCTGGATTGCTCGTTGCATAACAGGATTGCAAGAGTGCTTTAAGTGCGCAGCAATCCGTATGTTTTATAATATGTGGTGCCTGCAAATGCGCTGGCATGGTTAATTTCTCAATTTGTCGCGTATCAATACAAGCTCAGATATCCGGTATCTGCCAATCTATAGGCGTAAGCCCATTTTCCTTAAGATACTCGTTGCATTTGATAAAATGACCGCAGCCAAAAAAGCCTCTCGATGCAGACAGCGGACTTGGATGCGCTGCGGTAAGCACCAGATGCCGCTCGTTAGTAAGCATCTTGGCCTTCTCACCTGCAGGTCTGCCCCACAGCATAAATACCATAGGACGGTCAGCCTTATTAAGCACCTCTATAACAGCATCCGTAAAATGCTCCCAGCCTATGCCCCTGTGCGAAAACGCCTGATGAGCCCTCACCGTGAGCACAGTATTCAGAAGCAGCACGCCCTGCTTTGCCCAATATTCAAGATATCCGTTATTAGGTATGCGGCATCCAAGCTCCGAATGAAGCTCCTTGTAGATATTGCCAAGCGACGGCGGTATGTCCGTTCCCGGCATAACCGAGAAGCTAAGTCCGTGCGCCTGCCCATCATTGTGATAGGGGTCCTGCCCCAGTATAACAACCTTAACCTCCTCATACGGAGTCAGGTTGAAAGCATTAAACATGTCCGAAGCCTTGGGAAATATCTTGTTATGCTCGTATTCGTCCTTAAGCCTGTCATACAGACTCTTGTAATAGGGCTTGCAAAACTCCTCCCTAAGGACATCCTTCCAATCGTTTGTAATCATAGCATTATTTGTCTCTTCATAAAAGTGCTGTATATAATCTTTTGCCGTACAGGTTTAGCCATAAGTTAACTAAGCGAGAAATCCAACAGCTCCATCATATACAGATAATTGCTAAACTCTTCATCCTCAATTCGATTATTATTGCAGAGAAAATGTTTTTTTTCAACAAATGAGATTAAAAAAGGCGCCCGTGCGGGCGCCATATATTACCTTTCTTAATTACCGTTGCATTCTAACAAAGCAACAACCAATCACCCAAAGCTTTATAAATTGAAACTATAGCTTTATCCTCTCACTTTTGTGATTATCGATCATTGCTAAACAACTGTACAAATAAAAATCAAATTTACTTTGACATATCCTCTAACGAATCAACATCATCACACACATAAAGATATACCGTCTTTTTTGAGTCCTTACTCTTAGAAGTCACTGTCATCTCAAGACCTGTGAGCATGTCGCTGTAGAGCTTATCCCTGTCCTCCAGACTAGTTATATTGTTGTCTGAGAGTATGCGATAGTTGTCATCGCACTTGATATCACCGGCATTGTACTGCTTAACAACCTCCTTGTAGGAACCCGAGTTATTACTGTTCTCATATACAAGTGAAACTGTTACAGCCACATCGTTCTGCAGAGGTGCAGCCGCACTGTCATTGTTATCGTTAGGTATTACTCTAAAGGAGGTCTCAGGTGTAACTGCTATTCCATCCTTATACATAACTGTCTTACCGGGATGACCTGCGTAGCAAACTCTATCCACCGCATCCACATCAAACTCAATATCATACGGGAAATTAGCGGCACTCTTGGTTCCTGCAAATGATGTAAATGCAACTGCTGCTGTCATCGCTGCAGACAATATAATTATTTTTAATCCTTTAGTAAACATGTGCTAACTATAACATACTAATGTTAAGAACATGGTTCCTAAATTCTTACGGAATTATGACATGTATTCCGTTTTGTTTTGGTTCAGCTCTAATAGCAGCTAATCATGCCAATGTTTTAGATGCATTCCAAACAGAAAATACGATTTGCTACGTGCTAACACGCTCTCACAATCATATTTCAAGTGTTATAACAACAAAAGAGCCGCATGTGACTGCTTTAGCCCTGCGACTCTTTTGCATATATAAATTTACATCCTATTATAATCAGTAACTATTCAGAACCTTTCTTACCTTTCGTACGTAAGGCCTCTAAATGCCGTTGCTAAATAGCTGCCTATATCTAAGCCTAGGCTTACATAACTTCGCCGCTTGCTGCAAGGTTGTAGGTCTGGCCGTCGATAACCTGAGTACCTGTCATCATAGCTCCAAGCGGTCCGCCATGGTTAGGATTGAGGTAATATCTCTTGCTGTTGTCTATAACCCAGCCTGTCTGCATAAGACCTGTAACAGGATTGAGGTAATACCAGGTTCCGTTATCATTGTACCAGCCCTTAACAGCTGTACCATTCTGATAATAATACCACTTCTCATCTGAGCCTACCCAGCCGTTAAGTGTCTGTCCGGGGCCCTGAGTAGCGCTGCCTGAACCAGACTTAGATGATGAGCCTGAGCCGCTGGTAGTAGAAACACCCTCGAAGAGGTCTCCCCAGTTCTCATAGGTCACGATCTCCGAATCAGAATACTCGTCCACAAGACCGGTATCTCCTGCCCACTCACTCGGTGCGGTATATGGGTTGTTGCCCGCATTGCCCTTAACTCTGACAGCAAAGCCTACTATATAAGCATCTTCCTTACCATCCTCCTTCTGGCTGCTTGTAACAGTTGATCTTGCAGCTGAAGGAACCGAATAGCTTGAGCTTGAGGTTGTACCATGCACATACTTGGTCTCACCGCTGGTATTGACATATGCAAATATATACTCAGATGTCGGTGCACTGTTCTTTGACCATGAATACTTAGTTACTTTGCCTGAGGAGTTCTCTGTTGTCTTGATATCATCAGGTGTCTCCCACATATGATAAGGATAAGCCTTAACTCTTACTACGAGAGTTGACTCAGAATCAACAGTCTTCTTGGTGATCTCTGTTATGCCCTTGCCTGTAACTGTGATAGAGTTTGCTGATGAAGGGAAGGTGTAGCCGCTGTTAGCCTCGAAGGTCAGCTCATAAACCTTGGCTGTCTTGTATGAGGTTGTGTCAGAGGTAGCACTGTAGGAGCTAAGCTCATACTCTGCATTAGTATCATTTACAACAAATACAGGATCAGTATTACCTGCTGAAAGTGAGGCATCTGTATCGCAGCCTGCTGCAAAGCTTACACTAGTTATCTCCTCAGCAAAAGCGCTCATTGAAAATGTAGCTGCAAGTGCTGCGGATATACCCAATACCTTTAAGAATCTCTTGGTCATATTATATCCTTTCTTGAATCACATTGATTACTTCCTTCGTATAGCACACACATATTGCCAAAAGCTTATATTCCATGCAAAGCAAAATCCAACAAAGCTCAAAGCACGTATATATACTATCTTCCTCGTGTCAATCTAAACCTAAAACTATCTGACTGACTTGTGCTCATTATACACAAAGCCGCCGGATAAATCTTTAACTCGCGTTTGCTATTTTTTTACAAATATCGAAGGATGCCATCTACAATTTGTTAACTTTGTGACTATATTGTGAGGATGTGGCTAAGATATTGACGGCCTCTATATAGAAAAATTATGTCCATGTACGCAAAAAAGCTTCCGATATAATCGGAAGCTTTTTAGTGACCTTGCCGGGAATCGAACCCGGGCCTTCGCCGTGAGAGGGCGACGTCTTGACCGCTTGACTACAAGGCCGTATCGAGGTGACAAGATTCGAACTTGCGGCCTCTGCGTCCCGAACGCAGCGCTCTACCAAACTGAGCCACACCTCGAATCGAGCTCTGTTCTCTTGAACACTTCGATAGTATATACTATAAGCCAATTTCTGTCAACAACTATTTTAAAATTATTTTCAACTTTTTTTACCGGCCCCTTTGATAGACATTTCCAGTAATATTTTATCAGTTACTCCTGCTTTTATATAGTATATGAAATAATTCCTCAGCATGATGATTCTAATTATTTCAATGCCCATCATAATAATTGGCTGTTCATCATAAACTTTGGCTCGGTTAAATTATTTGTTCTACTACAATATATTTATGGTTAATGCCCATTACAGCCAGTAAGGAATCACCTGTCTCTTTTCTTGTTGTCGTCAGTGACATAATTGTATCGTCTTTAACTATATAAATGCCAATCATTCCTCTATCAGCAACATTTTCTTGATTTGCAAACAAGCACATTGTATAATAATTTTATTTTGGCACTATCATTAATATTTTGGAGGCAATATATGAAACACTTATCTACTCATCTTCTCGCCGAAACCGTGGTTGGCAGAAGAAAAGCATTAAATCTTACACAAGCCGAGTTATCTAAGGCAACCGAGATCAATCGTTCGATTCTCTCACGTCTCGAAGCTGCTGACTATACTCCATCTGTCGATCAGTTGTTATCACTGTCCACTGCCCTGGGCTTTAACATCTCCGATGTTATTGTAGAGGAGGATGCATCCAATACACCATTAGAGCGCAAAAAAATCGCCGTGGCTGGAACCGGTTATGTTGGTTTGTCGCTTGCCATATTACTTTCTCAGCATAATGATGTAACCGCCGTAGACATTGTGCCGGAGAGGGTTGAAAAGCTGAACAGCTGGATCAGTCCTATTCAGGATGAATATATCGAGCGTTATCTTTCAGAGCATAAGGAGCGTAACCTCTCCTTCACTACCACCACAGATGCTGCATCTGCTTATGCTAATGCAGATTTTGTCATTGTCGCTGTTCCCACCAACTATGATTCAAAAACAAACTTTTTCGATTGCAGTGCCGTGGAGGCTGTGCTGAAGTTAATTAAGGAATCGACAACCGAGCGCGAAACTAAGCCAACCATCGTGATCAAGTCTACCATTCCTGTTGGCTACATCGCTCAGACACAAGAAAAGCTCGGCATGGACAATATCATCTTCAGCCCAGAGTTCCTTCGCGAGTCCAAGGCGCTATACGATAACCTGTATCCAAGCCGCATTGTCGTAGGAAGTGATGAAAAGAACAGGCCTGCAGCTGAGCAGTTCGCTGCATTGCTTCAGCAGGGTGCGATTAAGACATCGATTCCGGTTCTATTTACAGGCACAACTGAGGCTGAGGCGACCAAGCTGTTTGTGAATACCTATCTCGCGCTCCGTGTATCCTACTTTAATGAGCTTGACACCTACGCAGAAGTAAAGGGACTAAATACAGCGTCCATCATCAAGGGTGTATGCTTAGATCCTCGTGTAGGTGACTACTACAACAACCCGTCCTTTGGCTATGGCGGCTACTGTCTCCCGAAGGATACCAAGCAGCTATTGGCAAATTACAAGGATGTTCCGGAAAATCTGATTGAAGCGATTGTGGAGTCAAATCGTACCCGCAAGGACTTCATAGCCGATCGTGTGATGGAGATTGCCGGAACCTATATGCCATCTGCTGATTTCTCTGCAACTCAGGAGGAAAAGCAAAAAGAGACAGTTGTCGGTGTTTACCGCCTCACAATGAAGAGCAACAGTGACAACTTCCGTCAGTCCTCTATTCAGGGTGTAATGAAGCGTATCAAGGCCAAGGGAGCAACTGTGGTTATTTATGAGCCGACGCTTGAGGACGGAACCACCTTCTTCGGATCTGTTGTGGTTAATGACATTAAGAAATTCAAGTCGATGTGCGGCTGCATCATCGCAAACCGTTATAATGCAGTGCTTGATGATGTTGAGGAAAAGGTTTACACCAGAGATTTGTTCAGAAGAGATTAATAACAGCCTAACCAACATCGAATAACTCAGGATAAGCAATATGCAAAAGATTGATTTAAACAACAAAAAAATTCTCGTCACAGGGTCCCCCGGTTTCATCGGGGCAAACCTTGTGATTCGCTTATTGAAGGAAATGAACGGCGGCACGGTTGTCAGTTTGGACAACATGAACGACTACTATGATCCGTCACTGAAGAAGTATAGGCTTTCCCTCATAGAGGAGGCAGCAAAGCTCTCCCCTGTCAAGCATATATTTGTTAAAGGGTCAATTGGAGATAAAGAGCTTGTTGATCAGTTATTCTCCACCTATCACTTTGACATCGTAGTAAACCTTGCGGCGCAGGCGGGTGTGCGGTACTCTATCGACCACCCGGATGTGTACATAGAATCAAATATCATCGGCTTTTACAACCTTCTTGAGGCTTGCCGTCATTCTTATGACAGCGGATCAAAGGGCGTCGAGCATCTGGTGTACGCTTCTTCCTCTTCCGTCTATGGCGGCAATAAGAAAGTGCCTTTCAGTACAGAGGATAAGGTTGATAATCCGGTCAGCCTGTACGCTGCAACCAAGAAGTCTAACGAGTTGCTGGCTCATGCCTATTCCAAGCTCTACAACATTCCGTCCACAGGTCTGCGCTTCTTCACTGTATATGGTCCCGCAGGACGCCCGGATATGTTTTATTTCAGTGCGACAAATACGCTCGCCAAGGATGGCACGATCAAGATATTCAACTATGGTAATTGTAAGCGTGACTTCACCTACATCGATGACATCGTGGAGGGTGTGTTCCGCGTGATGCAGGGTGCGCCTGAGAAGAAAAACGGTGAGGACGGTCTGCCACTCCCGCCATATGCTGTATATAACATCGGTGGCGGTCAGCCTGAAAACCTGCTGGATTACATAAGTACGCTGCAGGAGGAGCTGGTGAGAGCCGGAGTACTTCCGGAAAGCTACGATTTTGAAGGACACAGAGAACTTGTCGGCATGCAGCCCGGTGATGTTCCGGTAACCTATGCAGACTCTAAAGCATTGGAAACAGACTACGGTTTCAGACCTAAAATCGGTATACGAGAGGGCCTTAGAAAATTCGCTGAGTGGTACTCAGTATACTATAAAAAGTAATAACCAAAAGGGTCAATCACTTTTTTCTAAGGGATAGGCCCTTTTGGTTTTTGTGTTGTTCTTTTTGTGAATAGTATTATATGTTTCCACAGATATGTGCTACAATCCGGGTGGAGGTGATTACATGTATACTCAAGCTGCTATGAAGGCTGCTAACAAATATAAACGTGATAAACTTAAGCGCATTGCGCTGGAGGTCAGTCTTGATGATTATGCCAAGATTGTTGAATATGCTGACGGCAGACCTATTGCAACTGTGCTTAAGGAAATTATTAAGGAAAAGTTGAATTAATTATTAATGCATGTGCCAACATATATTGTAATAATATTGTTAGTTGAGGTACTGATAATATAGGCAATTGCAAAACTCGCTCAGCGAGTTCGCAATTGCCTATATTATACCACTGGCCTCTCGGTCGGTTGTATTATTGGCCTTGTTCCCAAGCCCATGCCTTTTCTTTTTTTATAAGCTTCGATAGCTTCCTTTGGGACATCGTCTAGTTTTCCTTCTACGATTTCTCTTTCGTATGGTTCCCAAACTTCAGCAAGCTTTTTTATCTCGTCCGGTGGATTCCAAATCATTTTTCTATTCCTCTTATTGCCATGTATTCTGCTTCTGCTTCGTCGAATCTTCCGCGGATATACTGTTTTTTTTGCATAGACGCTTATATTGCCCACATTATCGTATGTAACACCTAACCTGTCAAGATTCTTCTTTGCGCTATCGTTTGTTTACTGCTGCCACGGCGCCCTCTCTGTGTACAAGAAAAGCACCCTTTCAGGTGTTTTATTGAATATCATATGTCTTTATAACATCGCTGCTGTGATAGTGCATCACGTAGTATGGCATATTCATCGTACTGCCGTCTTCCTTGAGAACAACGCAGGTGCCTTGCCCTCCGATCATCAGTTCTCCAGTATCGTAGCTGAATAGATACGCCAAATCATCCACGTCACATCTGTTGACTCTGGACATCTTGGATCGTGCTATCTGTAACGCCTCATTGTATGTAATCATCTGCTGCCCCTCTTGTCGGTGTTACCATTTATCTTTTGTGACTGCATTTTTGACATTGTCACTACTTGCTTGCTTTATTGTTTGCCGCCTTGTTGCTTTCTTCGGCAGCTTTTTCAAGCTCATGTGTTCTGTCATACTCTTCCGCTGCTTTGAGCATGGCTTCTGTAAAATAATCATCTGGTTCAACGTATGTTACTTTGCGTTCCATTTTTCTTCCTCCTTGTGAGTTTTACAGAGCGTTTATTCGCTTCATTTCCGCCATTGCTAAGGCTTCTACTGCCACCGCCGCCGGAGCTTGAGCTTCCTCGTCCTCCCATGATTATACTTCCTCTCTTCGCTTTTTCCAAGCACTTGTGACCTCGTTTTCAAA
>CAVBGP010000077.1:0-9267 GCA_963595005.1 Acutalibacteraceae bacterium | reverse complement strand
AAAGCGCGAAGCAATCCGTACTTTTATTATATGTGGTGCCTACGAATACGTAGGCATGGTTGTTTACTCTAAAAATTTGCGTTATGCATTCACTATCTTGCCGAATTCTGCCTTGAGTGAGGCTCCGCCGATTAATCCTCCGTCGATATCAGGCTGTGCAAGAAGCTCTGCTGCATTGCCGGCATTCATAGAACCGCCGTAGAGTATACGCACTGCATCTGCTGTGGCTGCATCATAAAGCTTGGCAACAGTCTCTCTGATATCCTTGCATACTTCTTCTGCCTGCTCGCTTGTAGCAGTTTTTCCTGTGCCGATAGCCCAGATAGGCTCATAGGCAATAACAGTCTTTGTCGCATCCTCTGCTGCTACCCCTTCAAATGCCGCCTTAATCTGTGCTCTTATCCAGTTAAAGGTCTCTCCGCCCTCTCTCTGCTCCAGAGACTCTCCGCAGCACATAATCGGTGTCAGGCCATGCTCCAAAGCCTTCTTGAGCTTCTTGTTTATATCCTCATCCGTCTCATGGAAATATCCTCTGCGCTCAGAGTGTCCCATAATAACGTACTTAACACCTGCATCAACAAGCATCTCGGCTGATATCTCTCCTGTATATGCTCCCTTTTCCTCAAAGTACAGGTTCTGTGCACCTATGGCAACATTGCTGCCCTTTACTGCCTCAACTGCAGGTACTATATCTATAGCCGGTACGCAGTAGCATACATCTACTGCATCATTTACAACCAAATCCTTTAGCTCTGCTATGAGTGCCTTAGCCTCACTTGGTGTTTTATTCATCTTCCAGTTTCCTGCAATTAACCTCTTGCGCATAATCTCTGTTCCTCCGCTAGGATTGTTTATTCATAATTTGCGGCCTTGCAGGCTGTAGCTGCAAAGCCGCTTTTAAATATGTTTTAGTGACTTTTATTATTTCTCGTGTATGGCATCGACACCCGGAAGTCCCTTGCCCTCTAAGTATTCAAGAGAAGCTCCTCCGCCTGTAGATACATGTGTCATCCTGTCGCTAAAGCCAAGCTTCTTGACAGCTGCCGTCGAATCACCTCCGCCTACTATAGTTACGGCATCTGATTCTGCAAGGGCCTGTGCTATAGCATAGGTGCCCTTTGCAAGTTCAGGATTTTCAAATACACCCATAGGTCCGTTCCATAGTATGGTTTTAGCATCCTTGATAGCCTCAGTGAAAAGCTCAATGGTCTTTGGTCCTATATCAAGACCCATGTCATTATCACCAAGCTCATCCTCACTTACGTACTTTATCTCAAGCGGTGCATCTATAGGCTCCGGAAATGCAGCTGCAGCTGCTGTATCAAGCGGAAGCAGCAGCTTTTTATCAAGCGCGGCAGCCTTAAGCAGCATATCCTTGCAATAATCTATCTTGGTTTCATCCACAAGAGACTTACCTACGTTATAGCCCTTGGCCTTGAGAAAGGTATATGCCATGCCTCCGCCTATTATAAGTCCGTCGCATTTCTCCAGAAGATTAGATATGACTGCAAGCTTGTCAGCTATCTTAGCTCCTCCAAGCACCGCAATAAAGGGTCTCTCAGGATTCTCTACAGCGTTGCCCAGATAATCAATCTCCTTAAGCATCAGATAGCCTACTGCGCTGTCCTCAACATATTCAGTTACGCCAACCGTAGAGCAATGTGCCCTGTGCGCTGTACCGAATGCGTCATCAACATACAGCTCGCAAAGTGATGCAAGCTCCTTGGAAAATGCCTCTCCGTTCTTCTCCTCTTCCGGTCTGAAGCGTGTATTTTCAAGCAGCACAACATCCCCATCCTGCATAGCTGCAGCTGCCGCCTTAGCCTTTGGACCTACGACCTCAGGATCCGCTGCAAATTTAACATCCTTTTGCAATAGCTCAGACAATCTCACTGCAACCGGTGCCAACGAAAGCTCAGGCTTATATGTTCCCTTCGGCTTACCGAGATGCGAACAAAGTATAACCCTGCCTCCGTTTTCTATAAGCTTCCTTATTGTCGGAAGCGCGGCGACTATACGGCTGTCATCCGTTATGTGTCCATCCTTCAATGGAACATTAAAATCGCATCGAACGAGGACTCTCTTGCCTCTAACCTCGATGTCATCAACCGTCTTCTTGTTAAGCTTAGCCATGTTTTTTCTCCTCTCAAACATATCCTTGTGCTTAATCAGTTCTTCATCTGTATCATACCACATTCTATAAGAATGTCTCTCATCTTTCTTAAAACCTTGCCTCTATGTGATATGGCATTTTTCTCTTCCTCTGTGAGTTCTCCGCTTGTTCTGCCAAATTCCGGCAGATAAAATATGGGGTCATACCCAAAGCCTTCAGCTCCTCTTGACTCATGTGCTATAGCCCCGCGCATCTCATCCTCTGCATCATAAAGCTTGCCGCTCTCGTCTATCGTTGATATATGGCACACAAAGGCTGCCCCTCTTTTGTCATCCGGGACACTCTTAAGCTGTTCTAGGATAGCTGCATTTTTAATCTTATAATCTGTATCATGTCCCATAAATCTTGCAGAATGCACACCGGGTCTTCCGTCTAATGCATCAATGCATAATCCGCTGTCATCTGCCATGATGAGGGTATCCTTCATCTCGCCCTTAGGACTAAGTATATCAAAAATCTCGCGTACCTTAATCTGTGCATTAGCCTCAAAGCTCTCTCCGTCCTCCTCGGCTTCGGATTTCAGTCCAAGCTCCTTAAGTGAGAAAACCTCAGCATCCACATCTGCAAGTATATCTCTTATCTCTCTCATCTTGCCGGCGTTGCCGGTAGCAAATATTATCCTCATTCAAAGTCCTCTGTCTTACGCTTAGGCGGCTTTGCTCCAAGGTATGAGTAGAAGTAGGTCTTCATCATACCGTTATAAATCTTGCGGTTCTTATCCGCCTTGCGTCCGATATATTTTTCAGCGTCCTCATAAGCAGTTATAAGATACATGCTCCATTCATCCAAGGTTCTGTAGCTGTTGCCGAGGGCCTTATATATAGGCGGCATATCATCCTTATCGTCAAGTCTCTCGCCATAAGGCGGATTGGTGATAATAAATCCATATTTCTTGGGATGCCTAAGAAAAGCCGCATCTCTCTTCTGGAAATGTATAAGCTCCTCTACTCCCGCTGCAGCAGCATTGCCTCTTGCTGACTTTAGAGCTTCATCGTCAATATCGTAGCCTTGTATATCAAGTGCATCCGAAAGCTTATCATGTCCCGACATGAGTGCCCTTAATCCGTCGGACTTAATATCAGCTGCCTCATCATAAGCATCATACCACAGCTGCTTATCCATGATATTACGCCATCTGGTCGCAGAAAAGTTTCTCTCCATGCCGGGAGCGATGCCTGCTGCCATCATAGCTGCCTCTATACAGAACGTTCCGGAGCCGCAAAACGGGTCAACCAATATCCTGTCCTTGTTCCACGGCGTAAGCATAATAAGGGCTGCTGCAAGGGTCTCTGTTATAGGTGCCTTAACAGTGAGCTTGCGATAGCCTCTCTTATGCAGGCTGTCTCCGCTTGTATCTATGCCTATGGTTATAACATCCTTATAAGCTGACACTCTTAAGGCATAATCAGCGCCATCCATAGGAAGCCTAACATCCTCCCTGTGATATGCTGACTGCAGACGCTTGACTACCGCCTTCTGTATTATAGTCTGGAAATCTCTCGGTGAGAAAAGCTTGGACTTAACCGAAGCTGCCTTAGCTACCCAGACTCTGCCGTCCCACGGGATATAATCCTCCCAGTTTACAGCATAAACCTTTTCGAACAGCTCGTCCCAGGTATATGCCTTGAACTCACAAACCTTGAGCAATATACGCTCAGTTGTTCTCATAAAAATATTGGACCTGCATATGGCACGCTCATCCCCGACGAAAACCACCTTTCCGTCGGAGACTTCACGTATCTCATATCCAAGTCCTGTAACTTCTCTCTTAGTACATGCCTCAAGTCCGAAATGACATGGGGCTATAAGCTCATAATTCACCGGCGACCTCCGGATATTCTGCCAATCAGCCATATTATAAGCACGCAGATGCATATTGGTGTCAGTATAGGACTAACCAGCTGCAATATGGTGCCCAAAAGGAATAGAACAACAGTCATAATCAGCAAAGCTGTGAAGCAGCCTACATTATATACCTGCATGCCGCCCCAAGGATTATGCGTATTGCCTGACTCTGTATAATCTCCGTTATCCGGGCTTCCGTCCTCTGAAACAGTACTGCCTGCCGAATTATTGCCGGTATTGCCATAGGCTGCGGAGCCTGTATATCCGCGTGCAGCTCTGCTGTTTTGTGCTATGTTTTCGCCAAAATCAACATCATCATCAGTTCCCGGGATTCCGTCCGGACCGCTCTTAGCCGCATCTATGATGGTGCGGGCGATAAGCTGTGGATCTCCGAGTCCGTCTATAACCTCTGCTGTACTCTTGCCGGCTGAGACCTCCCGGTCAATGTATTCAGAGTAGAAGCTAAGCTTCTCCCTGATCATTGACGCAGGAAGCTCATAGGATAAAAATTCATTTAACTTATTAAGAAATTCTCTCTTACTCATGCTCTTTCTCTGCTATGGCTATGCCAAGGTCATCAAGCTGCTTTTTGTCTACCTGTGACGGTGCGCCCATCATTGCATCTGAAGCATCTTTAAGCTTCGGGAAGGCCATGACATCACGTATGCTCTCGGCGCCTGCCATCCACATAGCAACTCTGTCCAAACCGTAGGCAAGTCCTGCATGCGGCGGTACTCCGTACTTAAATGCCTCTAACAGGAAGCCAAACTGACTGTTAGCCTGCTCCGAAGTAAAGCCCAGAACCTCAAGCATCTTCTCCTGTATATCTGCCTGATGTATACGTACGCTTCCTCCGCCTATCTCTGTACCGTTAAGCACAATATCATAGGCCTTGGCTCTTACACGTCCCGGATCAGAATCTATGTACTGCCAGTCCTCATCCATAGGCATGGTAAAAGGATGGTGCATGGCTGTAAATCTGTTTTCTTCCTCACTCCACTCTAATAGCGGGAACTCAGTTACCCATAGGAACTTCCATGCTGACTTATCAATAAGGTCTAAGGTCCTGCCAAGCTCAAGTCTGACATTGCCGAGTACATTTCTGACTATATTAAGCTTGTCTGCTGCAAATACAATCAGATCTCCTGCCTCAGCTCCCATAGCCTTAATCAGGCTCTCTGTTTCCTCATGCTTTAAGAACTTTGCAAACGAGCTCTTATGGGAACCGTCATCTGCTGCATTTACACATATATATGCAAGACCCTTGCCGCCAAAGAGCTTTGCAACCTCGGTAAGAGCGTCTATCTTCTTACGCGGCATATGTCCCTGACCCGGAACTCTGATGCCTCTGATAACTCCGCCTGCCTCAGCGGCGCCCTTGAATACTGCAAATTCTGTCTTGCCTGCAATATCCGTAACATCCTGAATCTGTAAGTCGAAGCGAAGATCCGGCTTATCAGAGCCGTATACATCCATAGCCTCCTGCCAGGTCATGCGGCGTATCGGAAGCTCCACATCAACGTCAATAACCTCCTTGAAAACACGCTTTAAGAGTCCCTCATTGACCTCGATAACAGTATCAACGTCTGCAAATGAGAGCTCCATATCTATCTGTGTGAATTCAGGCTGACGATCCGCTCTTAAGTCCTCATCTCTGTAGCAGCGTGCAAGCTGGAAGTATCTGTCAAAGCCTGATACCATAAGGAGCTGCTTAAGTAGCTGCGGTGACTGCGGCAATGCATAAAACTCACCCTGATGCACTCTTGACGGAACAAGGTAATCTCTTGCTCCCTCAGGTGTAGACTTGATGAAGGTCGGAGTCTCTATCTCAAGAAAGCCCTGCTCAGCCATATAGTTTCTTACACTTATAGCAAGCTTGGATCTGAGTGCAATATTACGCTGCAGCGGGGTTCGTCTAAGATCTAAGTATCTGTACTTAAGGCGAAGCTCCTCTCTTGTGTTGGTCTCATCCTCAATCTGGAAAGGAAGCACGGCTGACTCACTGAGTATCCTGAGTGCCTTAGCCTCTATCTCTATAGCTCCTGTTGCTATATTGGCATTGGCATCGGTACCACGGCTTCTAACCTCTCCGGTAACGGCAATGCAGTATTCATTATGCAAGGTTCCTGCTTTAGCAAAAACCTCACTTCCGCATATATCCTCCTCAAATACAGCCTGAATAATGCCGCTTCTGTCTCTGATATCTGTGAATACAAGTCCGCCCTTGTTGCGTGACTTCTGTACCCAACCCATAACCGTAACGGTCTTGCCTATATCACCTGCTGAAAACTCTGCGCATCTTGCAGTACGCTTCAGTCCCTGCATGCTCTCTGCCATGTCTAACGTCTCCTTAATTGTAGTGTTGACGGAAGCTCATGAGCGCGTAGCAATCCGTCACTTTTATACTATGTGGCGCCTGCAGCTTCGCAGGCACGATTGTTATTTACTTTACGTAAAAGTCCTTAAACTCGGTATAGCCTTGCGCTGTAAGGCTCTCCTTCTGGAACTTCTTATTTTTAGCCATCCAGACTGTAAGCACCTGTCTGCCGCCGGCTCTCTCTTTGATTGCCTCGTTAAAGATCTCGCTAAGGCGTTCTGCCGGCATGTTTTTCTCTATAAGCCATGCACTCTTAGCTCTTGACTGTATAAGCTTCTCTGCGCCATCCTCCATGAGTATGGTCATGATACGTTCAAAGCCGATAGAGAAGCCCACTGCAGGAACATCCTGTCCGGTGAACTTGCCGACCATCTTATCATAGCGTCCGCCGCCGCCTACAGATGAGCCAAAGGCTTCAGTCTTAATCTCAAATATAGTACCGGTATAATATCCCATGCCTCTTACAAGTGTGGGATCAAACTGCATGCGTATGCTTCTGTCCTTGACGCCTGCTATTGCCTCCATGATATCGGCAACATTTTCACCGGCTGCCTTGGAGCTTTCTGTGCCTATCTTATCTGCAAAGGCTCTTACGCCCTCGGCATCAGTTGTAAAGTTATCAAGAATATCACGAAGCTTAAGTACGGATTCATCACTCATGCCCATCTCCTTAAGCTCTGCATCAACGCCCTCTGCACCTATCTTATCTGCCTTATCGAGCACTATAAGTATATCCTCTGCCTTATCCTCAGGCATGCCGGCATACCTGATTAGCTCAAAAAGGAAGCGTCTGTCATTGATAACTATATAGAAATTATACTTTCCGAAGCCAATCTTCTCTAAGGCCTCTGAGGTCGCAAGCACCAATTCCTTCTCGGCAAGATTGGTAGCATCTCCAAGTATATCTATATCACACTGTACAAACTGCCTGAATCTGCCTCTCTGCGGTCTGTCTGCCCTGAATACAGGTCCCATCTGCAATGCCTTGAAGGGTTGTGAAAGTGAAGCAGAATTAGCAGAATAATACCTTGAAAGCGGAAGGGTAAGATCATATCTCAAGCCCTCCTCTGTCAGTGCCTCGCTTCCTGTCTCCTCATCTGCAGAGCTTATCTGTGTAAGTGCTGATTTAAGCTTATCACCGCGCTTTAGTACCTTGAATATGAGCTTCTCATTCTCACCGCCCTGCTTGCTGGTAAGATTGCCTATGTGCTCAATTATCGGTGTCTCTATCTCTGTAAATCCATACAGAGCATAAGTCTCTCTTATTATATGCTGTAATGCGGCACGAACCTCCATCTCCGATGGAAGTATGTCTCTCATGCCTGTTACGGCCTTTTTGCTAAATGCCATTATATCTGCTCCTTGACTTAACAGTGAGCTTTGCCCACCGCGGATTAGTTTAATAAATGTACGGATTACTTCTCGTTTAAAGCATTCTCGCATCCGTCAACTTTTTTTAGAGTAAACCTGCCTGCGTGTTTGCAGACACCATGATTATGCCCTTTGGCTGCAGCTTGAGGCGTAAACACAGTCTCGACACATCATTATATCATCTAATTGTTTCTCTAACAATTACTATGAATATATCTGCTCCATAATATTATCCAGGGCTGCATCAAGCTGCTTATCCTGTTCAAAATCAGGCCCGGTCTTGCCGTCTGCATAGTTGACATTTTCCTCATTAACATCACCGTAAGGCTCAAATGCAACCTCGATGCTTGGCTCTATTCCCTCACCATGTATGCGTTCACCGTTCGGCAGGAGATAGTAATCCGTTGTGAACTTAACTGCCGAGCCGTCACTAAGCTGATATATTGACTGGACTATACCCTTGCCAAAGGTCTTAGTGCCTATTACCTCATAGCCATAATCCTTGAGCACACCTGAAAATATCTCTGAGGCTGAAGCTGATTTACCATTTACAAGTATGTTGATAGCAATGTTATCAGAAACGCCGTCCTCTGCGTAATATTCCTCGGTCTTGCCGTTTTTGTCCTCAGTCTTGACAAGCAGAGTCTTGCCGTCAGCTCCCAGATTGTCCGCCAGTATTGAATCCACCATGCGGAGTGCAACATTCATATCTCCGCCGCTGTTATTACGCAGGTCTATAATAATACCTTCAACCTGTTTGTTCTCGCTAAGTTCATCAACTGCCGCATAATAATCCTGTTCTGTTGTCGGTGTAAATGAAGCTATGCTTAAATATCCTATATTTGTCTTGGGTATAACCTGGAAACGCACGGATTCCTCTTTGATGGTTTCTCTGGTAACATCAAGCTCCAGCTCCTCCTCGCCTCGCTTTATTTTAAGGCGTACTGAGGTTCCTTCCTCGCCGGATATAAGCTCTATGCACTCTGAAAGGCTTATATCAGTAAGACTCTTGTCATCTGCTTCAGTTATGATATCCCCCTCAAGGATTCCCGCCTTTTCTGCCGGTCCGCCTGCGGTAACTGCACCTACAAGCACACCTCCGGTTGCTTCATCCTTGGTAACTGATACACCTATGCCTACATAGCTGCCCTTAAGCTCCTTCTTCTCGGTTTCATAATTGTTCGCCGAGTAATAAGCTGCGTATTTGTCATCTCCGGTCAGTCCGTAGATAAGGCCGGTAAACATACCGTCACTTATACGCTGTGGGTTTTGGTCATACAGATAATTGCGTTCAATAAGGTCTGTTATCTCGTCAGTCTTGCGAACTATATCTATCTCATCAAGCTTGCCTGTCTCTTTATTGCCATGCAGTGCCTCATAATAAGGGAGCTTGATTAATATCTCTCCATTATCTCCTACCGGGAAATAAATATATCCCCTATACAGTACCAGTGCCACTAAGCACAGCAGGATGCCTGCTAATATTCCCAATATAAAGCCG
>CAVBGP010000076.1:0-9274 GCA_963595005.1 Acutalibacteraceae bacterium | reverse complement strand
ACAGCATATATTGCCTCGCAGAGGGAGACTACCTTGCTGCGCTTTATAAGCTGGTAAGTGCCGTCATCTGACTGCATGATGCAGTCGCTGCCGTTATACCGGTAGATGCTTACGTGTATGTCAGGATGATGCTTGTTCTGAGTCGCAAAGCTTAAGGATATCTCCTTCTTAAGAGTAGGTGTGGTATCGGAGGCGTCAGCAGCTGTTGCGGCTTCTATAGCTTCGCGTATGTCTGAGATATCAAGAGTCTCACCATTATAGCTCCATTCACGTCCGCCCATAAGCTTTCTGGTGCCTTTAAATGTATACTCCTCTCCGTCAAGCGCTACAGTTATGCTGTCTACGTCATCAAATGATATCGGCAGCAGGTCCTTCTTATTGAACTCACCCTTAGTAACTGCAGTAACTGCCTCATAGTCGGACTTGCTAAGCTTATAAACAAGCTTAGAATCATTAAAGCGGATATAGGCGGTGATGTCATCGCTTGCATCCTCGCTCTCCTCGTTATCAGAGCTGGCACTGTCAGATCTGTTATCCGAAGTATTAGGCTCAAGTGACTTATTGCCATCAGCTAAACTGCCATCAGTAGAAGCAGAGGCAGCAGCATTAACGTCTTCATTGCCCCAAGTCTCATCAAGCTTCAGCTTGTCTGCATCGGCAGGATCAACGCCTATGGCAAGGCTTATGGCCGCCTGCTCACCGGTCTTCTTGCCGTTGTCATCGGTCACATCATAGCTGATGTCTACATTAAGCAACGGCTTATCAAGTCCGTACTGACTAAGCTCCTCATCAGTAAGAGTGTGATTGACACAATCACTAAGGTCAAGTGAAGCAAGGGTCTTGAGATAGGAACGTACACTCTTAGAGTTAAGAGCTATATCACCGTTGTAATATACATCCTCATCACTGTAGGAAGCAGCATTATCAGCGTCATAGCTTATCTCATAGCCATTTCCTGTAAGAGAACCGCTGAATTTAAGAGCTACGGCATCCTCAAGCTCAGGAACCTCATCTGTCTTGGTAAAGTAGTCAAGCTCCTTGTTAAAGGTATCATAGGGGTCAGTACTTACGAGGTATACATTTCCATCACCGACAGACACATAGCGCTCCTGATCCATGGTGGAGAAGCCGCCAAGCAAAACCGTGTAATCCTTGCTGTCCGAGGTAAAGCTGATGCTGCATACCGGCTTATCGAGACCATATTGGTCAAGGCTTTCAGGCTCCTCTATAATGAAGCTTGCACCAAAGGACTCAAAGGTCTCAAGGAGCTTGGCTATCTTATCACTATCTACAGGAAGAGTCGCATCATCATCGCTTTGCCAGCTGTCGTCCTGCTTAGTAAAGGAGAGCGTAGTATCAGTATCAGACAAGGTCCAGGAGAGCTTAGTGACACTGTCGCCCGGCACCTCAAGTATGAGCTCGTCGGTCTCCTTAATCTGTTCCTTCTTAATCTCATGATGGCTTACCAGGATGGTTGCAATGCATACCGCAGCAAGGACAACCAGCAAGGCAGTGAGCTTTTTTATCTTATCCATTTACCTTCCTCCTTCTGACAAGCACAACAGCTATGCCAAGCACTGCAAAGAATGCCGGAATTATGCCTATCATAATCAGCTTAATAACAGATGCGTCAGCAGCCTTGATAGTCAGGTAATTATAGCTGAGTGACTTTGTGCGGATAGCAATGTGGCTGTCGTTTCCGATAAGAGAGCTCAGTGCATTCATGCAAAAATTAAGGTTAGCGCCTGATGAATATGCGTTATAGAGCTCATCTGTAAATGAAGATGAAGCAACCCAGACAATACCGCCGTCATTTGCTGTGCTCACGCTTACTGCAAGCGCAAACGGTCCGTTGGCATCGCCGTCCTCCTTTTCGTAGGTGCTGAGCTTATAGCCGTCAGCCTTACAGAAGGCAGCATCAGAGCTTACAAGCAGCTCCTTGGCAGCAGAGTCAGAGCCTAGTTTCATGCCCTGAGCTATAGGCACAACTATGGAATAATTGTCAGCTGTAATCGGGTCTGTTATGTCATCAGACTGAATGTACGGAAGCAGTACATATGGGGCCTGCAGTGCATAATGCTCTCTGTCGCCCTCAACTACTATGCCGTCAACAGTTTCCACTCCGTAATCTGACAGGATAGAATACAGATTGGTAAGTGTACCCTTATCAGTAGGTCCGGCAAGAACAAAGAGCTTGCCGCCGCCCTCAACATAGGACTTTAATATATCAGCCTCATCGGCAGAGATATCGCTTGCAGGAGCATTAATGATAATGCAGTCGGCATTCTCAGGAATCTCGTCCTCGTTAAGCAGGGAGATACTCTCAATCTCGGCATTGTCCTTTGAAATCTCATTGCTGAGATTGTTGCTAAGCTCAGCCTCTCCGTGTCCGGTCAGAGTATATACATGAGCGGAATCCTCACTTACTACATAGTTTATAGCAGAGGTAATCTGTCCCTCACCGTCAAAGGAATAGCTCTGTGTATAGTAGCTTGAATCGATATCACTTAAGTATATCTTGTCAAAACCTATATAACGGCTGCGGTCGCCGCATTCAACGACAAGTGAGTTGTTGGTGACGGTCTCATCCGTATAGGTGGATGCAAAGGTAGGATAGATGTCAGGATTCTTCTTGCTTACTGTTATATGCTCAGAGATAGAATCATATTTGTTGAGCAGATTCTCAAGGACTGAATCCTCCTTGCCGTTTTGAACTATCCAATATATGGTGACATCCTTTTGAAGGGCATTGACAACTGCCTTGGTATTGCTGGTTATTGAATAAAGCTTCTGTGAGCTTATATCAAGCTTGGTATAGGTCTCAGGCAGAACGGCAGCAAATATATTGATGACTACCAGTATGGCAAGCACCACTGCAGTCGTTATAAGTGAATAAGCACCGCCGCGAAGTGCGTTATTGTTCTTCATCAGTTGTACCTCCTTTTCTCAAGCGACTGTATGGTCAGGAATACGAAAAATGCAGCAACTGTTAAGTAGAACACTATGCTGGTTATATCGAATATTCCGTTTACAAATACAGAAAACCTTGAGAATAATGAGAGCTTCTGCATAATCGCAGGAACTAAGCCTTCATAAAGCTCTGACTTAAAGAAGTAGCTTATTCCGAGTGCGAGTACGCATACTATAAATATTGCACAGCCAAGGTTGTCATTTTTAGTACAGTAATAAACTATAAATGAGAGGATTGCTGCAAATACCATGAGAACCACCAATGAGCCAAAGGCAGATGCAGATACATAATCGGCAAGGCTTACGCTAAAGTAGTTAAAGAGCAGCAGTGGTATAGTGATGCCTGCGGCAATGCCCTGATTCTCTGTAAGAGAGGAGATGAACATGCCGACTGCTATCATGGCGGCACCCATGAGATAGAAGGCCAGCATAGCCCCGTATGAGGTAAGCAGATATACATCTCCGAATTGCTTAAATATCAGAGGATAGACAGCGATAATAAGCATGGGCACCAGGAAAACAAGCAAAACTGCAAGGTATTTGCCTATGACTATGTCTCCGGTGCTTATGGGCAGAGAGTAGAGCAGCTTATCAGTGCGCTGCTTCTTCTCATCCGAGATAATACGCATGGTAAGTATAGGCAATATAACTACGGTAACTATGCATATAAATTGCAGTACATATTCAAAGTTTGCGACTGCAGACTGGATGTTGTAGAGCATGGCACCTATGCCTGTAAATATAAGCAGGAAGGCACAGAAGAGGTAGGTGACAAAGGAGTGCAGGTATGCTCTTAATTCGTGTTTAAATACGGCGGTCATAATCAATGCACCTCACTTTCTGTGGTAGTCTGGTTTGAGGTATCAGCAGCATCGATGGAATGATAAGCAGCAGAAGCAACGTTCATAGAGTCGGAGGCATCGTCCTGAACAGAAACCTCAGCTGTGTCAGCTGTATTGCTCTGCAAGGCTTCACCTGAACCTTCACCTGTAAGTGTATCACCGGTGAGTTCAAGGAATATCTCCTCTAAGTTAGCTCTGTGTGAGCTTATCTCATAGACAGGAAGCCCCTTGGCAGCAAACCTGAGAACCAGCTCGCAGCTGATATCATTAAGAGACGAGCTGTCAGTATTAATAACTATGCTTAAGCCGTCTGTACAAGGCTCTATAGTATAATTGCTTACATGCTCATATGAATCAAGGAGCTGTGAAGCCTCATCCTTATCGGCACGAACTCTGAGCTTGATTTCACCGTGACCTGTCATAACATTTTCCAGATTATCTGTATAATCATATGCAACGAGATGACCGTGGGATATAATCATTACCTTGTCGCAGATAGCCTGCACCTCAGAGAGTATATGTGAGCTGAATATAACAGTATGAGCCTCGCCAAGCTTACGGA
This sequence comes from Acutalibacteraceae bacterium, assembly GCA_963595005.1. Classification (GTDB taxonomy): domain Bacteria; phylum Bacillota; class Clostridia; order Lachnospirales; family Lachnospiraceae; genus Avilachnospira. The sequence continues at coordinate 4,900 of CAVBGP010000076.1, read as the reverse complement.
TAAGCTCTCTAATCTCTATAATCTGAAGAGGATCAAGACCAACGGTTGGCTCATCAAGGATGATAAGCTTAGGGTTTCCTAAGAGGGCCTGAGCTATGCCGACTCTCTGGCGATAGCCCTTGGACAGAGAGGATATAAGTCTGCCGCTCATGGCTTCAAGACCTGTCTCGGATATAACACGGTCAATTTCAGACTGAAGCACGGATCCGTGAAGTCCTTTTGCTTCAGCTACAAAGCGGAGATATTCGCGAGGCGTCTCGCTAACGTAGAGCGGCGGAATCTCCGGGAGATAGCCTATAAGCTGTTTGGCCGCCTTTGGGTCTTCAAGGATATCGTGACCGTCTATGCTGACGCTTCCTTCAGTTGCAGATAGGCAGCCTGTCATTATGTTCATGGTAGTGGATTTGCCGGCACCGTTTGGCCCGAGGAAACCGTAAACATGACCATCATCTATCTCAAATGACAGATCATCAACAGCCTTGAAGCTGCCGTAGCATTTCGTTAAATGCTCAACTTTTATCATAATGCACCTTCCTTATATGCAGATTGGTATCGGACAAAGCTTTGCCAGCACAGAATGGAACGATATTCTGCGTATTATTGGATGTGAAAAATACAAATTATAGTATTGCAACGCACCATTTAAGTATTAAGCACAACCTGAGAATGGCTTAGTCCGATACTCTTACAAGTTGGTGATAGTAGTTTTTAACTGTGACACTTCGGTGAAATGTATGTGGAAAATAAATGATGACTTGGTGAATGCATGATTGAGGTAATGCTGCAGCGTGCAGTGAGTTTAGGTTTTATGATAAGTGGTAAGTGAATTTAAAAGTTAAGGACGTGCGGACATTTAAATATACAAGTTACATTGTGTGAAGTGTCTGCAAATACATATGCGCGATATTAATTTCTGGTGTATACTATACAGCGACTTGAGACTCATAATCAAAAGGAGAATTAAAGATGGACTGTACGATAATAGGTATCGCAGGCGGTACCGGATCAGGCAAATCGACATTTACAAACAGATTAAAAAACAGATTTGGTGATGAGGTCACCGTTATATATCACGACAGCTATTATAAGTGCCATGATGAGATGGATTTTGAGACAAGAAAGCACCTGAATTATGATCATCCGGATGCATTTGAGACAGAGCTTCTGATTAAGCATATTAAGGAGCTTAAGGAAGGCCACGCAGTTCAATGTCCTGTCTATGACTATGCAGCTCATAATCGCAAGAAGGAGACTGTGGAGATTAAGCCTAGCCGTATCATTATAGTTGAGGGGATACTCTGTCTGCAGAATGAGGAGCTTCGCAGTATGATGGATATCAAGGTCTATGTGGAAGCAGATGCAGATGAGCGTATACTGCGCCGGGTTATGCGTGATGTTGAGGAACGCGGCAGAGATATACGAGGGATAGTTGATCAGTATCTTACTACGGTTAAGCCTATGCATTATGTATATGTTGAGCCTACAAGAGCATTGGCTGATATAGTTATCAACAGCGGACTCAATGATGTTGCCTTTGATGTTATGAGCGCCAAGATAGAAGCCTTGCTTGAGCAGTAACACAGGAAAGCTGTCGATTAAGGAGTGTACTTGTATGAGTATATTCTGGCTATAATCAGGAGGATGAAGGTCAACTATTCATCACATAAAGGCAGTGGGCTTTTGCTTATGACAAAGAAAGGGTTTTATTTATGAAACAGTGTATGGATTCCGCTAATCTGCACCGCAGATTAAAGAAGATAATCGGACAGGTACAGGCAATAGATAAAATGATTGATGAGGATGTTCCGTGCGAGGACATCCTCGCTCAGTTAAATGCAGCCAAATCAGCTCTTCACGGATGCGGCAAGGTGGTGCTTGAAGGTCATATCAAGCATTGCGTTCGCGACGGAATAGAGCACGGAGATGCAGATAAAACAATAGAAAACTTCACCAAGGCGGTAGAACGCTTTGCTAATATGGGCTAAAACAAACCATTAAACCTGTCTTGACTAATTAGCTAAAATTAGATACATTAAACTTAGCTAATAAAGGAGGCCTCGCATGATTAATACAATAGCAATAGCAACAGCAACAGAAATGCAAAATAATTTTGGAAAATACCTAAATCTTGTAATATCAGGACAAGAAGTGATTGTGACAAAAAATGGGAGAGAAGTTGGACGGTTCATCCCAAAAGACGCAGCGATGTCATACCTCACTCATTCATTAACAGGCATATTGAAAGAAGAGAAAAACCTTGACGATATAAAGGAAGAAAGTATAAAGGCAAAATATGGTTGTCTTAATTGATGCGAATGTAGTTTTGGATGTTTTGATGAATCATGCTGAGTTCGTGAAACATTCCAGTATTATATGGGAGCTTTGTGAGACTGAGAATATAAAAGGATATATTTCTGCATTAACTTATGCGAATATTATGTATGTTATGCGTAAGCAGCTCACAGCGAAACAGATTGAAGAAGTATTTGGTAAACTACAGCTTATTTTTGGATTTGCTGATTTTAATGCAGCGGCCTTAGAAAAAGCGGTGCACATGAAATGGTCAGACTTAGAAGATGCAATTCAAAGTGCTATAGCCGAATCTATACATGCAGATTATATTATAACAAGAAATAAAAAGGACTTTGTTGGCAGCCGTGTAGAAGCATTGAATCCTACAGAATTTATATGCAGGATTGGCTATTGAGAACATAATGCCATTACTAAGAGTAAACATAGTTAAAAGAAACATATATTGACAGCCTATACCCCTATGGGTATAATCCTCTCTATACCCATAGGGGTATAGAGAGGATGCTTTATATGAAAAAACTAATGAGTAGGCTTGAGGAACTGCTGGCAATCGGAGGAACGAAGAAGGATATCACGTTCTTGATTATATCCGGCATTGCACTTGTACTGAGTTTGACCAGCGTTGTCAAACTCCCGTTTAACATTGCCTGGGTCGCTATTATACTGTGCGGTGTGCCTATTATACTTGAAGCAATTATCGGACTGGTAACCGAGTTTGATATCAAGGCAGATGTGCTGGTATCACTTGCTCTTATAGCCTCCATATGTATAGGTGAGGATTTTGCAGCTGGCGAGGTTGCATTTATTATGCAGATAGGCGGCCTGCTTGAGGAACTGACTGTAGCTAAGGCAAGAGCCGGTATTGAAAAGCTAGTAAAGCTTACTCCGCAGACTGCAAGAGTTATAGAGGATGGCGGAGAGAAGGTGATAGCCGCCGATAAGGTGGCAAAGGGAAATATCATTAGGGTTTTGCCGGGAGAAACTATACCGGTAGATGGTATTATTATTGCGGGACAGACCTCCATCAATCAGGCAGTCATGACAGGAGAGTCCCTGCCAGTAGATAAATCTGTCGGAGATGAGGTATCAAGCGGTACTGTTAACCAGTTTGGTGCCTTCGAGATGAAGGCAACCAAGGTGGGTGAGGACAGCTCAATACAGAGAATGATTAAGCTGGTACAGTCAGCTGATGCCGGAAAAGCAAAGATAGTAGGTATTGCTGACAGATGGGCAACCTGGATTGTGGTAATTGCTCTGAGCGCAGCCGGTATTACCTGGTTTGTTAGCGGACAGATAATCAGAGCAGTGACGATACTTGTTGTTTTTTGTCCATGCGCGCTTGTATTGGCTACTCCTACAGCTATTATGGCGGCTATCGGCAATGCTACCAGGCATGGCTTTCTTGTCAGAGAGGGAGATGCATTAGAGCGACTGTCCAAGGTTAAGACTATCGCCTTTGATAAAACCGGTACATTAACCTACGGAAAGCTTAAGGTAACTGCATTTAAGAGTGCATCGGATAAATATACGGATGAGGATATATTTGCATTTGCAGCAGCTGCAGAAAGCATGTCAGAGCACCCTATAGGCAAGGCGATAACAGCATCATATAAGGAACAGCTTAGCAAGACCATACAGCCTTGCACAGAGTTTAGCATGACAGTCGGAAGAGGCGTTGCAGCGTCTGTTGGCGGAAGATATATTTTAGCAGGAAATCCGAGCTTCTTAGAGGATAACAATATCACAGTGGAACAGAGCGCAGAGCTTAAGGACTTTTATGCTCACGGAAGTACTGTTATATACATAGCTGCTGACAATGAATATGCAGGCTATATCGTCCTGTCTGATGTACTTAGAGACGAAAGCGCTTATATGATTTTAAGGCTTAAGAAGCTTGACATTACACCTGTATTGCTTACCGGGGATAATAAAAATGCAGCTGATTATATAGCCAGAGAGCTTAGGATTACAGAGTATCGTTCGGAGTGCTTGCCTGAGGATAAGCTTAAATATATTGAAAAAAGCGAAAAGGATAATAATCCTGTCTGCATGATAGGAGACGGCATAAATGATGCACCTGCACTTAAACGTGCGACTGTTGGCATTGCTATGGGAGGCATTGGAAGCGACATTGCTGTTGATGCCGCAGACATAGCTTTGGTAAATGATGAGGTAAGTGAGCTTCCACATCTTACAGCACTCTCAAGACGCATGATGACTACAATTAAGCTGAATATGACATTTTCAATGTGCCTGAATTTTATTGCTATAATCCTTGCTATCACAGGAACTCTCAGTCCTGTAGTGGGTGCGTTGGTGCATAATGCAGGTTCCGTATTGGTAATAATAAACTCGTCAATGCTTCTAAAATGGAGATGTAGAAATACAATATAAAATCACGAGAATGTAATATAGGTCATCTTTGACAGTTAACAAGCATAGAAGCGCTTTGATAGGCTTTTATGCTTGTTTTAAATTTAAAAAGTGTGGATGTAAATCACTGTATATTGTTAACTTTAACGTATCAATAGCAATTAGTTCTTGCAATGTGATGAAAACTATGATAGTATTTCTTTTGTTAGCAAAG
>CAVBGP010000075.1:0-9624 GCA_963595005.1 Acutalibacteraceae bacterium | reverse complement strand
TAATAAAAGTACGGATTGCTTCGCGCTTTAAGCGCTCTCGCAATCCTGCCCTGCAACGAGCAATCCGGGCTACCGCCCTTCTTGCCGTTCAGGGCAGGTTGCCAAATACAAAAGCATCCTTGCATGCAAGCATGCAGTCTGCTTTTGTATCCGTCAACACTTTTAAAGAAAAAAGAAGGCATTCCCGCTTCTTTAAAGTCGGTGTTGCCTTCTACGAAAATTTATGTGTCTGCTTTGATTTAAGTGTGCAATATGCAGCTTGCCTGATGCTATCCCAGCAAATCTGCTGCAAATGCGAGCAGCAGATTCTGATTGTATACTGTGAGCAGCAGCTCGTTATGCTGAATCTGATTAAGCACGAAGCTGCAAAATGGTGCATTCGGGAAGCCCGAGATAACCAGCATGAAGATCCAGATAAGTATAACGGCTTCTGCAAAGCCTGCTATCATGCCAAGCAGCCTGTCTATGCTGTTGATAAGATGTATCTTCTTAAGTCCCTTAGCAAAAGCACTAAGTAATCGTACCAATATGCGCAGCACTATAAACAGCAATACAAATACTACCAGCTTTGCTGCAAGCGTCTCCATGAGATCAGCTGCATTTTCCGCAAGTGTATCAAGTCCAAGTATATCATAAAGCGGACTTGCCGCACTCTTCTCGTCAATATGCATGAAGCCGCGCACTGCATTAAGACAAAAGCTCTTGATTGCTTCATTTTCACCAAGATAGCTCATGATAAGCGGAAAGAACTTAATCTCCACTATCAACGTTACTACTACCGATCCAAGCGACAGTACTCTGTCTATAAAGCCTCTCTGCTTGCCTAGCCATACCATGACTATAATAAATGCTGCAAAGCTTAAAAATACAATATTATCTTTTACAATGAGCTCCGCCTCGGGTAAGTACCGCGAGTGCAGGAGCTCTAAAATCTTGTTAAATTTCTCCATCAATAAATGAAGTCATCCTCTTTTAATATAAGCAGACCGTTTTTGTCATACTTTGACTTGAACAGCCCTGTTATGCGCTTTCCGATCGGCGGCTTTTCTGCTCTGTCTGCCGCTTCCTCAATAAGCTGCTCGGCATTGGCTTTGGTAAGCGGAATGTCATTTTCCTCCATAAGCTCAATACGCTCATAGAGGGCAAGCATACTGGTTCCTGTTATGCTGCAGTCGATTGACGCTGCGTATTGCACGCAATACTGCGCAAAGTCGTCAATCTCCATCTGCTGACCCGCCTGCGTAGGGTTAATCTCTTTGACATTGTTAAAGCGCTCAGCTGTAACCTTGCCGTTGGAACGCTTAACCGGTGTTCTCTCCTCTTCTATGTCGGGAGTATCCGGCATATTTCTGCCAAAACCTGCCTTGGCTTCGCGCTCGTCATATACATCATCTGCTGAATCAGCTTCGTCTGCATCCTCATCATAAGCTGCATCATCGGAGTCATCATAAGGCTCGTCATCATCAGCTGCATCGTCATATGGCTCTGCAGATTTAGTCTCTGCCACATCACTTCCGGGATAAGTCTGTCTTGAGGTCACTCCGTTTTCGACTCTAAGCTCCGGCTTAGCCTGTACCTCATCTTCATCATCTATATCCGAGATGTAGTCACATATATCAAACAGCTTAGGTTCAAGCTCCTCTATGCGGTCAAGTCCGTCCGGTGTATCAATAAGCACCACTATGGTACCTGTCTTGTCCTGGCAGATAAATCTGTATATTCTGTCAACATTTTCAGCATTCAATGAGCCTGCATGCTCTATAACAAAGTCCTTGCCGCTAACCTTGGATATTATCGCATCATTTATGCCGATCTTGTTAAGCTTATCAGCTGAGGTCTTGACTGAGGCATGCTCTATGCCCTTCTCCTCGTGTACGTTTTTAAGCTCATCTATGGCAATGCTGAGTCCATCCTCTTCTGTTGCTGCCTCAACTATCATATGCAGTCCCTTAACCGGTGTGGCACTCTTAAGCTGCTGATGCGGCACCAGCGGGCGCTGTGTAGGCTGCTGAGAGAGACTTACTCCAAGCGGTGACTGTGCAGCCTGCTGTGAGAGCTTCTCGGCTATATGTGTCTGTACCGGCTGCGGTGCTGCAGTTGCTTCAGACTGTAATCTTGAAACTGCTGCTGTATCAGATACTGGCTGAGACATCTGACTTGCAGCGCCTGCAATGCCTGCCGCACTTTGTGCTGCTACAGAGATATTCTGTGCAGTATTAACTGCAGCATTTGCTGCTGCCACACCTGCTGCCTGCCCCGGCATTACAGGCTGTGCTGTTTGCTGAATATTACCCTGAGCTGCCGCCTGTGGCTGACTGAAGACAGACTGCGGCTGCGTGCTTACTTGCTGTGCTGTAGTCTGTGCCGTTTGTGCCATAGCAGCCTTCGTCGATGCGAGAGACTCGGCTGTATTTGACGCCTGCTCAGCTGCATTTACCTCATCCTGTACATAGGTCTCATCAACAACCCTTGGAATCTCACCTCTAAAGTCGAAGGTCATCTGCACGCCCTCATCCGGAGCAAGCTGCGGCTGAGTCTGTACATTGGCAGTGCCGTTTATAACCTCTACCTTTGCGGCCGCCGGTCTGCCTTCATCGGACGCACACATTCTTACATATGAGTTAAATGCCTCATCCTCTCCTTCGTATCGCTCTGCCGCAAGAGCATCGCTCTTACGTGCATCAAGCTGGGGGCTGTTCTGCAGTGTCTCTGTTTCTTTAGTATATGCAGACTGATTTATAAGCTGCTGTGATGATGCATTATAATCACGGTCATCATATACTCCGGTCTGCTGCGCAGTCTCTGCCTGTCCGTAATTTAACGCATTTTGCGGAGCAGCCATAGCTGTATTTAAGACTGATGCCTGTGATTGAGTCCTCTGCTCATAGCCTGTCTGCTGTGACATGCCAAGGTCTGAAGCCCCATTTATATCCGAGGCTTGGCTGTTATCATATACGTCTGCATATGACTCCTGCGCATCGCCCGCCTGTGCGGCATTGATGCTGTCAGGATTTGATATAACTGAACGCGGATAGAGTATATTTCTCTGTGTATCTGTCAGATTGGCATATCTTGACTTAAGCCTTAATGCCTTAAGACCGTATTTAGAGCCTCCATAGAGCAGTGCAAGTCTGTCACATACCCGTACACAATCATCTATGAGGTTAGCGTTCTCATATACTGTCGCAAGCTCGTAGAGCCATTTCTCATCAGGATCTATCTCGCAATATCTCTCGAGCGGCATAAGCTGTCTGTCATACGGAGCATGCCTTGCCTTCAGTATCATATACTGAAGGGTATAGTTGCCTATGTCGGTTGAATCAGCCGCACGGAATTCGTGATAATAATCCTCCGCCTCTTCAAGGTCACCGGTTCTGCAGGAAAGCTCTGTCAGCTTGAACAGTATATGCTTACCTACAGGTGCTCTCTCAAAGGCGAGTATGAGCATATCCTTAGCTTCCTGCAGCAGGTCATTTTTTTCGTATACATTTGCCGCAGTAGTCAGCAGATTGGTGTTTCTGACTCTGTTCCAATCTATGCTCTCTACAATCTTAAGTGCGGTGAGATAATCCTCCTCGTTGATAAGCTTCTTAAGCTGTTCGATTTTTAAGTTGAATTCATACTTATCCATTGTCAGTCATTCCTTCCGGATTACATTTCCGTTCGTCCGCTTAGCGCTCTCTCAAGCGTTACCTCATCTATGTTCTCAATATCTCCACCAACCGGCACTCCGGTCGCAATACGTGTAAGCTTTATCGGAAGTCCCAGCGTCTTAATGAGCTTAACCATATACATGGCTGTGCTCTCTCCCTCAACGCTTGAATTGGTTGCGATTATAATCTCATCTACATTGGCCTCGCCGTCCTCATTTTGCAGACGCAAAAGCAGCTCCTTGAGCTTAATATCGTTAGGGCCTACTCCAAGCATAGGTGATATCGTTCCCTGCAGTACATGATAAACACCCTCATATCGGCCTGTCTTCTCATATGCGGCAAGGTCCCTGGAATTTTCCACTACCATTATCTGTCTGTGATTACGCTTAGCGCTTTGACAGATAGGACATAGCTCCTCGTCTGTGATGGTACAGCACATCTTACAGAAATGTACACGTTCTCTTGCCTCCACCATTGAGTCTGCTATAGCCTTAACCTGCTCCTTTGGCATGGCTATTATATGAAATGCCAGCCTCTGTGCACTCTTCTTGCCTATGCCCGGAAGTGATGCCAGCGATTCTATAAGCTTACTTATGCCTGAACCGTAATACTCCAAGCTTACAGACCTCCGAATCCGCCGAGTCCGCCGCCAAGCATGCCGCCCATAACTGCGCCGCTAGCCTCTGAAAGCTTTGAGGACGCGTCGTTAAATGCAAGCATAACAAGCTCTTCTAAGGTCTCAACATCCTCCGGATCACAAGCATCCGGATCAATGCTTACCTTGGTTACAACACTCTTGCCTGTCATAGTTACGCTTACAGCTCCGCCGCCGGCAGTTCCTGTAAACTCCTGCTCCTCAATTGCTGCCTTCTGCTCCTCAAGCTGCCTCTGCATGCGCTGAGCCTGCTTAAGCATGTTATTCATGTTGCCCGGCATACCCATGCCGCCGAATCCGCCTCTTTTTGCCATAATCTAGTCCTCTCGTCTATATGTCCTTAATCCTCTATGCTTATCGGGAAATTAATCTTAGCCAGCTCCTCCGGCGTTGCCTTAGGCTGCTCTGTGCTGATTTCTCCCGGCTTAGCCGCACGTGCTGAGAAGTTAACACTTATATGCAGCTGTTCCTCCGCAAGCTGCCTGAGTCTTATGACTCCGTTTTCCTCTTTATTGAAGGCTGCAAGCCTCAGATTCATCTGATTTCTGAAGATAAGTGCTATCTTGCTGCCCTCATCCTTAATCAATATGTCATTGAACAAGGGTCTGTTGGATGGTGAAAGCCCAGCCTTGAGCATACCCCAGTTCTTCATGATTATATTGTAAATGCTTCCGTCCGGCGTCTGTGCCTGTGGTTTATAGTCAGACTCCGCCTCAGTTTGCTGTGGCTGCTCAGTTGTGGTCCATGTGCTGCTTGCTGATGCAGCTTCCTGTACTTTAACTCTGCTTGATTCAGCACTCTGCAGTGCAGATACCTTAGCCTGCTGATTGGCTGCTGCTTCATCACGGCTCCACGATGTCTCATCTATAGTCTCACTGCCACCGGTATGCTGCAAAGCCTGTTCACTATCATCTGATACTCCAAAGAGCGATACACTAAGCCTTGCACTCATAGGATTGACTGAAGCTTCGCTGCCCGATGCCGCTGAATTTGAGGTATAGGTCTCTGTATGAACCGCCGCATTATTAGCTGCACCTGCAGCGACTGTTCTTGGTGCTGCCGCCTGCACGCCTCTGGCTGCATTTACATTGCCTGCCTGAGCTGCCGTCTGCCATGGTATCTGCGCACTCGACAAAGCTCCTCCATAGCCTGACATGCCATAGGTACAGAGCCTTATAAGCTCTACCTCAAGAGCCGTTCGCCTCTGAGTTGAAAAGCGTGTTCGATTTGCAAGCTCCGCAAGTGATGCGATAATGCGTATGATAGTCTCGCTGTCTGTCCGGTCAGCTGATTGTGATGCCCTCTCGTAACGCTCCTCAGAGAGTTCAAGCAAGTCATTATTGCCCATACTCTTAACTAAGAGAACATTGCGCAGGTACATGATAAAGTCATTAATTAGCCGACCTGTCTCGCATCCGTCATTGATAAGCTCTGCAACCTGCTCTAAAGCTCCCTCAACATCATGATTAATGATTTTATCAAAAAGCTCGGCATATATATGGTCATCTGCAGTGCCGAGAATATTAAGAACATTATCGTAGGTAAGTACCTCTCCGTAATGATAAGCAAGGCACTGGTCCAATATACTTAAGGAATCTCGCATGGAGCCGTCTGCAGCCTCAGCTATATAGCTTAATGCCTTATCCTCTGCCTCCACCTGCTCACGAACGGTTATCTCCTTGAGATGTGCCGCAATTCTCGCCTTCGGTATGCGCTTAAAATCATATCTCTGGCAACGGCTTAAGATTGTTGCCGGAAGCTTCTGCGGATCTGTAGTTGCTAATACAAATATGACATATGACGGCGGCTCCTCTAAGGTTTTTAGCAATGCATTGAAGGCTCCTGTTGAGAGCATATGCACCTCGTCTATGATGTAAACCTTGAAGCGGCCCTTAACCGGTGGATATTCAACCTGCTCTCTGATGTCTCTGATATTGTCAACACCGTTGTTTGATGCTGCATCTATCTCGAACACGTTCATGTCTCTGCCGGATGCAATAGACTTACAGGTCTCACATTCATTGCAGGGACTGCCGTCATGCTCAGCTGCATGCGGACAATTGACTGCTCTTGCAAATATCTTGGCAGCCGAGGTTTTTCCTGTTCCTCTTGTACCACAAAAGAGATAGGCATGGCCTATCCTGTCTGATTTTATTTGGTTTTTAAGCGTCGTAACAACGGCATCCTGTCCGACTATACCATCGAAGCCTTGTGGACGCCATCGTCTGTAGAGCGCCTGATATGCCATATTATACTCCAAAAGTGTTGACGATTGCAAAAGCAGACTGCTCTGCACGGCAAGAAGGGCGGCAGCCCGGATTGCTCGTTACATGGCAGGATTGCGAGAGCACTTAAAGCGCGAAGCAATCCGTACTTTTATACTGTGTGACGCCTGCGAATCCGCAGGCATACACTAGCTCAATCCTTAATTTTGCCTTTTTATCGGCAAAATGTCAAATTACATATGTATTAAGAATTACATTCCTCTGCCTGTATTGTACATTACTACGGCATTGCTGTTTGCTCAATAATTCAGTACGTTTCGGTAAACTGCAGTATCTCACGGCGCAGACTGTCATTTCTATCCTTGAGAAGCAGGAGCTTATTGTAGTTATAATAGCTCTCATTGCCGCATTCATTGATAAATTTGAGACTGTAATAGCCGGCATTAAGCTCTGACAGGAAGAGTACCAGCTCCTGTCCCTGTCCGAAGGTCTGATAGAGCGCCTTGAAGACATTGGTGAGATGCTCATCTGTTGTTTTAATATGCTGCTGCCTTAATTCCTCTGATTTTGTAAATTCCGTCTTAACGTAATCAAAGGCTTCCTTAGGCTGACTTACTGCCTTAAGCTCTGCGGCATATGCCTTAAGCTTTGACTCTACTCTTAGGCTGTCGCCTTCTGCCTCATGTGAGAGCATATTGGATGCCTTAAGTCTTGCTCGTTTTTCTGCCTCTTCTGCAATTATCGCATTTAATATGTCAGAAGGTGTCATTGAGATTTTATCTGTGCCATAGGTATTATCTCCAGTTCTGTCTGACTTATCATATGTTTGAACTGAGCCTGACTTATCCACGGCTGTGCGGCTGTCTGCAGCGACTTTTGCACAATCTGCTGCATCTGCATTTACATTTTCGTTCTTAAGCCTTGTGCCGTAATCCCTAAGCTTAAGGAGCAGCTGTTCTCCTGTTGCCTGCTCATCGCGATATACTCTAAACTCAGTATTAAGGCTGTCGATGAGAAGACTTATAAGAGAGAGCTTCTCATCAAACGGTGCAGCCTTAAGCTTATCATCTATCCACGCTTCACCTGTAAGTATCTTCGGTATCTGATACAGATTAGCATACTTCTTGTACAGCTCATAATAAAGCGCAAAGTCTGAGGCTATCTCCTCATCCTGCAGATACTGTGACATAAGGGCTTCGCCTATCGGAAGGTCAAGCTTCTCATAGGTCTTGAGCGCATCTGACAAATCCTCCCAGCCTCGTGCCGTTACAAAGCTCTTGCGGTCCGTATCTGCATGCACCTCATAGAAATGATCCTTGCGTATATCAAGATAAGCCAGTATTGCTCCGTGCAGCTTGGCTCTGTAACCATATTCCTTAAAGGCATTGAAATCAGCTTCTATATCTATGCGTCTTAATCTGTCCAGTGTGACTATATCAAATTCACGTACTGACTGGTTGTATTCCGGAGGGTTTCCTGCCGTTACTATAATGAAGCCATCCGGCACCTTGTGTGTGCCGAAGGTCTTGTACTGCAGAAACTGCAGCATAGTCGGTGCAAGTGTCTCTGATACACAGTTTATCTCATCAAGGAAGAGTATGCCTTCCTTAATGCCGGTCTGCTCAATCTGCTCGTACACAGATGCAATAATCTCACTCATAGTGTATTCTGTAACTGCATAGTCCACGCCGTTAAAGCTTCTGTGCACTATACTTGGCAGACCTATTGCGGACTGTCTGGTATGATGTGTTATCGTATATGATACCAGATTGATATTAAGCTCTGAAGCAATCTGTTCCATAATTGCAGTCTTGCCTATACCGGGAGGTCCCATAAGCAGCACAGGTCTTCTATGCTCCTCTGCTATGCAAGGCATACCGGTCTCATCCTTTGCAAGGTATGCCTTGACTATATTTTTAACTTCTTCCTTTGCTTCTCTAATATTCATAGCTCTCTCATTAATCCTTTGTTATAGTTTAAGGCTTAAATGTTTAACTCTTTTTAATTAATGCCTGATATGTATACCAAGCCTTCTTCGTAGTCTGAGATAAGTACTGCACTAAACGCCGCTATAGCTGCCTGCCTGTAATTTCTCATAGTCCAATACCCTTCCTCGTCATGTTTATTTTCAGATAATCATTGATTCTGCATAATTTGCAGCATTTCAGCGGGTGTCACAATAAAGCTTTTTACCGGATAATGTTTTTGATTGCCTGTGACCAGATAAGCATCCGCATCTTGTTTTTCCATGGCAACCTCATAAAACACTAAGTCATCCATATCAACCAGGATTTCGCCGCTTGGTGTCGGTATTACCTCAATACCAAATTGCTGAATTGCTTCCAGTACGGTCGTGATTGTCTCTCTCTTCAAGTGAAATTTCTTTCTACTAAGAACATCCTCATATTCAGCAATAATATCAGCGTGATAGAGCGGAATAATATCACCCGTAATCATTGCTCTGAAAATCTTTCTTGGAGGTGAATCCGGATTCCTTGTTATCAATGCTGATACAATAACATTTGTATCAACTACTGCATAATAACTCATCCTTTGCGTTTCCTTCTTTCAGCCCTTGCCTCTGCAATTTCAGTATTAATTTCATCTAGTGTCATCTGTGAGACATCTGCTGCCTGCTCAAACATGCCATCTAATGCATTGAGTGCCTCTGTGCGTGTCAAATAATTTCTTGGCAAAGTAGTATCAAAAGGAATTCCTCTTGCCATTTTGCTTCTGACAAAAAACATTCTGATTGCTGTTGGCAAATCCATCCCAAGTGTTTCATATATCTCTGATACTTCTTGCTTCAATTCTTTATCAACTCGTGCCTGCACCAAAGTCTGCTCAGACATATTCATCCCTCCTTACATATAATACTGTTGTATGGTTTTTATATAGTTATTATACATTTGTTCAATACTTGTAACAACGTTTTGTTTTATAATAATGTAATAATATACGTGTCGCTGCAGTCTCGTTATATTAATTACTTTTCATCACTATAACCACCATAATACTTGTGTTATTATTGTTAATCCTGAATTATTCATGCCTCTACAAATGAGACGATGAAATGTTAAAAAATGTTGTG
>CAVBGP010000074.1:0-9776 GCA_963595005.1 Acutalibacteraceae bacterium | reverse complement strand
TATTATACAACCATCAGAAGGAGATGAGTGATAATCCTTCAAGAGAAAAGTCAACACAGCATTTGGGCCAAATCCATTTACCCCAACAAACAGGCATTACTGCAATTGCCACCCTTTCTATCCTACGGTTCAGATGCACCAGACTTTGAGAATTAGCAAAGCCCTTGACAGTCGCCATACTGCCAAGGGCTTTTTGCCGCGCAAATTTCATTTAAGCCGGCAGCCGGCAGGATTTCTGATGAATCTTGTAAAAGCGCTTGACAATATGAAGCTTGGGTGATATATTAATGCCTACAAATACAGTAGGTTTCATAGTCAAACCTGATTTAAAACAAGTATATTAGGGCTGCATATTAAAACGGCTGCAGCATTTACATCAGAGAGGAGCAGGAACAATGAAGGTTTATGAGAAGATTACAGATCTTATAGGCTCAACACCACTTGTTAAGCTTAACGGATATTCAGCTAACAGAGGTCTTAAGGCTAATATTATAGCTAAGGTGGAGTTCTTTAATCCGGCAGGAAGCGTTAAGGACAGAATCGCTAAGGCTATGCTTGATGATGCTGAAGCAAGCGGAAAGCTTAAGCCGGGAGCTACAATTATAGAGCCTACAAGCGGCAACACAGGTATTGGACTTGCTTCCGTTGCAGCTTCAAGAGGCTACAAGCTGATACTTACTATGCCTGATACCATGAGTGTTGAGCGTCGCAATCTGCTTAAGGCCTATGGAGCACAGATTGTGCTCACCGAGGGCGTTAAGGGCATGAAGGGCGCTATTGAGAAGGCTAATGAGATTGCAGCAGAAACACCGGGCAGCTTCATTCCGGGACAGTTTGTTAATAAGGTTAATCCTGCTGCACATAAGGCAAGCACAGGACCTGAGATTTGGAAGGATACCGACGGCAAGGTGGATATATTTGTAGCCGGAGTAGGTACAGGCGGAACTGTTACCGGAGTTGGTGAGTATCTTAAGGAACAGAATCCGGCAATCAAGGTATATGCAGTTGAGCCTGCTACTTCACCGGTGCTCTCAAAGGGAACTGCAGGACCGCATAAGATACAGGGTATAGGTGCAGGGTTTGTACCTGATACACTTAACACCAAGGTATATGATGAGGTTATTCCGGTAAGCAATGAGGATGCATTTGCAACAGGCAAGGCTATAGCAAGAGAAGAGGGCATACTTGTAGGAATTTCATCAGGAGCAGCGCTTTTTGCAGCTACAGAGCTTGCAAAGCGTCCTGAAAATGAAGGCAAAAACATAGTTGTACTGCTTCCGGATACAGGTGAGCGTTATCTCTCAAGTCCGATGTTTGCTGATTGAGGCCTTGGAGATATAGAAAACAGAAAACATAATTAAGATTAATAGAAGCAGCTGCAGTATACCTGCGGCTGTTTCAGTATACATGATATGAAAGTGGCAGTTGTTCTCTGTGTCAATATTCTTGAAAACCTACTAAGTCTATGTTATTATAGTAGTAAGCTTTTAGGAGGAATGGTACAAGATGAGGATATCTACAAAAGGTCGTTATGCCCTGCGATTGCTGCTGGATCTGGCAGAGAACAAGGATGATGGATATATTGCGCTTAAGGATATAGCTGAGAGACAGAACATATCCAAAAAGTATCTTGAGCAGATAGTCCCGATTTTGAATAAGACTGATATACTTAAGACTAACCGAGGATATCAGGGCGGCTATAAGCTGGCAAAGGATCCGTCGCAATATACGGTAGGCATGATACTTAGGGTTACGGAGGGAAGCCTCGCACCGGTAGCGTGTGTGGAGCAGGACCCAATAGAGTGTGATCGTTGTGATGACTGCCTTACACTGCCATTATGGAAGGGACTTAATAAGGTGGTCAACGAGTATCTGGACGGCATAACACTGCAGGATCTGCTGGATTGGCAGAGAGCCAGATACGCTAACAATTATTGTATTTGATTAGTTGTATGGAACTTTTGGCTAAGCGTATCGAGCTTTCCTAAGGACAGTCGGGATATGTATTAAACAGTTATATATATGTTAAATGTCAGGGGCGGTTAAGCATTAAGCTTGCCGCTTCTTTTGGCATATAATACTTTGAGGCGGGCGGATTAAAAAATACGGCTTGCGTCATACCGACGAGCTTTCGCAGCCCGCCTGCATGCGTGTTGCTGGCAGTACATCACATTCACATTGTTAAAAAAATAACCAATTAATAACGCTTTTTAAAACACCGTTTTGTTGCTAATTAACAAATAGTGGTCTAAAATGACAATTATAATCTTGGAGGTGATTATATATGAGTCGTTTGGACGTAAAGACACCAAGCAAGGTGCAGGCGATAGTTGATCAGATGTATCGCAATATGGAACGCCGTATAGCAGCAAGCCCGCCGGGACTATGTCCTGTTGACATGGCACTCAATTTCTTAAGTCTATGTCAGGCACAAACCTGCGGTAAATGTGTACCATGTCGTATAGGATTGGCACAGCTTAATGCTATGCTTCAGGAAATCCTTGATGGTGAGCCGCTGCCTAATGTCCTTGATCGTATAGAGAGAACTGCACGAGTTATAGTGCGCACGGCGGATTGTGCCATAGGTATAGATGCTGCACAGCTTGTGCTGATGGGACTTGAGGGCTTTAAGGATGATTATGAGGAGCATGTATATCGTCACAGATGTATAGGCAGCCTCAAAAACCCGGTGCCTTGTGTGGCACTATGTCCGGCAGGTGTAGATATACCGGGATATATTGCGCTTATTAATGAAGGACGCTGCGAGGATGCCGTAAGACTCATCCGCAAGGATAATCCGCTTCCGGCAGCCTGTGCATATATATGTGAGCATCCGTGCGAGGCACGATGTCGCCGCAACATGGTGGATGATTCCCTTAATATAAGAGGACTCAAGCGCTATGCAGTTGATCATGCCGGCAATGTTCCTCAGCCAAAATGTGCAGAGTCCACCGGCCGCAGCATAGCCGTAGTAGGAGGCGGCCCCGGTGGTTTGTCGGCGGCTTATTTCCTTGCTCTAATGGGACACAAGGTAACCATATTTGAGCGTCACAAAGCACTTGGAGGCATGATGCGCTATGGCATACCGAGCTACAGACTTCCGCGCAAGGTGCTTGATGATGAGATAGAATCCGTGCTGTCAGTAGGCATAGAGGTTCATTGCAATGTTGAGATAGGCAAGGATATTACCTTTGATGAGCTCAAGCAGGAATATGACTGTCTGTATCTGTCCATCGGTGCACAAAATGACCGCAAGATGGGCATTGAGGGCGAGGACAGCGAGGGCGTTGTATCCGCAGTAGAGCTGCTTCGTGCCATAGGCGATGATGAACCGCAGGATTTTACCGGCAAGAATATAGTAGTCATTGGCGGCGGAAATGTTGCCATGGATGTCACAAGGAGTGCCATAAGACTTGGTGCGGAGAAGGTATCTGTTGTATATCGCCGCAGACAGGTAGATATGACTGCACAGATGGAGGAGGTTGAGGGCGCCATAGCAGAGGGCGCAGAGGTGCTTGACCTTGAGGCTCCTATACGCATTGAGACTGATGAAAATAACAAGGCAGTAGCTTTGTGGACTCAGCCGCAGATTATAGGAGAGATAGATCCTAGAACCGGCAGACCGGCACCAAATGTTGCAGAGGTTGAGGAGCATCGTATACCGGCAGATCTCATCATTATTGCCGTAGGTCAGGGTATAGAGAGCAAGAGCTTTGAGCAGAGCGGAATCAAGATACAGAGAGGCGGAGCTTTCCTTGCAGAGTCTGATACCAAGCTTCTTGATTTTGAAGGCGTATTTGCAGGCGGAGACTGCGTAACAGGACCGGCAACAGTTATAAGAGCTATTGCTGCGGGCAAGGTTGCGGCTGCAAATATAGATGAATATCTGGGCTTCCGCCATGAGATTACAACAGATGTTGAGGTACCGGCACCGGTATTTAAGGATCTTAAGGCAAGAGGACGCATTAATATCTCAGAGAGAGACGCCAGTGAGCGTAAATCGGATTTCATGTGCATAGAATGCGGATATACGGATGAAGAGGCACATAAGGAGTCAGGAAGATGCTTACGATGCGATCACTTCGGATACGGCAATTTCAGAGGAGGTCGAGTTGAAAAATGGTAAGCTTTACAATTAACGGTAAAAACTTAACAGCCAAAGAGGGCGCCACCATTCTGGAGGTTGCGGAGAAAAACAATATTCCGATACCGCATCTGTGCTACCTTAAGGATATCAATGAGATTGCAGCCTGCAGGATGTGTATGGTTGAGATAGAGGGGACAGAGCGTTATCAGCCTGCCTGCAACACAGTTGTAACTGAGGGCATGGTTATACATACTAATTCACCGGGAGTCAGAGAAGCACGTAAGACCAATCTTAGACTTATACTCTCACAGCACAATGTTAATTGCGCAGTATGCGTAAGAAGCAAGAATTGTGAGCTTCTTAAGATGTGCGGCGACCTTAATATACATTTCCAGCCGTACGAGGTTAAGCCGGAGAAGTCGAACCTTGACCTCACCGTGCCGGTGGTAAGAGAGGCATCAAAATGCATAAAATGCATGCGCTGCATACAGGTATGCGACAAGATTCAGGGCATGCATATATGGGATTTGTCCGGCACAGGCTCAAGAACAACAGTTGATGTATCCTTCAGCAGAAAGCTTAAGGACACAGACTGCACCTTCTGCGGTCAGTGTGTAACGCATTGTCCTACAGGCGCATTGACCATCAGAGATGATACAGTCAAGGTGCTGTATGCATTGGCAGACCCTGACATCACAACCGTAGTTCAGATAGCACCGGCAGTCAGAGTGGCATGGGGCGAGACCTTCGGACTCTCCAAGAAATATGCAACTGCAGGACGTATGGTAGCAGCCCTCAAGAGCATGGGCTTTGATTATGTCTTTGACACCAATTTCTCTGCGGATCTTACCATCATGGAGGAGGCAAGTGAGTTCATAGACAGATTTACGCACAGAGGCAAGCATCGCTGGCCGATGTTTACAAGCTGCTGTCCGGGCTGGGTTAGCTTTATTAAATCACAGTTTCCGTCATATGCTGATCATCTGTCTACGGCCAAGTCACCTCAGCAGATGTTTGGTGCGATTGCGAAGAGCTATTTTGCAGAGCAAAAGGGGCTTGATCCTAAGAAGATATTTGTTATATCGGTTATGCCATGCTCTGCTAAGAAGGAGGAGATTAAGCTTCCTGATATGAATTCTGCCTGCGGCAATCCTGATGTAGATGTTGTTCTGACTACACGTGAGATGTGCAGACTCTTCCGCAGTGACTTTATTATTCCGCAGGAACTTGGCGAGCTGCCGTTTGATTCACCGCTTGGCAGCAGCACAGGTGCGGCGGTTATATTCGGTGCAACCGGCGGCGTTATGGATGCGGCGCTTAGAACTGCGTATTATATGATAACGCGCAAGAATCCGGATCCGGATGCATTTGCAGAGATAAGAGGAAGCAAGCCTTGGAAGGAGGCAACATTTACCATTCCGGGAGCTGGTAAGGTAAATGTAGCTGTTGTCAGCGGACTTGCCAATACCAGGTCACTGTTAGAGGCAATCGATGATGGTGCGGTCGACTATGATTTTGTTGAGGTTATGGCCTGTCCCGGCGGCTGTGCAGGCGGAGGCGGTCAGCCTATACATGAGGCAAAGGAGCTTGCGGCAGAGCGAGGCAGCAAGCTTTGGGAGCTTGATAAGGAATGTAAGATCAGATATTCACATGAGAATCCTGAGATTAGGACACTATATCGCACCTATCTCAAGAATCCGTTGTCTGATCGCTCGCATGAGCTATTGCATGTGCATGGCTACCTCAACCGCACAGAGCATGCGTGATTGTGGCAATATGCATATTTATGTGATAGGATACCTTTAAAGGCGTCGATGGATGCGAGAGCGTGATAGCGCAAAGCAATCTGTCAACACTTTTAAGATAAACAACCATGCCTGCGAATTCACAGGCAACATATATCATAAAAGTACGGATTGCTGCGCGCTTTAAGGGTAGTAGGTGAAACAGGGGTTTTGATTTAACGGGGGAAGCTGGAGATGGTTTCGTGGAAAAATCTTGATGAATTGACATCATATAATAAGCTGTTAGAGCTTGGACATAGGGTTGAGCTTAAGACAGCAATGAGCGGTGCAAATGGCGCAGAGCGTGTCGAGAAATATCGTGTGAGCATGCCTTGCGGCATGGTATACAGCTATGCTGCTAAGGCTGTAGATGATGAGATCATTGCAGGGCTTAAGGAGCTTTCGCAGGAAGCAGAGCTTGTAGCTAAGTATAAGGAGCTGCTTAACGGTGCTGTCATCAACACGGGTGAGAAACGCCTTGTTCTGCATCAGCTTTGTCGCGGGCAGCTAGGTGAGGCTGTATATGCCGATGGCGTCAACAAGAGAGAATTTTACACGAGGGAACAGCAAAAGATAGCTGAATTTGCAGATAAGGTTCATAAGGGTATTATTGCAAATGCAGCCGGCGAACGCTTTACGACTGTTGTTCAGATAGGCATAGGCGGAAGTGACTTGGGTCCTAGAGCTATGTATATAGCACTTGAGAACTGGGCCAAGGCCAATAACTCATTTATGATGGAGGCCAGGTTTATAAGCAATGTGGATCCTGATGATGCACTGGCTGTGCTTCAATCCTGTGATCTTCCGCATACCCTGTTTATACTTGTTTCAAAGTCCGGAACGACACTTGAGACGCTTACCAATGAAGCCTTGGTTAAATCAGCGCTTAAGGACGCAGGCCTTGATCCTTCAAAGCATATGACTGCGGTTACCAGCGAAACCTCTCCGCTTGCTAAGAGCAAGGATTATCTTGCTGCCTTCTTCATGGATGACTATATAGGCGGCAGATATTCGTCAAGCTCGGCAGTCGGAGGTGTTGTCTTGTCCTTGGCATTTGGAGCTGAAGTTTTTGCACGTTTTCTTAATGGTGCAGCCGAAGAGGATAAGCTTGCCGCCAATGAGGATATCATGCAGAATCCGGCACTTCTTGATGCTCTTATAGGGGTATATGAGAGAAATGTCTTAGGCTATAGTGCAACAGCTGTGCTTCCTTATTCACAGGCGCTCAGTCGTTTTCCTGCACATCTGCAGCAGCTTGATATGGAATCAAACGGCAAGAGTGTCAATCGTTTCGGAGAGCCTCTAAGCTATAAGACCGGACCTGTTATATTTGGAGAGCCGGGCACTAACGGTCAGCACTCCTTCTATCAGCTCTTGCATCAGGGTACGGATATCATACCGCTTCAGTTTATTGGATTTAAGCATAATCAGGCGGATAAGGATATAGAGGTTCAGGGCAGCACAAGCCAGCAGAAGCTTTGTGCCAATGTAGCAGCCCAGATTATGGCTTTTGCCTGCGGCAAGGATGACGAGGACCACAATAAGTATTTTGCAGGTGGCAGACCATCAAGCATCATAGTAGGGGATGAGCTTACACCGGAGAGCCTGGGAGCTATACTGGCGCATTTTGAAAACAAGGTTATGTTCCAGGGCTTTATCTGGAATATCAACAGCTTTGATCAGGAAGGCGTGCAGCTTGGCAAGGTGCTTGCAAAGCGTGTGCTTGCACACGATACAGATGGTGCGCTTAAGAGCTATAGTGAGCTCCTGGGTATCTGAAGAGGATAGATAATGGATACAATTAAGATGCTTATAATTACTGTCATAATAGTCCTAAGCCTGTGCGTAGGCTATCTTAAGGGCAAGAAGAAGTATGCTGCTTTGGTTGCGCTTGGACTTATGCTGACAGTATATATAACAGCCTTTATGGGAAAGTGAGCAAGCATGCCTGCGTGTTAGCAGGCACCACATATTAATAAACAAAAGCCGGTGATACATCCTTGTTGGGAAATGCATCACCGGCTTATAATTTTACGTCTTATTCATTTATATATTAATCCCATCTAAAAGGTGTATTAGAGACCGGCCTTAGATGGCTTAGTCATCCTCTGCAGGAACGGCGAGGTCACGCTCTTCAAGACTTGAGAGCAGATCCTTATATTCACTGGCATTGGCATGAGCATTGGTGGAAGTCTTCTGCTGCATCTCATTGGCAGTCTTGGACTTGTTGATAGGCTGCAGTGTACCTACACCTGCAATACAGCCGCCTGGGCAAGCCATACCCTCTAACAGATAACCGTTATATTTGCCGGCCTTGGCAGCAAGTAAGAGCTTACGGCAGTCATCAAGACCCTGAGCTGCAGCAACCTTAACCTCACGATCCGGATCAATCTCCTTGATATAATTAACGACAGCCTTGGCAACACCGCCGCTTATAGCGAAGCCGCGTCCGTCACCGGAGGCACCGGACATCTCCTCACTTTCAGGTAGCTCCTTGAAATTAATCTCCTTAGCCTGGAACATACCATAGAGCTCCTCGAAGGTGAGCACGAAGTCAACATCGCTGCGGATTGAATGACGGCTTGCCTCAAGCTTCTTGGCAGCACACGGTCCGATAAAGCAAACCTTGCAGTTAGGATGCTTTTTCTTGATGAGACGACCGGTAAGAACCATAGGAGTAAGTGCCATGGAGATGGACTCTGCCTGCTGAGGGAAGAGCTTCTTAGCCATGACTGACCAAGCAGGGCAGCAGGAAGTAGCCATAAACGGCAGCTTCTCAGGAACCTCCTCCATGAAATCATGAGCCTCCATGATGGTGCAAAGGTCAGCACCGATAGCAACCTCAATAGCGTCCTCAAATCCGAGAGCCTTGAATGCAGATCTGAGCTTGGTCGGAGTGAGATCCGGTCCAAACTGGCCTGTAACAGCAGGTGCAACGGCTGCATATACCGGCACATCCTCATTTTTAATAGCCTGTATCAGCTGGAATATCTGAGCCTTATCGGATATTGCGCCGAAAGGACAGTTGGCAAGGCACATACCGCAGGAAACACACTTATCCTGATTGATTTCAGCTCTGCCAAATTCATCGGAGGTAATAGCCTTCATACCGCAGGCATTGGCACACGGACGTGTCATTCTGTGGATGGCACCGTAAGGACAAGCCTCTATACATTTACCGCACTTTACGCAGGCATCCTGGTCAA
The DNA here is from genome assembly GCA_963595005.1 of Acutalibacteraceae bacterium. Classification (GTDB taxonomy): domain Bacteria; phylum Bacillota; class Clostridia; order Lachnospirales; family Lachnospiraceae; genus Avilachnospira. Next base: position 699 of record CAVBGP010000074.1, on the reverse strand, counting down.
TAACAGAACGTCTGTTCTTGATTGATACGGCCTTCTTAGGACATACGATAGTACATGGATGAGCAAGACAGCCCTGGCACTGGTCTGTAACCTGAACTACATTGTCAGGACATGAGTGACAGGCAAACTTGATTACATCAATAAGAGGCGGCTGATAATATTTCTCAGGCTTAATAGCCTCCTCGAGTCCGTCTCCGATAGGTGCCATCTCACCGGCAGTACGCAGCGGCAGACCCATGGCAAGACGCAGACGCTCTCTGATGATAGCTCTCTCAAGAAATACGTCATCACGATAGTTTGCAACCTCACCGGGTATGAGATTGTACGGAATGTGAGCAACATCCCGCTTAAGGTTCTGGAAATCTCCGTCATACTCGTATGAAAGTCTTGCAATCTCAGTATAGACCTGTTTTCTTAAGTCGATAACGTTAGTATAAACTCCACGCATAATAACCCCATAATAATGATGCTGGAGTGAAAAGAGGATATCTATCCCCTCGCTTCGGCATCATAATAAACATACATAAATATAAATGTGGACAAACCGTGAATAATATAGCATTTAGAGTGGATTAGTGCCATATAGATTTAGTAAAAATAATGCTTTTTATGAGAAAATAAGCTAAGGTTTATTTATGTATGGTTAAACTAATGTTATCAATACATCATTGGTGGAGAAAGAGTAAGAACCTATGCATC
>CAVBGP010000073.1:4621-10149 GCA_963595005.1 Acutalibacteraceae bacterium | reverse complement strand
CACTTAGCCTTATACTCGGAGACAGCAGCAGCGAGTGCCATAATCTTGATGCTCTTTTTGAAAATGTCATAGTTACAGCTGACGGATGCTGCCATCTTATTGATTATGAATGGGTTTATGATGAACCCAAAGACTACGATTTTGTAAAATACCGCATACTTAGCTACTGGTATGATGCCTATAAGTCGAAGCTTGGTGCATACGAGGATAAGAAAGCATTTACAGCAGTATTTGGAATAGATCCGGATAAAATCGATGGCTTTGAGGAGCAGGAGCAGGCCTTTCAGGAGAGTGTAAGAGGCGATGCTGATTGGGAGACTATAGCAGAGCGATTCAGACCGGAGCCGGCATCACCGCAGCTTATCAGGGAACAGAAGCAGCGTATTGCAGAGCTGACCGAGTGGAATCAGAGACTCCAGGACGAGATTGAGGAGCATAAGACGGCACTTTCAAAGGAGCGCGAGGTTGAGCGTCTCTCTCAGAACCATATCAGGAATATAGAGCGAATCAGGGATAATCAGCAGGCTCAGCTTGAGCAGCTTCTGGCACAGAATGCTTATCTTGCAAGGCACCAGAGCATCTCAAGCCGCATTAAGCGTAAGCTGATAGCAAAGCTTGATAATTGGGCACCGGCAGAATCTAATAAGCGCAGGCTTATACATTATGCCAAGAATACCCTGCGGCATCCGGGGCGCATGATAAGACTCTATACGACGGCAGACGGCAGACGGTACATCAGTGGTGACTTCCATATAGGAGGAGAGTTTTCCGAGGGCGGTGTGCTGAAACTGCCTTCATGCGAGAAGCCGCTCGTATCAATAGTTATACCTGCATACAATCAGGTAGCTTATACCTATGCCTGCATACGCTCGATTATAGCTAATACAGACAGTGAGCTTACACCATATGAGGTCATACTTGCAGATGATGTATCAACGGATGCTACCGTGCATATCGGTGAGTATATCGATAATCTGATAATAAGCCGCAACTCTTCCAATATGGGCTTTCTTAAAAACTGCAATCAGGCAGCGAAGAGAGCTCGCGGAGAGTATATATTCTTCCTCAATAATGATACCAAGGTACATGAGGGATGGCTTAGCTCACTGGTTACGCTTATCAACAGCGATGAAACCATAGGCATGGTAGGCTCTAAGCTTGTATATGCTGACGGAAGACTGCAGGAGGCAGGCGGCATTATATGGTCAGATGCATCAGGCTGGAATTACGGCAGGCTGGATGATCCGGATAAGCCTGAGTACAACTATGTCAAGGATGTCGATTATATATCCGGAGCTGCCATTATGATAAGAACCTCACTCTGGAAGGAGATAGGAGGCTTTGATGAGTATTTTGCACCGGCGTATTGCGAGGACTCTGATCTGGCCTTCGAGGTTAGAAAGCACGGCAGGCGTGTGGTTTATCAGCCAAAGTCAGTTGTGACGCATTTTGAGGGTATATCCAACGGAACGGATGTCAACGGCAGCGGACTTAAGCGCTATCAGGTGGTAAATCAGGAGAAGTTCAAGACCAAGTGGGCGGACGAATTAAAGAAGCAGTCTGTCAATACAGGCAATCCTGATCCATTTTCAGCAAGAGACCGCTCACAGGCTAAGCCCTGTGTAGCGATAATAGACCATTATGTTCCGACCTGGGATAAGGATGCAGGCTCTAAGACCACCTATCAATACATAAGGATGTTCCTTAAGAAGGGCTTCAATGTCAAGTTTATAGGTGACAATTTCCTGCATGAGGAGCCGTATACCTCGGCACTGCAGCAGCTTGGAGTTGAGGTGCTCTACGGTACAGAGTACCGTGACAATATATATGAGTACTTTAAGAAGAACAATGACAACATTGATTTCTGCTACCTGAATCGTCCGCATATTGCAGTCAAGTATATCGACTTCCTCAAGAAGAATACTGACATTAAGTGCATCTTTTACGGACATGATCTTCATTATCTTAGGATACTCAGAGAGTATGAGCTGACAGGCGAGATACGCAAGAAACGTGAGTCTGATTATTGGAGAAGCGTAGAGTTCTCGGTAATGGAGCAGGCGGATATGGTCTACTATCCTTCGGAGCTTGAGATAGAGGCGATACATAAGTACCATCCTGAGATACCGGCCAAGGCTATCACAGCCTATGTGTGGGAGGATTTTAATGAAAATGCTTCCGCAGCCTCAGATTTTAAGCAAAGGGAAGGCATGCTGTTTGTCGGAGGCTTCAAGCATCCGCCTAATGCCGATGCAGTCAAGTGGTTTGCGTCACGCATCATGCCAAGGCTTCGTGCAGCTATGCCGGATATCAACTTCTATGTAGCGGGCTCAGGTGCAGATGAGGATGTGCTTAAATTAAACGATAACGCTAAGGGCATACATATACTAGGCTTTGTAAGTGATGAGCGACTTAAGGAGCTCTATGCCACAACCAGAATTACTGTTGTGCCATTAAGGTACGGGGCAGGAGTTAAGGGTAAGGTTGTCGAGGCTATATATAACAATGCAGCTATAATTACAACCTCGGTCGGAGCAGAGGGCATACCTGATGCTGACAAGGTGATGGTGCTTGTTGATGATAATCCCGAATCCCTTATAGAAAACTCAGAGGCCATAGAGCAGGAATTTGCGGATAAGCTTATAGCACTTTACAATGATACTGACAGATGCCTTGAGCTTAGCTTGGCCTGCACAGACTTTATCAAGGCACATTACAGTATCGATGCAGCCTGGGCAGTCATCGCAGATGACTTCACACTGCCACGAGAGTCGGTATGACATTTTGGTGCCTGCAAAAACGCAAGTATTAGTCGTGTATGCTGAAATGTTCTGAAAGCAGTTTTTGACATTTTAGGGCTAATGCCTATACCAGCGTTTTGGCAGGAAGGCATGGCATAATCAAAACGGAGTCAGTGAAGGAAAACAGTATATATGGAAGCTAAAATTAAGAACATACTTGACGAGCTTGTGACCAGATACCCGGAGTTGAAATCCGTGGAGACAGATATTGCCGCTGCATATGAGCTTATGAAGGATGCATATGATAACGGCGGCAAGCTGCTTATAGCAGGAAACGGCGGTTCGGCTTCAGACAGCGAGCATATAGTGGGCGAGCTAATGAAGGGCTTCACTAAGAGAAGACCAGTTGATGAGGACTTTAGCCGTAAGCTCATGCAGGCAGATGCTTCTCTTGGAGCAGAGCTTGCTGCTAAGCTTCAGGGCTCACTTCCTGCCATAGCTCTTACAGGACACAATGCCTTAAGTACGGCCTACGCCAATGATGTTGACGGCATATATACCTTTGCTCAGCAGCTCTACGGCTACGGATGTGCCGGGGATGTATTTTTGGGCATCAGTACCTCCGGCAGCAGCCGCAATGTACTTGCAGCGGCGGCTGTTGCCAAGGCCAAGGGCATCAAAACCATAGGGCTTACGGGAGGAACAGGCGGCAGGCTAAAGGAGACGGCAGACTGTGCAATAGTAGTGCCCGAGAGCGAAACTTACAAGATACAGGAGCTTCATCTGCCTATCTATCATGCGCTTTGTCGTATGCTTGAGGAGACATATTTCAAGATTTAAAAGCTCTGGAGCTTGCTTGGCAGGATTGCAAAAAATCTTAAGTGTGAAGCAATTTGTCACTTTTATATTATGTTGCGCCTGCAAATGCGCAGGCTACGGAAGTTTATGATGAAACACTGCTTTGCAATATGTGCATACGGAGAAAGTCCATATCTTGAGACCTGTATCAAGGCGCTCAAGGCTCAGTCTGTGCAGACTGATATCATAGTCTGCACCTCGACACCAAACGAGCTTATCAAGACGCTTGCAGCAGATTATGAGCTGCCGCTCTATATCAGAGACGGAGTAAGCTCGCTTAAGGATGACTGGAATTTTGCGGCAGAAACAGCCTATGTGACAAGAGGAGCAGAGCTTGTAACCATAGCACATCAGGATGATTTATATCACAGGGAATATGCAGCAGAGCTTCTAAGGGCAGCAGATGAGTATCCTGATATGAGTCTTTTCTGCACAAGGTACAGAACCATAGATAAGGACGGCAATGAGCTTAAAACAAAGGCCGAGCAGGTTAAGCGCATACTGAGGCTTCCTCTTAGAGCAAGAGGACTTGCAGACAGGAGCTTAATAAAGAAGCTGCCCCTGATGTTTGGAAATGGCATAGGCTGTCCGACCTGCAGCTATAATGTAAGACTCACAGGATTTCCGATATTTATCAATGACTATCGCTTTGTTATTGACTGGGAAACCTTGCTGAGACTTTCTGCTAAGACCGGCAGATTTATCTGCTGTGAGAGAGAGCTTTTGGATTACAGAGTACATCCGGGAGCAGAAACTAAGAAAAATATAGAGGATCACAATAGAGAGCGTGAGGAGACTGCTGTATATTCTATGATATGGCCAAGGCCTGTAGTAAGGCTGCTTATGCATTTCTATAAAAAAGCATACACGGATTATGACACAAACACTAATTGAAGTCTTGACAGCAGATTGCAATGTTGCCATGCAGTATGAGCTAATGCTTATGTTGGGGGCTTTTTTGCTGACCGCGGTTTGCGTCAAATCCGTGAGGAAGCTGCGTATTATATGGGGAGCGATATTCTTAGGTGTCATATACATTCACAGGATATTGCTTCCCTTTGTCGTGTCAGGACTGTATCTCATGATAATCAGCGGGATACTGTCAATGATTATCAGCTGGTCTGCAGCGGCATTTCTGAAACCCTTTAAGTACTTGTACGGGAAATGCATATTCTACACAGATAAGCGCAGACTCTTATATACTGTGGTCATATTGACTGTACTGCTTATACAGCTTTGCCGCATCAATATAGGCATTGACTATGATTCCATACGCTATGGGCTGCGTTCCGATGTACTGCTTACAGGCGGAGAAGGAATCAAGGGCTTTTTTACAAACACAGGGCTCGTCAACAATGTCTATACCTATCCAAAGGGCTTTGAGCTTCTGACACTTCCCTTATATATCGGTGGCACCTATGGCTTTATACTCTGTGTTAATATATGGATGCTTATAGGCATAGTGCTTATAGCCGGAGAGACAGTGCGCCTCATAATTAATTCGGAGCAGGCAGAGGGACTTGCAGCCATGCTGACGGCACTCATACCCGGCATCACCAATATGTCCATAACGGCAAAAAGCGACCTTATAACATTGCTTTGCCAGCTTGGCTTTATCTATTGTGTGGTGAGATATGTTAGGACCGGGTGCGAGGAGGAAGCAAATGAAGGCAGTGCAGCTTATGATGATAATGCCAAAAAGAGAGCTTTGTCAGACAAAGAAGCATCCGACAAGCTCCGTGTAAAGAAGATGTCCGACATAAGAGCTAACTCAGAGGATGGTTATAAGGAGAATATATCCCGTACCGCTCTGACCGGCATCGGCATTGCTGCACTGATATTAAGCTATTCATTTAAGCAGACTGCATTTATATTTTCATCCTTCATGGGGCTTATAACGCTTATATACTTTGCAGCTAAGAAAATCAG
>CAVBGP010000073.1:0-4317 GCA_963595005.1 Acutalibacteraceae bacterium | reverse complement strand
ATTATAATGCTTATAGTTATACTGCTTTTTATGCATAATTCAGTGGCTCATGCAAGAGAGCTTAAGAATCTTAATGCACTTAAGGGTGAGGGCGTACAGGTATCTGACGAGGCATTATCCTTTATAGAATACAGCTTACTCGGAGCTTCATTTATATCATTGCTGGCCCTTTACTTTATATATCAGGTTGACGGCAATTATTTTATGCTTTTCTATGCGCTTACAGTGATGACAGGGGTAAGTATATTTGCTGTCGGGGCCGGTTATGAGCTCTCAAGTCTGGTTAAGAACGGCAGACGCATATTGTCACAAAGCTACAGCCTGGCCTTGGTGCTGCTCTCGGTTGTGATGATATATTTTACTGCCTTTACAGGCTGGTGCGGCCCCATAGGCTTTACGGACGTGGATTTTATAAATCGTGGTTACTATGCTCACTCTGTGCTGTATAACTATGCACCTATATGGAGTAATGATTCACGCGTGATTGCATTTGCATATGAGCCGGACTGCTATAAGCTAAACGGCAGAGTAGAGAGCTGGGTTGATATAGACGGAAGCGGAGGCAATGTATATCTGACAGATACCAAGCTTGATATTTTCGAGGAATACCTTAGCTTTGCTGATATAGATTATATCTATGCGGATCTGGATTTTCTGACAGATACCGAGGATTCAAGACATATAAGGGCCAACACCTTGTTTAAGTATCTCTTAGAGGACGGCTGCTTCACGGATATATATCTCCTTGAGAACAGTGCAAACCGCATTGTGGCGGAGCTTGACAAGGAGAGACTCAAGGTCAGCTGGGTAGAGGATATGGGAACAGAGCGTAAAACACGCACGGCAAGACAGCTTGAATGGTTTGAGAGCATACAGTAATGAATAAAAACAAAGCTAAGCATTTATATATAATTGATTTGATATTTCTTGCGGCGGTGGCTGCATTTGCCTTCTGGGTAAATCGCGACATAGTAATCAAGGGACTCTATATGGATGACCTCTATATGTGGTCCTGCTACGGCGAGCAGAGTCTTACTGAATTCGTCTTCCCGATAGGCACATCAACCCGCTTCAGGCCGGTGTACTGGTTTGCAACCTATCTGCAGATGATGATAGTAGGCAATCATATAACTCGCTTTGTGACATTTAATATAATTGTAAATGTCATAACAGCCTATCTGCTGTATCATATAGCCCGAAAGCTTTCCGGAGGCCGTATAAGCGCTTTAATTACAGCGCTGTGTTATCTTGCATCACGCTTTGCCTATTATCAGATAGGACAGGCGCTCGGACTCATGGAGACCATGGCCTTATTCCTTGCGATAGCTATGCTGTGGCAGCTATATAGGTATATGGAAGAATCCAGGGGCTATTGGTGCGCACTGCTTATATATTTTCTGCTTGTTTTTACCCATGAGAGATACCTAAGTCTGTTTCCGCTCATATATCTGGTGCTTGTTATAAGACTGATAAGAGACAAGCAATGCAGGAGAGAGACATTTACAGAAGAAGAATTCGCTAAAGGCAGAGCAGACAGCCATGCTAATGCAATGTCAGGGGAGCGACAAGCGGTACAGCTTAGCTCCGACAGAAGGAGCAGAGCCCGCAGCCATGCAGCAGGAAGAAACGGAAGACTCGGATTAGCAGGAAAATGCATAGCACCGCTTGCTGAGCTTATCCTTATAATCGGCATACGCTGCTTTGCTATAGGCAAGGCCATACCTGCAGGCACTGGCGGAACAGAGGTTACGGATACCTTCAGCATAAGACAGACCATAGGCTTTTGCTTTGATCAGGTAAAGTATATATTAGGCATTAACGCAGGCCCAGAGTATCTGAACGGACTGACCTGGGAGGACTCACCATCATATATCAGAAAGCTTGTATATATAGGTATATTGCTGATAGCTGTGCTGATATTGATATATATAATTAATGTCATAGGCAGGCACAGTCGCAAAGCGTTGGGTGAAGCTCTGTCTGCACTCCTATTGTTTGGAGGCTTCATTGCATTATGCATAGGCTGTTCATCGGTTACAATCAGACTCGAGATGAGATGGATATACGTGTCCTATGCGGCAGCTTTACTATATGCTTCGTATATGATAGGAAATATTGGAGAATGCTCAAAGGATTTGCAAAGGGAAGTCTTGGTAGATGACTTTGCACATGGCAATAGCAGAAAGAAGGGACACATGCAGGCTGACATGCATGCAGTGAACCAAAGCAGGGATAAGGCATTTTCTAATAATGTCAAGCTTCTGGCAGGTGCACTATTTATTGCATATGCCGTGATAACCATATATACCAATATCTTTTACAGAGGATATTATATAAGACTCTATCTGTGGCCGAATCAGCTCAGGATGAATTCACTTGCTGAACAGACTGTGGAGAAATATGGCTTGGATGGTGTGCTTGGCAAGGATATCTACATACTTGGCAACAGCTATGAGATGAGTGAATTCTATGCGGATACCTTCTTTAAGACCTTTGATCCTGATATGAAGGCAGAGGGCACAGAGGTGGTATTTATCGACAGCATAGATGAGGCAGATGAGAAGAAGCTTGAGGAGGGCAAGGCACTTGTGCTTAAGGAGCTTCCTGAGGACAATGCTTATCTGGATATCACAGAGGAAGTACTTACACAGCTTGGAGCTTAAATATCCGGGCTTGCGTGTTTGCAGGAACCACATAGTACAAAAGTATGACTTAGAGGTATTCGGGCTTATAATAAGTCAATCAGCAGCTTAAAGAATACACAGCAAGACAAGGCTAAGGAGCAGCTTAATTGAGAACTAAGGAAACACAGCAATTTATCAAGTACCTGATACTGCCGGTTTTGGGCATATTATTTACGGCATTATATATTGGTGCGGCATCAGTTGATGTCGTGTACTCGGATTACATCAGGATAATCAATGAATATCTGACAGATGTAACAGATATCAGTAAGCTCCTTGTTCCGGATGTGCTGACACGCATACCCATGACCTATTTTGCAAGGCTGGTTAATGTATTGTCCTTTGATTATTCGGTGACCTTTGACAGAGTGCTCTGCGTCATAGGGCTTGCTGTAATGGCAATAACAAGCTCAAGATACCTGTACAGGCATGATATAAGCTTGAGGTGGCAGATAGCATTCTATATAGTCTTGTTTTCTCTTAATAAGTGGGAGATACTGTTAAACGGCACCTCGTGGCCTCACCTGGTATCCTTCGGTCTGTTTTTTGCAAGCTACCGATGCCTGGACCTTGTATGGAACGGAGAGTCAGACAGCAGAGATGAGCTTATGCTGTGCAGCTTTCCGATCATCATGCTGCTTTTTGCAGGTGAATATATAGTCTCGTATGCCTGCACCATGATACTTATATGTGCCATGGGACTCGTGCTTGGCGGAGCCAATTCAATGGCAGGAAAACGTGAGCATGCGATATTTAAGCGTGTTATTGTAAGTGCTGTATTTGCTTTGTTTTTATATATACTGAGCAGGCACTTTGCAGTTTGGGAGCATGCGGGAGCAACTGAGCAGGGCTTACTTGAGACAATTGCAGCAAATCCCAGATTCTTGCCAAAGTTCCTTATAAAATCATTTGCAGGAACGGTAATTGGCAAGGAGGTAATAGACAGTATGGTGCCCGGAGGAGCGGCAATGCCGGGAAAGCTGGTGCTGCTTACAGGGGCTATAGTGATACTGGTATATGCTCTGGCACTGGTGCTGTATTTTCAAAATGATATGCTTGAGAAAACGGTATTCCCGCTTATGCTCATCATATCCGGCGGAGCTAACCATGTACTGGTTACGATGGCGAGATGGATATTCTTAAGAGATGATTATGCGCTCAGCTCAAGATACGGGGCACAGTTCATGGTGGGGATACTTGGCATCATCCTGGTGTTTGCCATGTTCAACAGGCAGAGACGCCCATACAGGCGTGTTGACGAGCGCCGCAGGAATATCACCAGAGCGCTTGCCGGAGGGCTTACTATTTTAATTGTGCTCGGAAACTGCTATACTGATTGGCGTGAGCTTAGGATAGCCAAGTACCGTAAGGCTAATTACAGGCAGATGGCAGAGGCTCTTGTTGACTATGAGCAATATGATGAGGAGGAGCTCGTCAAGGTGCTTGAATGGCATAAGGATCCTGCGGAGCTCTACAGCGCTATAGAGATTTTAAAGAGCAACAGGCTCAATGTGTTTTCAACACCTAAGATTAAGGATAGTGTATCGGGTGAGCAAGAGCTTTAAGATGGCATTGCCGGTTATATGATATGGAGCTGAGCAGTATGGACAGCTGCTCAAGTTACGCCGCAGCT
>CAVBGP010000072.1:0-10604 GCA_963595005.1 Acutalibacteraceae bacterium | reverse complement strand
GAGTGGTTCAACAGGACCGGGTGGAACCTGAGAAATAGCTGTACGGTGAGTAACCTAACCACCACACTTGCGAATTCGCAGACATGACACAATATAAAAGTGACGGATTGCTTCGCACTTACGTCAACACTTTTAGAGTACATCAAGGACATACAGAACATGAAGGATAAGTTAAGAAAATTAACCGAAGAAGCATTGGCCAAGATACAGACCTCAGCTAATCTCGATGAGATTAATGAGGTCAGAGTAGAATTCCTTGGCAAAAAGGGTCGCATTACCTCTATTATGAAGGAGCTTAAGGACATAGCTCCTGAGGACAGACCTGCATTCGGACAGCTGGTAAATGAAGCAAAGCAGAGCGCAGAAACTGCAATTGAAGAGGCTAAAAGCAGACTTATGGCTAAGGCTCTTGAGGCAAAGCTTGCATCAGAGCAGATAGATGTAACACTTCCGGCTAAGCGCAGGAAGATAGGTCATGGTCATCCCAATCAGGTAGCACTTGATGAGGTAGAGCGTATATTTGTAGGCATGGGCTATGATGTTGTAGAGGGTCCTGAGGTAGAGTATCAGGAGTACAACTTCACCAAGCTTAATATACCAGAGGGACATCCTGCAAGAGATGAGCAGGATACCTTCTACATCACTGATGAGATACTTCTTCGCAGCCAGACCTCACCGGTTCAGGCAAGAGTTATGGAGCAGGGGAAGCTTCCTATCCGTATGATAGCTCCGGGCAGAGTGTTCAGATCTGACTCGATAGATGCAACTCACAGCCCATCCTTCCATCAGATAGAGGGACTTGTAGTTGACAAGCATATAACGATGACTGACCTCAAGGGCACACTCACACAGTTTGCCGAGCAGATGTTCGGGCCCGGCACTAAGACCCGCTTCAGACCGCATCATTTCCAGTTTACCGAGCCTTCAGCCGAGGTAGATGTAAGCTGCTTCAAATGCGGCGGCAAGGGCTGCCGTTTCTGTAAGGGAGAGGGCTGGATAGAGATACTTGGCTGCGGTATGGTTCATCCGCATGTACTTGAGATGTGCGGTATCGATCCTAAGGAATATACAGGCTTTGCCTTTGGTGTAGGACTTGAGCGTATAGCTATACTTAAGTATGAGATAGATGATATGCGTCTGCTTTACGAGAATGACGCAAGATTCCTTAAGCAGTTCTGACACTTTGGAGGATAGAGAATGAATACACCGCTTTCATGGATAAAGGATTATGTTCCTGAGCTTGACTGCACGGCTCAGGAGTACAGTGATAAATTGACCCTGTCAGGAACTAAGGTTGAGACGGCTAAGCTGCTCTCTAAGAATCTTGACAAGATAGTAGTAGGAGAGATTAAGAGCGTGTCTGCACATCCGGATGCAGATAAGCTCGTTGTATGTGTAGTTAATGTCGGAGATCAAAAAGCAGAGGGCGTAGACGATAACGGAGATGTCCAGATTGTAACCGGCGCACCGAACATTACGTCGGCTTCAGTAGGCAGCCTTGTACCGGTTGTACTTGACGGCGGCAAGGTTGCAGGAGGACATGACGGAGGAGCACTTCCGGAAAATGGCATAGCGATCAAGGCAGGAGCATTAAGAGGAGTTAAGTCCTACGGCATGATGTGCTCAATAGAGGAGCTTGGTTCCGATAAGAATGCTTATCCGCTTGCTCCGGAAAATGGCATTTACATCTTTGATGCTGCAACTATAGCTGAGCTCTCACTTAAGGCCGGAGATGATGCAATCAAGGCTCTCGGCATGGATGATGCTGTTATTGAGTATGAGATAACCTCTAACAGAGTTGACTGCTACAGCATTATAGGTATAGCAAGAGAAGCAGCTGCCGTATTTGATAAACCATTTGTTGTTAAGGCACCGAGAGAAACAGGAAACAGCGAGGATATCAACACATATCTCAAGGTTAGAGTTGAGGATGAGAGACTTTGCCCACGTTACTGCGCGCGTATGGTCAAGAATATCCGCTTTGCTCCTTCACCTGAATGGATGCAGAAGAGACTTCGCAACAGCGGCATCAGACCTATCAATAACCTGGTTGACATAACCAACTTCGTTATGCTTGAGTACGGTCAGCCTATGCATGCATTTGACTATGAGACTCTTGAGGGTCACGAGATAGTAGTTAAGTGTGCTAAGGACGGAGATGTGTTCAAGACTCTTGACGGACAGGACAGGGCCTTAGATCATACTGTGCTTATGATAAATGATGCTGTTAAGCCTGTAGGCATAGCAGGCGTTATGGGCGGCGAAAACTCCAAGATAACAGAGCACGTGCATACCGTTGTATTTGAGGGAGCTAATTTTGATGGTGTAAATGTACGTCTTTCAGCTAAGAAGGCAGGACTTCGTACAGATGCGTCTTCAATCTTTGAGAAGGGACTTGATCCTGCAAGCGCTAAGGCAGCTGTTGACCGTGCATGCGAGCTTGTAGAGGAGCTTAACTGCGGCGAGGTTATCGGAGGCACTATCGATATATATCCTCATCCTGAGACAGGTGTCACTATTGATTTTGAGCCTGAGCGCATCAATGATCTCTTAGGAACCCATATAAGCACTGAGGACATGCTCAAGATATTTGATAAGCTTGAGTTAGGCTATGATAAGGAGCAGAATAAGATTATAGTTCCGAGCTTCCGCAGAGATCTCTATGCTACCTGCGACCTTGCAGAGGAGGTTCTGCGCTTCTACGGCTATGACAAGATAGAGGATACCCTACCTGTAGGCGAGTCTACAACAGGTAAGCTCACCTATAAGCTGAGAGTTGATGAGAAGGTAAGAACCATAGCAGAGCTTATGGGCTTCGACCACATCATGACCTACGCATTTGAGAGTCCTAAGGCCTTTGATATGCTTAATATCCCGGCTGACAGCGAGCTTAGAAGGTGTATAGTCATCAACAATCCGCTCGGAGAGGATTTCTCTGTAATGCGCACTCAGCCGCTTAACGCTATGCTGACCGCACTTAGCTTTAACTATAATCATAAAAATGAAGATGTATGGCTGTATGACCTTGCCAATATCTATGTACCGAAGTCACTTCCTCTTACCGAGCTTCCGGATGAGAGAGAGCAGCTCACGCTTGCAGGCTACGGCGCAGATATGGATTTCTATACACTTAAGGGTGTTATCGAGGTTATATTTGAGAGACTTGGCATGAATAAGCGTTATCACCTTAATGCTGACTGCGACAGACCTTATCTGCATCCGGGACGCAAGGCTGATATCGTATATGATGGCAAGCTTATAGGCTATATAGGCGAGGTTCATCCTACAGTGAGTGCTGCCTATGGCTTCAAGATGGGAGTAAGAGCCTATGTTGCAGTGCTTGATATGCCGCATATCGTTGAGCTTGCAAACTTCGAGCGTAAGCACGAGGGCATAGCCAAGTTCCCGGCAGTGACCCGTGACCTTTCCATGCTTGTACCTAAGTCAGTATGCGCAGGTACTATCGAGGACATGATAGTACAGCGCGGCGGCAAGCTCTTAGAGAGCACCAAGCTCTTTGATATATATGAGGGAGCACAGGTTAAGCAGGGCTTTAAGTCCATGGCATATTCCTTAAGCTTCCGCTCAAAGGAGCATACGCTTACAGATGATGAGATTACCTCAGCTATGAACAAGGTGCTCAACGGACTTAAGTCACTTAATATAGAGCTTAGATCCTAATGGATGGCTAAGGAAGCCAGCGAACGATAGTAAAAATGCACGTTTATTAACGAGCTGAAAATTATATTTAAAGACGGATTGCTTTGCACAAGCGTGCTCTCGCAATCCTGCCCATGTAAAGAGCAATCCAGGCAACCTGTCCTGCTTGCCGTACAGGACAGGTTGCCAAAAGCAAAAGCATTCTTGCATGCAGGCATGCAGTATGCAATGCTGTCCGTCAACACTTTAAAGGAGTATATACACATGCCAAAGCTTAATGAAAACTACCTGAAGTTAAAGCAGAACTATTTATTTGCCGACATACGTCATCGTATAGAGTCATATTGCGAGAAGAACCCGGAGCTTGGCAAGCGTCTTATACGTCTTGGCATAGGCGACGTAACACTTCCGCTCGGAGCACCTATCATCAAGGGGCTTCATGAGGGTGTTGATGCTATGGCTACAGCAGAGACCTTCAGAGGCTATGGCCCTGAGCAGGGCTACGATGAGACACGTAAGGCAGTTGCTGATTACTACAAGAGCAATGGCATAGATGTTGACTTCGAGGCTGTATTTATCTCAGACGGCGCTAAGAGCGATACCGGAAACTTCACAGATATGTTCGGAGATGGCAATGTTATCCTTTGCCCTGATCCTGTATATCCTGTATATGTTGATACCAACACCATGTGCGGCAGAGAAGTAGTATATATGGCAGGTACTCCGGACAATGGCTTCCTGCCTATGCCTGACAAGAGCGTACATGCAGATGTTATCTATCTTTGCTCACCTAATAACCCGACCGGTGCCTGCTACAATAAGGAACAGCTCAAGGAGTGGGTTGATTATGCTATTGCAAATGATGCTGTTATCCTTTTTGACTCAGCTTACGAGGCATTTGTAACAGATCCGGAGCTTCCTAGAAGTATCTACTGCATAGAGGGCGCAAGAAAGTGCGCAGTAGAGTTCTGCTCACTTTCAAAGACTGCAGGCTTTACTGGAACCAGATGCGGATATACTATAGTTCCTACAGAGCTTGTATTTAAGGCTTCAGACGGAACAGAGATGTCACTTAATCAGATGTGGGCAAGACGTCAGAGCACCAAGTTCAACGGTACCTCATACATAGTACAAAAGGGCGCTGAGGTAGTATTTACCGAGGAAGGCTTAAAGGCCTGCAAGGAAAACCTTGACTACTACAAGAGAAATGCCAAGCTCATCGCAGATACTATGACTGAGCTCAACATACCATTTACCGGCGGCATCAATTCTCCTTATATATGGTTTGAGTGCCCGAACGGCATGGAGTCATGGGAGTGCTTCGACTATATGCTTAACGAGATACAGGTAGTAGGTACACCGGGCGCAGGCTTCGGTGAGAATGGCAAGAACTACTTCAGACTTACCTCCTTCGGAAGCTATGAGAGCACAGCAGAAGCAATGGAGCGTTTCAAGAAGCTGTTTGGCTGATCTATATTTTCATTTGATTGACTTGAGATGCAACTTGTGCTAATATAGCTAAGTTAATTTGACGTTTACGGACGCATGAAGCGTATAGGAGATTGGTTTATATGACTATATTGACATTATTATTGACTGCTATATACGTAATTATCGGAGTTTGTATATCGGCTATTATCCTTATGCAGGAGGGTAATACTCAGGGACTCGGAAGTATAGGCGGTATGGCTGACAGCTACTGGGGTAAGAACAAGGGCCGTTCCATGGAAGGTAACCTTGAGAAGTTCACTAAGTATGGAACTGTCGTTTTCTTGGTGCTTGCTCTTGTGCTTAACATCATCATGAAGTAAAATTTAAGCAAAGCCGGAGGCAGCCTGCAATGGGCTGCCTCGTTTTACGTTAAAAGTGTTGCGGGAGCACGTTAGTGCGAAGCAATCCGTACTTTTAGTATATGTAATGCCGGCAAACAAGCAGGAATGATGACTTAATTAAAAGTGTTGACGGCATAGATTACAGTGGGTAAATGACTATGGGTAAGGATAGTATCAAGCTTATAGCTAACAATAAAAAAGCATACCATGATTACTTTGTTGATGAGACCTATGAGGCGGGTATTGAGCTCTATGGTACTGAGGTTAAGTCTATAAGGCAAGGACATTGCTCTATCAAGGAGGCATTTATAGAGGCCAATAAGGGTGAGCTTTTCGTGGAGGGCATGCATATCAATCCTTACGAGAAGGGCAATATCTTCAATAAGGATCCGCTTCGTACCCGCAAGCTGCTTATGCATAAGAGCGAGATTAACAAGCTTATGGGACGCTCACAGGAGAAGGGTTTTGCTTTGATTCCGCTTGAGGTTTACTTTAAGGGACCTAAGGTTAAGGTTAAGCTAGGACTTTGCCGAGGCAAGAAGCTTTATGACAAGCGTGAGGTTATGGCCAAGAAGGAGCAGCGCCGCGAGCTCGAGAGAGAGTTTAAGTCTGCTAACATTAGGGTGTAAATGCTTAACTTTGCGTGTTAGCAGGCTGAAGTATGGATAGTTTCACGTTTACTCGCATTTTTGAAATCCTGTCAGATAGGCTTCATTTTCAGTTCTTGTATTGCGGTGGTATACGTTAATAAAATTAAAAGTAAACAACCATGCCTACTATTTTGCAGGCACCACATTTTAATAAAAGTACGGATTGCTTCGCACTAACGTGCTCCCGCAATCCTGCCTGTATTCGCATTCCGGGCTATCGCCCTACATCGCTCATACAGGGCAGGTTGCCAAATGGCATTGCATCCATATGTGCGAGCACATAGTCTGCAACGCCATCCGTCAACACTTTTAGAGTAATCTATGAACAGGTTTAGACATAACAGGAGAAGAAATAATGACAATAGGGAGAGGCTGATTGTACTGGCAATTGCCGTTCTCATATTTGTGTTGGGTGCAGCTGCAGGTATAGGCGGCAGAATGATCCTTGCTAAGCTTCAGGCAGACAATGAAGAACGTATAGCAGCGGCCAATGTTAGCCGTGAAGAGGAACGACTTGAGGGCATCAAGCAGGGATTTGAGAAGGGTACTTCTACGCTGCAGATACTAAGGGATTATTACCCTGATGATTTGATAATAAAAAAAAATGGCTCTTACTGCTTTGTGCCGCTTGACTCGAGTCTTAAGACTAACAGCTTTGACAGCTCTAAGGTAAGGAAGAACACTGATGGAACCTATGGCTATGTTGACGGAGACCTTGAGGTTATAAAGGGAATTGATGTTTCGTCTCATCAGGGTGAGATTGACTGGGCGAAGGTGGCTAAGAGCAATGTCGATTTTGCTATGATCAGAGCCGTGTATCGCGGATACGAATCGGGCAAGCTTCTTGAGGACGAGCAGTTTCGTACCAATATAGAGGAGGCTCACGCCAAGGGCATCAAAGTAGGTGCGTATATATTTACACAGGCAATCAGCAAATTTGAAGTAGATGAAGAGATAAGCAAGCTTAACGGACTGCTCGGTACCTATGAACTGGATTATCCTGTTGCTATAGATGTCGAGGATCTTGCAGGAAGCACGGAACGCCTTGAGTCACTAAGTAAGGACGAACTCACAGAGCTTATCAGATATTATTGTGATAAGGTTGAGGAGTCAGGTTATACGCCTATGCTCTATCTTAATATCGACAGCGCACTTAATATGATTGACCTTGCTCAATTCGAGGATATCAAGAAGTGGTTCGCTGTATACGACAGTGATTTCTATTATCCTTATGCTTATCAGATGTGGCAGTACAAGGATACAGGCAAGGTCGACGGTATTGATGGCAATGTAGACCTTAATCTTTATTTTCCGGGCCTGTAAGCTGAACATCGTTAACTTCATTGCAGGTTAGTACATCGAATAATAAATAACTGGCTATACAGAAACGAGGATGCGGGCACTTTTAATAGCAGAAAAACCAAGTCTTAGACGCACAATTGAGGCTGTATATAAGAAACATATTAAGGAGATACCCTACCAGATCGATTTCATGGATCAGCGTGGACATCTCCTTACTTTAGTTTTGCCTGATGAGATGGACGCTTCACTTAAAAAGTGGTCATGGTCAACTCTTCCGATTGAGCCTGAGAAGCTAGGAGGCTGGCGCTACAAGGTTATACAGGAACGCAAGACCGGCAATTTCCTCACAAGTGCCGAACGTTATGAGGCAATCAAGAAGAAGCTTCAGACAGAAGACTATGACTTCATTATCAATGCAGGAGACCCGGATCAGGAGGGAGAACTGCTTATACGTATAGTGCTGGCAGAGCTAAAGAGAGAGTTTCTTGAATCTAGCTTTGAATCAGATAACGGATCAAATAAGACTTTGGATGATAAATCCGGTAATCAATCAGATAATCAATCAGATAATAAATCAGATATTAAGTCGGATAATGAGCTTGATAATATATCGAAACTTAATCAGTACGGTGAATCCAATAATAATTCAAGGACAAAGGCGACGATTCCGATTAAGCGTTTTTGGTCCAATGATACAACTGAGCCTAAGGTATTAGAGGCCCTCATAAACCTAAGAGATGATGACAATGACCCGATGCTTGTGAATCTGTTAAAGGCTGCCTATGCCAGACAGCATTCGGATTACAGAGTCGGTATGAATATATCGCGTGCTGCAAGTCTTAAGATGGACTCGAGAGTTGCATGCGGCAGAGTTAAAACACCTATAATGTCCATAGTATGTCGCAGGGAGCTTGAGATACTTAACTTCGTTCCGTCTACAGTTTACGGAGTGAAGGTTAAGTATGAGGAAGGCTTTGAGGGACAGCTGGCAGAGCCCGGAGTGCTGAATGCAGGCACTAAGAGCAAGTCTAAAGGTTCAAAGGCTGATAATGAGGCCACTGATGGTGCTGCTGACAAGGCTCCTGCAGCAGATAAGAAGAAGCAAGGAAAAAAGGAAGCCGATGGTGCAAAAGGCGAAGAATCAGAGGAAAGGGAAGAAGGAGCAGGCCTAATCTGGTTTGATACCAAGGAAGAAGCAGAGGCACTTATTAAGACCTTGTCCGGACCTGCCAAGGTACTTAAGTTCCAGTCACGCAAGCAGGAAACTCAGCCGCCAAAGCTCTATAAGCTTGCAACACTTCAGATAGCAGCGGGCAAGCTTGGCTACAGCTCAGCTAAAACTCTTGAGATAGTCCAGTCACTGTATGAGAAGGGCTATGTCTCTTATCCCAGAACGGACTGTGAATTTATATCAAGCAACGAGAAGCTCTATGAGCTGCTTCGCTCATGCATGGGAGTTCCTGAGCTTGAGGAATATATTAAGACCATAACAAACGGTGCTATCAAGAAGGTACAAAGCTCAAATCGCTGGGTCAATGATAAAAAGCTGCAAGAAGCAGGCCACTCGGCTCTTATACCAACCACCTATAAGCCGGACTTCGCTAAGCTTACAAAAGAGCAGCAAGACATTTACAGGCTTATATGCAGACAGTTCACGGCGATATTCCTGCCTCCGCTTGTGCAGAAGAAGGTTGAGCTTGTAGCTGACATAAGCGGACAAATGTTCAGGAGCACAGGTAAGACTCTGGTTGACGAAGGATATAGCAAGATATTCGGCACAAAATCAACTGATGCCATGATACCGCAGCATAAGGCGGGAGATTTGATACCCACGGAGAGCTTTGAACTTGCGGAGAAGACCTCAAGCTGCCCGAAGAGATTTACTGATGCTGACCTTATAGCAGTCTGCGAGGCTCCGCATAGATTTCTCACTGACATGAGTCACAAGGCACTTGGACGTGCGCTTAAGATAGGTACCTCCGCGACAAGAGCATCGATAATAGAGGAGCTTATAAAACGCGACAAATATCTGCAGCGTAAGAAGGAGAAAAAGACAGAGTACATAGTGCCGACCGATGATGGTATGCATATCTATGAGAGACTCAAGGACAGGAAGATTTGTCAGGTCGACATGACCGCAGAGTGGGAGGAACAGCTTGAGCTGATACGTGAAGGCAAGCTTGAGCTGAACTCTTTTGAAGAAAGCATGCGGCAGGATGTACGGGCGATGATTGAGGATATACGAAGTCTTGGGACTGCAGACAGACGTTCTGGTGTAAGAGGAACAGGTAATGTTGTAGGCAGAGACCAAAAAACAGCCACACGAAGTGGGGATATAAGCCAAGGCTACCGCATAGTAGGCAAGTGCCCGGAGTGCGGAGGATCAATACTGTCAGGACCTAAGGGCTTCTTCTGTTCCAACTATAAGAAGGGCTGTGGTGTAGGTGCATATAAAAGCGTTGAATTGCATGGGACTGAGCATCCATCAGATAATAAGCTTACAAGCTTAGAGTACAAAGTGAGTGATGAAGAATTTGCACGACTGCTTAAGGAGGAACAGCCTGAGATAAGCATAGGGGACGGACAAAAACAAAGCAAATACAGACTCAAATATAATCTAGCGGATAGAAAAATACTTGCAGTTATTGTATAGATTTGCAGGCAACCCCAAGTTAAGCGTCAGATTGAGTTTTATTACAGACCGAGACCTTGTAGTGCTATAAGTAACTGCACATGTGTAATAAACATTCTGACATCTGACGCTGTAAGCACCGATTTGGTACGAAAACATTTTCATATATGCACCAATGTGATATTATAATAAGAATAAAGTTGGGCGGAGGTTACGTATGCCTAAAACAATTAAAACAAAGATAGGTCCGAAGGAATGGAATACAATCGGCAAGGCTATGTATTCCAAGACCTCAATATGGGTGGTGCATTTCTTGACCCTTATATGTGCCTACATGCTGATACGAAGCTACATGAAGGGCAATACGGCATTTATGGGATACTACATCCTGCTTGCGGCGGTGCTTGAGGGCTTTACCAATCTAGCTAGGCATAATCAGCTCAAGGCACACAGAGAGTTCTTCGAGCAAAGCTACGGCGACAAGGAACTGGTGATGACCTATATCTTCAGAGAGAGCAGCTTTGACAC
>CAVBGP010000071.1:0-10962 GCA_963595005.1 Acutalibacteraceae bacterium | reverse complement strand
GAGTTTACTTAAGCAGTACAGATTTATTCCACCTGTACTGCTTTTTCTAATGTTTAAAAATTCATTAATTCAAATAGCTTCCTTTCCTAACTTAAACTTTTTAGTACACAGCTAAAGTCAGTTAAAGCAGGTATATGCTATTTTCTCCATGCCTATCCGTCTGTTATTCGACATATCCTAATAAAAAGTTCATAATTTCCTGTATTGACATTAACAAATGATGGTGATATCCTTTGCAACGTATTATTTAGCTAATTATATTTAACTAAATAATCAGAGAGAAAAGAACAGACGATAGCTCTTCAGGATGCATGTCATAGTCATCCCTTGGAGACAGAGCTGTTCTTTGTAAGGATTAATTATTCAAGCTTAAGGAGAACACACCATGTTATTTGATAAGGTTAAGGAGATAATCGCTGATACTGTTAATATCGACGAGGCTGAGATAAAGGAGGAATCAACGCTCAAGGAGGACCTTGGCATTGATTCACTTGATGCTGTAGAGATAAGCATAGCATTAGAGGACAGCTTCGAAATATCTATCCCTCAGGAAAAGGTAGCTGAGTTTGTAACAGTTCAGGATATAGTTGATTACATCTTGGCAAACAAGGAATGATAAGGAAAATGACAATTGGCAGATTTATATCATATCTGCCAAAGTCAGTGGTCTGTATGCGTTATAAGTTAAGCGAGGACGGATATTATGGATGATAAGCTGATATACAGTCTATGGGACAGATTTGAAAAGTCAGCTGCAGTAGAGCTGGTCTATGAATCGGGAGACGATAAATTAAAGCTAAGAAAGGCTGAGCCGGTTGAGAAAAAAGTGTATAACGGCTGTATTACCCAGGCAGGTCAGCAGGCTGAGCTGTCAGGACCACAGCAAGCTTCACTTACACCTGCTGCCGGCACAGCTGCTGCAGCTTCTCAGGAAAAAGCCACTACAGCAAATGCTTCATTCCAATCACAGACGGACGACTCTGACTTATATGTAAGATCACCGCTTCCCGGAACCTTCTATCGATCAGCTTCACCTAATGATGAACCCTATGTGATGATAGGAAGCAAGGTTAAACAAGGTGATGTGGTCGGTATCGTCGAGTCTATGAAGATGATGAATGAGATTGTAGCTCCGGCTGACGGCACAGTTGCAGAGATAATTGCGGAAAATGCCGCTATTGTAGGCTACGATGACAAGCTTATAAGACTTGAGTAAACGATTATACCCGCATGACTGACTGCAGGTACCACATAATATAAAATATCTCAGGTGTGTAAGCACAAGGTTTGATTTTACATCTGTCAACAGGTATAGAGTTTGTTAAGAAAATCATGTTTAAACGAGTATTAATTGCTAACCGTGGTGAGATAGCACTGCGCATCATCAGGGCTTTGCGTGAGATGAATATAGAGTCAGTCAGTATATACTCAGCAGCTGACAAAGACTCACTTCCAGCGATACTGGCCTCACAAAGCATTTGCATAGGACCGGCAAAGCCGGCTGAGAGCTATCTTAACGCCGAGCTTATCATTGATATTGCTGAACGGATGGGCTGTGATGCGATACATCCGGGATACGGCTTTCTCTCCGAAAACGCTTCATTTGCAAGAAAATGTGAAGAGCGAGGCATCTGCTTTATCGGTCCCTCATGGAGACTTATTGAAGCCCTGGGTGACAAGCAGTCTGCTAAACAGCTTATGATTGAAAATAATGTGCCTGTTATAAAGGGCTCAAGGGATATCATAAGAAGCGGCGAGGAGGCTATAAGCGTTGCAGCTGATATCGGCTATCCTGTTATAGTTAAGGCAACCGCCGGCGGTGGCGGAAAGGGCATGCGCATAGTGCGAAGTGAGGATGAGCTTATAACCGAGCTTAGCGCCGCGCAGGCCGAGGCCAAGGCAGCCTTTGGTAACGGTGACTGTTATATTGAAAAATACATTGAAGCCCCAAGACATATTGAGATACAGATAGCAGCTGACCATTACGGCAATGTAGTGCATCTTGGAGAACGTAACTGCTCAGTGCAGAAGCATCACCAAAAGCTTATAGAGGAGGCTCCGGCGTGGGGACTAAGCGATAAGCTGCGTAATGAGATGGGCATGACGGCCGTTAGGGCTGCAAAGGCCGCCGGTTACAACAGTGTCGGTACGGTGGAATTTATATTAGACTCCAATGGCCATTACTACTTCATGGAGATGAATACCCGCATCCAGGTTGAGCATCCTGTGACTGAGATGCTTACAGGCGTTGATCTTGTCAGAGAGCAGATATATATCGCTGCAGGACGAAAGCTCAAGATAAAGCAGGATGACATAAGCTTTGACGGCAATGTAATCGAATGTCGTATTAATGCTAAGGGTACCGGAAATGTTAAGCTTCTGCATTTTCCGGCAGGCCCGGGAGTCAGGATAGAGAGTGCACTCTATGAGGGCTGCACGGTTACGCCGTATTATGATTCCATGCTTGCAAAGATTATAGTTCATGACCATACGAGGCTTGGAGCCATTAAGCGCATGAGACGCTGTCTTGAGGAGCTTGTTATATCCGGTGTTCCAACCAATGTAAATGAGATGTATGCGATTATGAATCATCCTGAGTTTGTCCTTGGCAATTATAATACGGGTTTTTGTGAGAAGAACAAGAACGTATTTGAGGAAAGCTTACTTTAAGCGCGTAGCAATCCGGACTTTTATTAATATGTGGTGCCTGCAAAATCGCAGGCATGGTTGGTTACTTTAAAAGCATATGAAAATAGGTGAGATATTAAATAAAAGAAAAAATCGACTGCAGCGTATAGATAAGCAAAGGCGCCATGCGCTTAACGA
Source organism: Acutalibacteraceae bacterium (assembly GCA_963595005.1). Lineage (GTDB taxonomy): Bacteria > Bacillota > Clostridia > Lachnospirales > Lachnospiraceae > Avilachnospira. Next base: position 8,136 of record CAVBGP010000071.1, on the reverse strand, counting down.
TGAGCCGGAAAAGGAATGCCGCAGCTGCCAGGCAAAGCTGTCATCAAGGACGATGTCAGATAATCTGTATATCTGTCCTGACTGCGGTGCCTATCTGCCGATGCCGCCATCTGAGAGACTTGCTCTCATTGCAGATGAAGGAAGCTGCAGAGAGCTCTGGGACAGCTTGGAGACTAAGGATCCGATAGCATTTCCAGGATACGCAGAAAAACTAAGCAAGCTTAAAGCATCAACCGGCGCAACGGAGTCAGTAGTTACTGCTGTCGTAAAGATACACGGGTATAAGGCGGCAGTTGCCGTACTTGATGCCGGCTTCTTTATGGGCAGCATGGGTACGGTGCTTGGTGAGAAGGTCGCAAGACTTACGGAATATGCAGACAGACACAGACTGCCGCTTATCATATTTTCCGCAAGCGGAGGCGCACGAATGCAGGAGGGCCTATATTCTCTCATGCAGATGGCTAAGACTTCAGCTGCCATAGAGAATTTCAAGGAAAACGGAGGACTGTATATATCAGTCCTGTGTCATCCTACAACCGGCGGAGTAAGTGCCAGCTTTGCGATGCTCGGAGATATTATATTGGCTGAGCCCAAGGCTTTGATAGGATTTGCAGGCACCAGAGTTATAGAACAAACCGTAGGTGAGAGTGTACCTGATGAGACGAGACAAGCAGAGGCGCAGCTTAAGAATGGCATGATAGACGGCATAATTGAACGCCGTAAACTAAGAAAGAGACTAGGATTAATTATAGCTCTTCATAAGTCCAGACCTATGAATATATCCCAGTATGATAGAAATTGGGTACCTGCAGGCATAGCTGAACATACAGAAAAAAGTGCTTATGAGTTAGTTGCTGCAGCTCGTGATAACTCAAGACCTAAGATAACAGAATATATACATGAGCTTTTTGAAGGCTTCATTGAGTTAAAGGGAGACAGATTAGGAGCTGAGGACGGAAGTATACTTGGCGGCATAGCCTTATTTCACGGCATGCCGGTGACTATTATAGGGCACCGCAAGGGACATGACACTGAAGAGAACAGGGAGTTTCACTTTGGTATGGCGTCCCCCGAAGGATATCGCAAGGCTATAAGGCTTGCAAGAGAGGCGGAGAAATTTGGCCGCCCTGTCATATGCTTTGTAGATACGCCGGGTGCTTATCCCGGACTTAATGCAGAGCTTCACGGTCAGCCCGGAGCCATAGCCGAATGCCTTGCAGTATTCAGCAGTCTCAAAACTCCGGTCATATCTATAGTAAGCGGTGAGGGCGGCAGCGGAGGTGCACTTGCTCTCTCTGTAGCGGACGAGATATGGATGCTTGAAAATGCAGTCTACTCCATACTTTCTCCTGAGGGCTTCGCAGCTATATTGTGGAAGGATGCAAGGAGAGCCTCAGAAGCAAGCGAGCTTATGAAGCTAACCTCAAGAGAGATACTTAAGACAGGTATCATAGATGGTGTTATTCCTGAGGGCGAAGGTATGTACCGTGAGCTTGACAGCATGCTTATAAGCGAGCTTAGCAAACTGAAGAAGCTTGATAAGCACACGCTTCTTGCCAAACGTTACAACAAATATCGTTGTATCTGATGGGATGGATGCAATGTCTACTTGTTTGCAGGCTATGCATATACTAGAAGGTCGAATTACCAAAGGTCTACAGGTCCATGCGTGCAGACGCACAGTCCGCATAGCCGTTTGGCAATACGTTTATTATATGTGGTGCCTGCAAAAGCGCAGGCATGGGAGTTTACTGAGAAAGGACACAGGTTCACTATAGATACATATGAATAAAAATACAGGTATCAGGATAGTCGCATCCGGACGCGCACTTCCCTCCAAAAACTATTCCAATGATGCGCTCAAAGCATATATGGATACAGATGACGAATGGATATATAAGAGAACCGGCATCAAGAGCAGAGGCTTTTGCAACCCAAAAGAAGAGGATCAGCTGAGCTTAGCCATTGATGCCGCAGGCAAGGCTATAGCTAAGGCTAAATTTAAACTACAGGATTTTGATGTAAATGACATCGGCGCAGTGCTTGTCACCAGCTGCTCTGCGGTCTATCGTCTGCCTTCAACCGCCTGCATGGTTCAAAAAGCACTTGGCCTTCCGCAGTCTGTATTGGCATACGATCTTAATGCTGCCTGCTCCGGATTTATCTATGCAATTATGACCGCGAGAGGCTTAATGCTTTCAGAAGACTATAAGTATTGCCTTATAGTTGCTTCAGAGCAGCTTTCTGCAGAGACCGACCTGCATGACAGATCCACAGGTATATTATTTGCTGACGGTGCCGGTGCCGTTATCGTAAAGCTTGATAATGGTGATGATGCAGCTGCATATACATCAGCCGCATGGTCAGACGGAGATGACGAGGTGCTTTGCTGCGGAATCGAGCCCGGAGGCACTCTTGCCGATGAAGTTGGAAAGCTTAGCAATACAGAACAGGCAGAAACATCACTGGCATCAAGAGCAAGCAAATCATCAGAAGACCATACAGAGCTGCCTGCTATAGAGCACGAAGAGGCTGTGCAGGATAGTAGTACGGAAGTTGGGTATGAGCAGAATAACAGCATATTGAGGGCGCACAAGTCGGTTATCGAGATGAACGGACATGAGGTCTTCAGATTTGCCTCTAATGCAGTTCCCGAGACCATTGATGAGTTGTTAAAGAAAAGCGATTTGGAGCTTAACGATATAGATTTTGTGCTCTGTCATCAGGCAAATGCACGTATCCTTGACTTTGTCAAAAGAAAATACAAGGGGCATGAGTACAAGTTCCTTATGAATATAGAAAATCACGGCAATACCTCATCTGCAAGCATACCTATATTGCTGGATGAGATGATAGAAAACGGTACTATAAAGACAGGCAATCGCATCATATGCGTGGGCTTCGGCGCAGGCCTTACCTGGGGCGGTGTTATCGTAAATGTATAAATTAAACAATCATGCCTGCATGGTTGCTTGTGCCACACAGAATAAAAGTACGGATAGCTGCATGCAGTCTGCTTTTGCATCCGTCAACACTTTTAGAGGATGAGGGAGAATTCATGAAAAAGCTCAATGAAATCTTAGGAATAAAATACCCGATAATTCAGGGAGGCATGGCAAATATCGCTACAGGTGCATTTGCAGCAGCAGCCGCTAACGCAGGAGCCTTAGGCATCATAGGCTCCGGTGGCATGCGCGTGGATTCTCTCAGAGAAAATATAAGAATCGCAAAGTCACTTACCGATAAGCCCTTCGGTGTCAATCTTATGCTGATGCATCCTGATTCTAAGGACATGGCACAGGTAGTGCTTGATGAGGGCGTAAGGATTGTAACTACCGGTGCCGGTATACCGGCCGAATTCATGGCCGACTGGAAGAATGCCGGAATAATAGTAATGCCGGTAGTATCAAGTGCCGTACTCGCAAAACGTCTTGAGAAGGACGGAGCAGACCTGATTATTGCTGAGGGTACTGAATCAGGAGGTCATGTCGGAGAGATGACTACCATGACACTTGTACCACAGGTTGTTGATGCTGTAAATGTACCTGTTGTTGCAGCTGGCGGCATTGCCTCAGGAAGACAGCTTGCAGCTGCATTTGCATTAGGGGCATGCGGAGCACAGGTCGGAACCTGTCTGCTTGCATCAGCCGAATGCCCAATACACGAAAATTATAAGCAGGCCGTACTCAAGGCTAAGGATAATTCAACCACAGTTATCGGACGCATTAACGGAAGCCCTGTTCGTGTCATCAAGAATAATATGACAAGAGACTATATTAAGCAGGAAAAGGCCGGTCTTGATAAGATGGGTCTGGAAAAATACACCCTGGGTGCACTTAGAAGAGCTGTGTTTGACGGTGATACAAAGTCAGGCTCACTTATGGCAGGACAGGCAGTCGGACAGCTTAATGAGATAAGGCCTATGGCAGAGATATTAGAAGAGATGGTAACGGATTGTGCAAATATCTGCAGCTCGCTCAATGAGGTTTAGTAATGATTAAAACAGTTTTCCTATATGCGGGTCAGGGCAGCCAAAAGCTTGGTATGGGTCATGATCTGTATGAGAACTACCCGGAATACGGGGAGACCATAGATAAGCTTGAGTCTGTATTGCCATTTTCACTTAAGGAGCTTATGTGGGATGGTCCGGAGGATAGACTCATGCAGACTGAGTTTACCCAGCCTGCTATGGCTGCATTTGCAGCAGGAGTGACTAAGGTACTTCTGAAAAATGGCATAGAACCGGATGCAAGTGCAGGTCTAAGCCTCGGAGAGTATGGTGCGCTGTATGCGGCAGGAGTATTTGATACTGAAAGCTACCTAAGAACAGTCGCCTTTCGCGGACGGGCTATGGCAGATACAGTTAAGGGACTTAATACAAGCATGAGCGCAGTTTTAGGGCTTGATGCAGTCGACACTGAAGCTGCATGTGCTAAGGCAAGTGCTGCGACAGGCGGATTTGTGACTGTGGCTAATTACAATTGTCCCGGTCAGTATGTAATCTGCGGTGAAGAGGCTGCAGTTTCAGAGGCTGAAAGAGAAGCGTTAGAGCTTGGAGCAAAGCGCTGCATACGTCTTAAGGTAAGTGCGCCATTTCACACAAGCTTTCTTGAAAGTGCAGGCGTAAAGCTTGGAGAATATTTTCAAGAGGTACATTTCAATAAGCCACAGATACCTGTAGCTATGAATGTGACAGGACGATTCCTTGAAGAAAATGAGAGTATCCGGGAGCTGCTCGTAAGCCAGGTATCAAATAGTGTAAGATTTGAGGATGATGCCTATGCCTTGCTAAATGCAGGAGCAGAACGCTTCATCGAGATTGGCCCCGGCAATGCACTGTCAGGCTTTGTGAAGAAGGCAGCAATGAAGCTTGGATTAAAGCCGGAGATTCACAGCATAACTACGGCCGAGGACCTTGCAAAACTCTTATGATTCAACATAAAGAACATCATGCTATCCAAATAAAAATTTGATGTTGTCACAATAAATAATATGGCTTAAGGCCTGAAATTAACACATATAAAGAGTTTTCAATCCCGCAACCGTGACCAGAATTATAACTGTCGGTGTTGTGAGAAAGCAGCAGAATGGAGATATTATTTATGAGCGAGAGAAAACTTGCATTAATTACCGGAGGAAGCAGAGGTATAGGACGTGCCATATGCTTAAGGCTTGCAAAGGACGGTTTTGACATAGCATTTACCTACTCAAAGGGAGCTGAGGCAGCATTTGCTACCAAGGCCGAATGCGAGGCACTTGGCGTAGCGGCAGAAGCTTATCAGGCAGATGTAAGCAGTGCCAAGGATTGCGCTAAGCTGGTCAAGACCGTCTTCGAGCAGTTCGGACGCATAGATGTGCTTGTCAATAATGCCGGAGTAACTAAAGACGCGCTCATCATGCGTATGAGTGATGAGGATTACGATACTGTTATGAATACCAATGCAAGAGGTGCATTTTACATGATGCGCGAGGTCTCAAGGCTTATGCTCAAGGCTCGCAGCGGTCATATCATAAATATAAGCTCGATAGTCGGCATTACCGGTAATGCAGGTCAGGTTAATTATGCAGCGAGCAAGGCAGCAGTCATCGGTATGACCAAGTCACTTGCAAGAGAGCTTGCCGGACGTCATATTACTGTAAATGCCATCGCCCCGGGCTTTATAAGAACTGCAATGACTGATGCGCTTAATGACAAGGCTCGTGATGCCATACTTAAGAATATACCGTTCGGCGAGATGGGTGAGCCTGAGGATGTGGCAAATATGGCTGCATTTCTTGCAGGAGATGAAAGCCGTTACGTGACAGGACAGGTGCTTAGTGTGTGCGGCGGCATGTGTATGTAGGACAAGGACAAGACATAGAAAGGAGCGCCAACTGGTGTTTCCAATGGCGAAAAGTAGAATCTATATGAGAAGAGTTGTCGTAACAGGATTAGGCGCTGTAACGCCAATAGGCAATGATATAGCATCAATGTGGGAGGCTGTTAAAGCCGGCCAATGCGGCATAGACAGAATTACTGCATTCGATACAGAAAACTTTAAGGTTAAGCTTGCCGGTGAGCTTAAGGGCTTTGAACCGGAGCAATATATAGATAAGAGAGAGCTCAGGAAGATGGCTCGCTTCTCAGTCTATGCAGGCTGCGCGGCTATGCAGGCTGTAAATGATTCAGGTCTAAACTTTGAAGCAGAGGATAGCTCACGCTGCGGCGTGATACTCTCGAGTGGCATAGGCGGCATTGATGTTATTGAGCAAGAGGATCACCGTGGTATGGAGAAGGGCTACGAGAGAGTATCTCCGTATTTTATACCTACCGCTATCTGCAACATGGCAGCAGGTCAGATTGCTATAGCTCATGGATTGCACGGCATGTGCAGCTGCTCTGTTACTGCCTGTGCGAGCGGAACTAATGCCGTAGGTGACAGCTTCCATTATATCAGGGATGGCTATGCTGACATTATGCTTGCGGGCGGCACTGAGGCAGGCATAACTCCTCTGTCTATAGGAGGCTTCGCCTCAATGAAGGCACTGCATACAGGTGATGATCCTATGAGGGCCTCTATACCCTTTGACGCTGAGAGAAGCGGCTTTGTTATGGGAGAGGGAGCAGGAGTACTTGTATTAGAGGAGTATGAGCATGCGCTAAAGCGAGGAGCCAAGATATATTGCGAGCTTGCAGGCTATGGTGCTAACTGTGATGCCTATCATATAACAGCACCTCGTCCGGATGGTTCTATGGCAGCAGCCTGCATGAGTCTTGCTGTGCAGGACGCAGGACTTAAGCCTTCTGATATAGCATATATCAATGCACATGGTACCTCAACTCCGCTTAATGACAGCGGAGAAACGAAGGCGGTAAAGCTGGCCTTTGGAGAGCATGCCAGAGAGCTTATGATAAGCTCAACCAAATCCATGACGGGTCATCTCCTTGGAGCAAGCGGAGCCGTAGAAGCCATCATAACGGTACTAAGCATATACGACTCGTATGTTCCTGCTACTATTAATTACAAGATTCCCGATCCGGAATGCGACCTTGACATAGTTCCGAATGAAGGAAGACATGCTGAGATTAAGGCGGCTATGTCTAATTCACTCGGCTTTGGCGGACATAATGCGTCGCTGGTATTTAAGAAGTTATAAAGCTTATAGTAGAAAGGACAATATATGGAATTAAATTCAAATCAGATAGAAGAGATACTTCCGCACAGATATCCGTTCCTGCTGGTTGACCGCATACTTGAATGTGTACCGGGTGTAAGTGCTCACGGCAGAAAATGTATTAGTGCCAATGAGATGCAATTTTGCGGACATTTCCCCAAGAAGCATGTAATGCCCGGAGTGCTTATTATCGAAGCACTTGCACAGACAGGTGCTGTGGCACTGCTTTCTGAGCCTGAAAATAAAGGCAAGCTTGCGTATTTCGGAGGCATAAAGAATGCCAGATTCAAGCGCCAGGTCATACCCGGAGATGTCCTTGAGTTGTATTGTGAGATTAAAACACGCAAGGGTCCTGTCGGCATAGGTGAGGCTAAGGCCTACGTTGACGGCAAGATAGCAGCTACGGCGGAATTAACATTTGCAATAGAAGAGTGATGATGTTAAAATTTATACATTTGAGGGTGGATGATAAAATGATATATGATGCTTTTTCAAATGTATATACTAAGATTAAGATGCATTTCTACAGGGAAGTGTTCAAGAAATGGGGCAATCGCGAGGTAAGCCTTACTACTGTTGAGACCTTCTGTATGGAGATTATACTGTCACTCAACAAGCCGACAGTCAGTCAATTTGCGGAATTTACAAGTCTGTCGAGTGCAAATGCCGCAGAGAAGGTCAATAAGCTCATAAGCAAGGGCTATCTCAACAAGATACAATCTCAGAATGACAAGCGTGTGTATTATCTTGAGGTTACACAGAAATATATGGATTACTATAATATCAGCAATCAATATATGAACTACGTCATGAATCTGGTCGAGGAACGTCTGACACCGGATGAACTCAAGACAGCAAACAAGGTTCTTCAGATTATGAATGAAGAGCTGATGAAGAGCTGCTAAAGAAGCAAATGCAGAGAAATTTAAAGAGCAAGCACAAGGAACCTTAACAGGGCATTGCGCTTGCTCTTATAGTTTT
>CAVBGP010000070.1:0-11182 GCA_963595005.1 Acutalibacteraceae bacterium | reverse complement strand
ATACACGTGTTACAAAAATTAATAGTCAAAATAAACAAAAAATACAAGCGTAAACAATGAATATATGTTAGGATATAAAAGTTGAACGAAACAATTCATAGATATTTGAGATGATTTGGATATTTTCACCAATGCATTCATGAATTGATTTTAAGCATTACAGGGGAGGAAAACCATTATGGGACTTAAGAGTGACATCGAGATTGCACAGGAGTGCACACCATCAAAGATTACTGAGATTGCAAAGACAGCAGGTATAGATGAGAAGTATCTTGAGCTCTATGGCAACTATAAGGCTAAGATTGATTATCGCATGCTTAAGGAAGATGCAAGACCTGACGGCAAGCTTATACTCGTAACAGCTATTACTCCTACACCTGCAGGTGAGGGTAAGACTACTACCTCTGTCGGATTGGTTGATGGACTTCGCAAGATTGGCAAGAATGCAACCGTTGCACTCAGAGAGCCATCGTTAGGCCCTGTATTTGGTGTTAAGGGCGGAGCAGCCGGAGGTGGATATGCACAGGTGGTTCCTATGGAGGATATTAATCTTCATTTCACAGGAGACTTCCATGCTATAGGTGCAGCTAACAACCTGCTTGCCGCTATGCTTGATAATCATATTCAGCAGGGTAATCAGCTTGGTATAGATGTTAAGCAGATTACCTGGAAGAGAGCCGTTGATATGAATGATCGTCAGCTTCGTCATATAGTAGACGGACTTGGCGGCAAGGCTCAGGGCGTTCCGAGAGAGGATGGCTTTGAGATAACGGTTGCTTCAGAGGTTATGGCAGTTCTTTGCCTTGCAACAGATATCAGCGACCTTAAGGCTAGACTCGGAAGGATGATAGTTGGATACAGCTATGCGGGCAAGCCTATAACAGCACATGATCTTCACGCAGAGGGAGCTATGGCTGCACTTTTAAAGGATGCACTTAAGCCTAACCTTGTTCAGACTCTCGAGAAGACACCGGCATTTATCCACGGTGGTCCTTTCGCTAATATAGCTCACGGATGCAATTCAATCACAGCTACTCGCATGGCACTTAAGACCGGTGATTATGCGGTAACAGAGGCGGGCTTTGCAGCTGATCTCGGCGCAGAGAAGTTTATCGACATCAAGTGCCGCTATGCAGGCTTCCATCCGTCAGCAGTAGTAATAGTAGCAACAGTAAGAGCACTCAAGTATCATGGCGGAGTACCGAAGGCAGAGCTTAACAATGAGAATCTTGAAGCTCTTAAAGCAGGACTTCCAAACCTGTTAAGACATGTTTCTAATGTTAAGGATGTATATGGTATTCCTTGCGTAGTTGCAATCAACGCATTCCCGACAGATACCGAAGCAGAGCTTAAGATGGTTGAGGATGAGTGCAAGAAGCTTGGCGTTAATGTTGCTCTTTCTGAGGTTTGGGCTAAGGGTGGCGAAGGCGGCAAGGCACTTGCGGAGGAAGTAGTAAGACTTTGCGAACAGCCTAACAACTTCAAGTTTGTATATGATCTTGACTTAAGCGTTAAGGAGAAGCTTGAGGCTATAGCTAAGAAGGTATACCATGCAGACGGAGTTGTACTTGAGGGCAATGCAGTTAAGCAGCTTGCACAGATTGAACAGCTTGGCTTTGACAAGCTTCCGATATGTATGGCTAAGACTCAGTATTCATTCTCAGATGATGCAGCTAAGCTTGGTGCACCGGAGGGATTCAAGATTACAGTACGTAATCTTAAGATTGCTGCAGGTGCAGGCTTTATCGTAGCACTTACAGGTGATATAATGACCATGCCGGGACTTCCTAAGGTTCCGTCAGCAGAGAAGATAGACGTTGATGAAGACGGACGTATCACAGGCTTGTTCTGATTAGACGGCCGTGGGCTTAATATAGCCTTGCATGGACATTTGTATCATTACAAAATAAACAGCTGCCTGTATATAATGCAGGCAGCCATACCTACAGATGATATATTTGTAAAAAGTGATTCGCCAAGACTTAAGTCACAAGTGACCTTAGGCCTTGGCGCTTTTGGCAATAGGGAGGGTAACACAAGTGAGCGAGAAGATGACAGCCTTGAGCTGTGAGAATTTTGTAAGTGTACTTGCAAGCAACGCACCGGTGCCGGGAGGCGGAGGAGCATCAGCTCTGGTAGGAGCAATAGGAACTGCCCTTGGCAACATGGTAGGCAGTCTTACTGTAGGCAAAAAGAAATATGCAGATGTGCAGGATGAGATAGCAGAGCTTAAAGCTAAGGCTGATGAGCTGCAGCTAAAGCTTCTTGCTATGGTGGAAAAGGATGCAGAGGTATTTGAACCGCTGTCTAAGGCTTACGGACTGCCGAGCACTACCGAGGAAGAAAAGACAGAGAAGGCTAAGGTTATGGAAGTGGTGCTTAAGGAAGCGTCAGATGCACCCTTTGGCATAATGGAGCTTTGCATGGAGTCTATCAATGTGATAGAGAGATTCTCTCAGATAGGCTCAAGGATTGCAATCAGCGATGCAGGCTGCGCAGCTGCATGCTGTAAGGCTGCACTAAATGCCGCGAGCCTTAATGTTTTTATCAATACAAGACTCATGAAGGACAGAGAATATGCTGAGCAATTGAACAAGCGCGCAGAGGAGATGCTTGAGCTTGGCAATGTCAAGGCTGATGCAATTTTTGATAATGTCAAGGCAGGATTAATGTAATAGAATTACGGTAAATGCATTTGCGGCAAAGTCTTAGTATATAGTACCTGGCATTAACGAAAGTGCAGGCGTTAAGTATCATAGGCAACTGCTGCAGAGCAAGGAATGTATGATAGAGGAGACGAAAATGGCTAAGTTATTAAAGGGAGCAGATGCCGCTAAGGCGCTGACAGAGCAGCTGATAATAAGAGCGGATAAGCTTAAAGAGGCAGGAACGAAGCCTTGCCTTGCTATAGTACGTGTTGGAGAAAGAGATGATGATATCTCCTATGAGCGCGGGGCAATGAAGCGCTGTGAGAAAGTAGGTATAGAGGTTAAGAATGTTCTGCTTCCGCAAGACGTAACCCAGGAAGCGCTTATTGATGAGATTAATAAGATAAATGCAGATGCATCTATACATGGAGTACTGCTTTTCAGACCGCTTCCTAAGCACATCGATGATGCCGCAGTTTGTGAGGCACTTGCACCTGAGAAGGACATGGATGGTATAACCAAGGGCTCACTTGCAACTGTTTATGCAGGCAGAGGCGACGGATATGCTCCGTGTACTGCAGCATCATGCATAGAGATTCTAAAGTATTACGGAGTGCCGATGGCAGGAAAGAGAGCAGTTGTTATAGGAAGAAGCCTTGTTATAGGCAAGCCTGTATCACAGCTTCTTCTTGCTGAAAATGCAACTGTTACCACCTGTCACAGCCGTTCGGAAAATCTGCCGGACATCTGTAAGAGTGCAGATATTATTATTGCAGCAGCAGGCAAGGCAGGTATGGTTACGGCTGATTATGTTAAGGCAGGCCAGACTGTGCTTGATGTCGGAATCCATGTTGATGCAGATGGCAATATGTGCGGAGATACCCAGTTTGCAGAGGTAGAGCCTATAGTGGATGCCATAACTCCGGTACCGGGAGGAGTAGGCTCTGTTACTACAGCTATACTTGCAAGTCATGTAATTGAGGCGGCAGAGAAGGTTACAAAATGACGTTACAGGAAGCAATAGATTATATAGAAAATTACACCTGGAGTGAATCAAGGCTTGGACTTGACAGAACCATAGAACTCCTTGACAGACTAGGCAATCCGCAGGATAGACTTAAATTTGTGCATGTTGCCGGAACTAACGGCAAGGGAAGCACCTGTGCCATGACTGAGCGTATACTTAGAGCGGCCGGTTACAGGACGGGCTTCTATCCGTCTCCGTTTATTGAAGACTTCAGGGAACGTATACAGGTTAACGGAGAGTATATCTCAGAGGAAGCACTGACCAGGATAACCGAGAGAGTCAGCAAGGCTGCAGATGCCATGAGCGATCATCCAAGTCAGTTTGAGCTTATCACAGCTATAGGCATGCTGTATTTTGATGAGATGAAGTGTGACATAGTTGTGCTTGAGGTCGGACTTGGAGGAGCTCTCGATTCTACCAATGTTATCTCTGCTCCGCTTGCTGCGGTTATTACCAATATCGGACTCGACCATACCGAATACCTTGGAGATACGGTTGAGAAGATAGCTAAAACAAAAGCCGGCATCATTAAGCCAGGCACTCATGCGGTAAGCTACAAGCAGGTGCCGAGTGTAGAAGAAGTACTCAGAGAGGATTGCGCGCAGAAGGGCGTAGATATACATTTTGCTGAGGATTTTGAAAAGCTTGAGCATAGCATGGATGCACAGCGCTTCAGATATAAGGGCAGGGTGTATGAGCTGGGCTTACTCGGAGTTCATCAGCTTAGAAATGCAACTACTGTGCTTGAGATAATCGAGGCACTGAGAGCTCAGGGGTACAATATAAGTGACTCCGCCATAGCTGAGGGTCTCAAAGAGGTCAAGTGGCCGGCAAGATTTGAGGTACTGGGGAAGTCTCCGCTCTTCATATTAGATGGCGGTCATAATCCACAGTGTGCAGAGGCACTTATCGAGAGCATCAGAGAGTATGTTGCGGATCCTGACAAAGGGGAACGCGTTACCTTCCTTATAGGTATGCTTGCAGACAAGGATTATGATACAACCCTAGAGCTCTTAAAGCCCTTTGGCGCAAACTACGTATGCATCACTCCGGAGAGTCCGAGGGCACTCAAGGCTGCAGAGCTTGCGAAGGAGATTAAGCGTATAGACGGCGAAGCAGGTATTGATGTAAATGCAGAAGTATGCGAGGACATCACAAAAGCCATTCCTTATGCATTAAGCAAGGGCTTGCCGGTTATAGCGTTTGGCTCACTGTACTCTGCAGGTACTATACGTAAAACATTTCGAAAGCTATATAACACAATCTGAATAAGCTAAGATGATTGAACGATAATTAAACTGCGTATGCTGTAAGTGGAATTCGAGTGTGCTAAAATTTGGTTTACGATAGGAGTGCCAGGATGCACACGTTTATATAATAACAGCATATGCAGTTAATTTAAGGAATTGCTTGACGAATCGTGCCGCACATGATACATTATTAAAGCTAAAGGGCTTGAACCCTTTTTTTCTTGCAGTAAATTATTCTGCATGCACAGCGCCGCATTGGCGATATGAAATTATATTTTTGGGAGGTGAATAACCGTGGCTACAAAGCGTACCAAAATCACTCTGGCTTGTACCGAGTGCAAACAGCGTAACTATTTCCTTACTAAGGAGAAGAAGAACCATCCTGACAGAATGGAAGTTAACAAGTATTGCAGATTCTGCAAGAAGCACACACCGCACAAGGAGACAAAGTAATGGAGAACGAGGCTCGTAAGGCTTCATTATTCGAGAAAATCAAGGACTTTTGCGTGGGGGTTAAGGCGGAGTTTTCCAAGATAATCTTCCCTAATGCCGAGGATCTCAAGAAGCAGACGATAGTCGTAATCATTGCAAGTGTACTTATAAGTCTGCTTATACTTATTATAGACGGCATACTTAAGTTCGGTTTAGGATTCATTCTTTAAGATTTACGAGGAGTTTCAGATGGCAGATACCGCTTCGGAGGCCAAATGGTATGTAGCTCATACATATTCAGGCTATGAGAATAAAGTAAAAGTCGATATTGAAAAAACAATCGAGAACAGAAACCTTCAGGACCAGATATTGGAGGTCGCTGTGCCGGTTCAGTCAACTGTAGAATTAAAGAATGGCACTGAGAAGAAGGTCGATAAGAAGATCTTCCCCGGTTACGTACTTGTTCACATGATTATGAATGAGGAGACCTGGTATGTTGTCCGCAACACCAGAGGCGTTACCGGCTTCGTAGGACCGGGATCAAAGCCCGTTCCGCTCTCTGACGAGGAAGTTGCTATGCTCAGCAGCAATGATCAGCCTGAGGTTGTATTTAACTACAGCGAGGGTGAAGCTATCATGGTTGTCTCAGGAGCATGGAAGGACACAGTTGGAGTTATCAAAGCAATTAATCCGTCCAAACGTTCCGTTACAATTTCGGTTGAGATGTTTGGTCGAGAGACACCTGTTGAGTTATCATACGCAGAGGTTAAAAAGCTCTGATTAAGAGATTTTTACATAAATGTTTTAAGCTTTGGGTCAACCGCCCAGGGCTTTAAGTGCAAACAGGTGGGAGGGTGTTAAAACCCCCGCTATTACCACAAGGAGGCTAATATGGCAAAAAAGGTTACAGGTTATATCAAACTTCAGATTCCTGCCGGCAAAGCAACTCCGGCACCACCGGTAGGTCCGGCTCTTGGACAGCACGGTGTAAACATCGTTGAGTTCACAAAGCAGTTCAATGCTAAGACAGCTGATATGGGAGACACAATCGTTCCTGTTATCATCACTGTATATGCAGACAGAAGCTTCAGCTTCATCACCAAGACTCCTCCGGCTCCGGTTCTTATCAAGAAGGCTTGTAAGATTAAGAGCGGTTCAGGTGCTCCGAACAAGACAAAGGTTGCTACAATCTCTAAGGCAGATCTTCAGAAGATCGCTGAGACTAAGATGCCTGATCTTAATGCAGCATCTCTTGAGGCAGCTATGTCAATGATCGCAGGTACATGCAGAAGCATGGGCGTTACTGTTGAAGAATAAGGAGGGCGATTAAAGATGAAGAGAGGAAAGAAATACCTTGAGAACCTGAAGAAGTTTGATCGTGCTCAGACTTATGACAGAGATGAGGCTATTAAGATTGTTAAGGAGAGCGCTACTGCTAAGTTTGATGAGACAGTAGAGCTTCATATCAGAACAGGCTGCGACGGACGTAAGGCTGATCAGCAGATCAGAGGTTCTGTTGTACTTCCTAACGGAACAGGTAAGACAGTACGTGTACTCGTATTCGCTAAGGGACCTAAGGCTGATGAGGCTCAGGCAGCAGGCGCTGATTTCGTTGGAGCAGAGGAGCTTGTTCCGAGAATCCAGAACGATGGTTGGTTTGACTATGATGTAGTTGTTGCAACTCCTGACATGATGGGTGTTGTAGGACGTCTTGGTAAGGTACTTGGTCCTAAGGGCCTTATGCCAAACCCTAAGGCTGGAACAGTTACAATGGATGTAACCAAGGCTATTCACGATATCAAGGCTGGTCAGATTGAGTACAGACTTGATAAGGCTAACATCATCCATGTTCCTTTCGGCAAGGCTTCATTTACAGAGGAGAAGCTTGCTGAGAACTTCCAGACTATCATGGATGCAATCAACAAGGCAAGACCTTCAGCTGTTAAGGGTGCTTTCATCAAGAGTGCTGTTGTTACTTCAACAATGGGACCTGGAGTACGTCTTAACGTTGCAAAGCTTGTTAATGGCTGATATCTGATATAGATTATAATTGTGGTCGTCGCAGCAATGCGGCGGCCATTTAAAAACTAGAGATTTGTGCAAAAGTACACTTGACATACTTGAGACAAATATGCTAGTATAACAAAGCTTTAACTGCCGAAGACAGCAGGTGCAGCTTATGCTGCGTAAGGACTCAGGACGCCTGCCGAGGAAGAGTACATTGTTTGTGATTATTCCCCGTGTCCTTCGACATGGGGTTTTTATATTTCCAGGCACCTCATTTTCGCAGTTTAAGTGAAAAATACAGGAGGTAAGAAAATCATGGCTAAGGTTGAACTTAAGCAGCCTATAGTTGACGAGATTAAGAGTGTAATCGACGGCGCACAGTCAGTTGTTGCAGTTAAGTATCTCGGTATTAACGTTGATCAGGATACCAAGCTTCGTAAGGAGCTCCGTGAGAACGGCGTTACATACAAGGTATACAAGAACACTCTTATCAAGAGAGCTATAGAAGGCACAGAGTTTGCCGGACTTGAGCCGGATCTCGAGGGTCCTACTGCTATTGCAGTTTCTAAGACAGATGCTACAGCACCTGCCAGAATCGTTGCAAAGTATGTTAAGACAGTAGAGCCGCTTGAGCTTAAGGGCGGAGTAGTAGAAGGAGTTTATTATGCTGCAAAGGATATGACAGCAATCGCTGCAATCCCGGGCAGAGAGGAGCTTCTCTCAAGACTTCTTGGATCACTCCAGTCACCTATTGCAAACTTTGCAAGAGTCCTCAATCAGGTTGCAGAGAAGGGCGGCGAGGCTGCTCCGGCTGCAGCAGAGGCAGAGGCACCTGCAGAGGCTTAATGCATCGCGGTACATTATTAGAACATTTTACATTTAACGCCGCATAACAGGCGGCAATCATAATCAGGAGGATTAGACAATGGCAAAGTTGACAACAGCTGAGTTCATCGAGGCTATCAAGGAGCTTTCTGTTCTTGAGCTTAATGATCTTGTTAAGGCAGTAGAGGAAGAGTTTGGCGTATCTGCAGCAGCAGGTGTTGTAGTAGCAGCAGGTGCAGCAGGCGGAGCAGCTCCGGCTGAGGAGAAGACAGAGTTCGACGTAGAGCTTACTGATGTAGGACCGAACAAGATCAAGGTTATCAAGGTTATCCGTGAGATTACCGGTCTTGGACTTAAGGAGGCTAAGGATCTTGTTGAGAGCGCACCTAAGGTTGTTAAGGAAGGCGCTGACAAGGCTACAGCTGATGACATCAAGGCTAAGCTTGAGGCTGAGGGCTCAAAGGTTACTCTTAAGTAATTCAATTTAATTTATTAAGACTATTAGCTCCCGACGGCATACCCGCCGGGAGCTTTCTAAAAGGAGCAGCAATGAAGGTTATCACACTTAGCAGAGAGTATGGAGCTGGAGGACACAGTATAGGCCACAAGGTTGCAGAGAAGCTGGGTATTCCATTTTATGATAAGGACATCATCAAGGAAGCAGTCAAGGCTACAGGCTTTGATGCTGACCTCGTAGAGGATGAGGGTGAGGATATATCTAAGTTCGAGACATTTATGACTACTCTCGGCAATCTGTCAAGCAGCTATTACAGTGACAGCCGTGAGAAGCTTAAGCTGATTCAGGAGGCGGTTATCAAGGATTTCGCCATGAAGGGTCCTTGCGTTATATTAGGACGCTGCGCTGATAATGTATTGCTTAATGCCGGAATCGACTGCTTCAATGTATTTATTTACGCTGATGAGCTGCAGCGTGCTAAGCGTGTAGCAGAGCTTATTGGCACTGATGAACCGGCTGCTGTTAAGCGTGCAATGCTCAAGAAGGATACAGCACGTCATAATTATTACAATCACTTCACAGGTAAGAAGTGGGGTTATGCAGACAATTATCATCTCTCAATTGATTCAGGCTTCTTAGGCTATGAGAAGTGTGCAGAGATAATCGCTGATATTGCTAAGAACAGCTGATTTACATGGAGGATAAGATGCGGGAAATGATTATGGTTCTCGACTTTGGCGGTCAGTACAATCAGCTGATTGCAAGAAGAGTTCGAGACGAGGGTGTATATGCTGAGGTGTATTCATATTCCATCGGCATAGATAAGATTAAGGAGATTAATCCTAAGGGAATAATACTCACAGGCGGACCAAACTCAGTATATCTTGAGGAATCCCCACATATAGATAAGGCTGTATTTGATCTCGGTATCCCGGTTCTTGGCATATGCTACGGCTCACAGCTTATTGCATATACCTTGGGTGGGAAGGTTGAGACTGCACCGGTTTCAGAATACGGCAAGACGGAGGTTAAGGTAGATACAGCTGATGTCTTGTTCAGAGATGTTCATGATACCACTACAACATGGATGAGCCATACAGATTATATCAGCGAGGTACCTGAGGGCTTTAAGATAACAGGTACCACACCTGTGTGTCCTGTTGCAGCCATGTCCAATGGCGAGAGACGTATATATGCAGTTCAGTTCCATCCTGAGGTGCAGCATTGCCGCGAGGGCAACAAGATGCTGCATAATTTCGTGTATGATGTATGTGGATGCACAGGCGACTGGAAGATGACTACCTTTGTGGAGGATACTGTTAAGGCTATCCGTGAGAAGGTCGGAGACGGCAAGGTACTTTGCGCGCTCTCAGGCGGTGTTGATTCATCAGTTGCTGCAACTATGCTTGCCAAGGCAGTAGGTGAGCAGCTTACCTGTGTATTTGTAGATCATGGCTTGCTTCGCAAGAACGAGGGAGATGAGGTTGAGGCTGTATTCGGACCAAACGGACCGTACAAGCTTAACTTTATACGTGTTAATGCACAGCAGGAGTTCTACGATAAGCTTAAGGGCGTAGAGGAGCCTGAGGCTAAGCGTAAGATTATTGGTGAGCAGTTTATACGTGTATTTGAGCGTGAGGCCAAGAAGATAGGCAAGGTAGATTATCTTGTGCAGGGAACCATTTACCCCGATGTTATAGAGTCAGGACTTGGCAAATCCGCTACAATTAAGTCACACCACAATGTAGGCGGACTTCCGGATTATGTTGACTTTAAGGAGATAATTGAACCGCTGAGACTGCTCTTTAAGGATGAGGTAAGAAAGGCAGGTCTGGAGCTTGGACTTCCGGATTACCTGGTATATCGTCAGCCGTTCCCGGGACCGGGACTTGGTATACGTATTATAGGAGAGGTTACAGCTGATAAGGTACGCATCGTCCAGGATGCTGACTATATCTTCCGCTCTGAGGTAGCCGAGGCCGGACTTGATAAGCAGATAAGCCAGTATTATGCTGCGCTTACTAATCTGCGTTCTGTCGGCGTTATGGGTGATTTCAGAACCTATGACTATGCAGTAGCCCTGCGTGCTGTTGTAACGGATGACTTCATGACTGCAGAAGCAGCAGACATTCCTTACGAGGTACTGCAGCGCGTCATGACCCGTATCGTCAACGAGGTCAAGGGAGTAAACCGCGTATTCTATGACCTTACCTCAAAACCGCCGGGAACTATAGAACTTGAATAATGTAAAAACCACGGAGAGCCGCATAAAATAAGGCTCTCCGTTTTCTGTATCAATAAAATGTCACTATTTATAGCAGTCTCAAAACATGTTATCATTAGTATAAAATGTTTTGAGACCTTTTTCTTTGAAAAGGGAGCAGAGCTTCCTGTGTACGAGTTGACGGGAACGACATTGCGGATACGTTTCAAGACACTGGAAAAAGCTCTAATAGATCAACCAAAAGATCCAAAGGATCAGGCTGATACTTTGCCGGATAGCATTATTTCACTGATAAAAAGGAATCCGCATATT
>CAVBGP010000069.1:0-11188 GCA_963595005.1 Acutalibacteraceae bacterium | reverse complement strand
AAACATCGGTTCCGGTAAATGCAAGAGAAAACTTTATCCTTGCTTAATTCTAATCGTAATATGTATAATTATTGAGATTTAATATGACAGCTTTTGTAAAAGGGGATTGATGATGAACAACATAACTATGATAGGACCGCCGTCCTGCGGAAAATCAACGGTTGGAGTGCTGCTCGCAAAGCGCCTTAAGATGAGCTTTGTTGACGTTGATATAGTGATACAGGAGCAGACCGGCAAGCTCTTAAAGGAGCTTATCAGTGAGTATGGTCTTGATGGCTTTCTTAAGATAGAGGGAGACATCGCAGCCAAGCTTGAGGCCAAGAACTCTGTCCTTGCACCGGGCGGTTCGATATGCTATGAGGATTGGGCAATGAAGCATCTCAAGGAGATTTCTACTGTGGTATATCTTAAGATATCCTATGAGGAGATGGTAAGACGCATAGGAGATGTTGTTGACAGAGGAGTTGCAATACCGGAGGGCTATACACTTAGGCGGCTCTATGATGAGCGAGCTGCATTATACGAGAGCTATGCTGATATCATAGTTGATGAGACGGATAAGAGCATAGGCGAAGTAGTTGACGAGCTGAGAGTAAGGCTTAGCGGCTCTTAATTTAAACCTTCATCAAGCGTTTTAGGCGACAATCAGGCGAATTTAGGCAGGGTTGCGAGAGCACGTTAGTGCGAAGCAATCCGTACTTTTATAATATGTGGTGCCCGCGAAAACGCAGGCAAGGGCGTTTATAAGCCTGTAGGAGTCTCGGAGAGAACAATGGGGTTAAGATATCTGAGGGGTAACGTGTAAATATGGATACATATTTGTTGCAGACACTACAATACATGCTTACGCAGTTTGCGTGGGAGCTTTTGTCGGCGGTAATGCTTACAGTCGGACTCTATAAGCTGTTTCCGAAGTGCGGCATGGAGAAGAAATATGCCTTCATGCCATTCTACAGGATGTATAAGCTCGCTCAATGTGCTGATATGAGAACAGAGGGCAGAGTATATACATTCTTTGCCGTAATCTCGGAAGTGCTTCAGATAGTATACCTTCTGCTGTTCGGACAGAATTTTGTGCTGAACAGACTGAACGGAACCATAGGCATACTGATCATAGCAATAGGCTTTATAACCTTTATATACGGTTTACGTATATTCCTTGGACTATGCCGTATATTCGGTCTCAGGAAGCGATGGGCAGTGCTTATGCTTATTGCCTTGTGGATTCCTATTATAATCTGGGGCTGGTCAGGCAAGATACAGGTAGATGAAAAGGTATTCAGACGTGTAAAGCCTGCAGCACTTTCAGGACGTACTGAGCCCATTGCTCCGGAAGGACTGACCGTTAATATCAAGAGCCGCAATGTCGGTAATTTCTTTACACGTAAATGTCTCCTTCGTGACATTCATATGAGCATAATGCCCGGACGCATGGTACTGCTGCTTGGAGGCTCAGGCTCAGGCAAGACAACCTTGGTCAATGCCATAACAGGCTATGAGAAGGCAAACGCCAAGATATATCTTAGAAATGAAAATGTCTACAAGAACTTTGCAAGACTTAAGTATGAGATTGGCTTTGCACCGCAGCAGGAGCTTATCCGTACCAATGACACTGTATACAGAACTGTGGCAGATGCAGCAGCACTGAGACTGCCGGTAAATATCACTAAGGCCGACAGAGAAAAGCGCGTTGATAAGGTACTCGAGGATATGGGCTTAGGACCGGTGCAGGGTAATATTGTTGCCAAGCAGTCAGGAGGTCAGAAGAAGAGAGTATCCATAGCCATGGAATTTGTGTCGGATCCTTTTCTTTTTGTGCTCGATGAGCCGGATTCCGGGCTTGACGGAATACTTGCAAGAGAGCTTATGGAGAGGCTGCATGACATTTCCAGAGAAGGACGCATAGTCATAGTTATCACACATACTCCGGACAGGGTATTAGACCTCTTTGATGATGTTATAGTGCTTGCAAAGGATGCAGACAGAACAGGCAGACTTGCTTACTACGGAACTGTTGATGAGGCCAAGAAATTTTTTGGCAAGGATAGCATGGAGGGTGTTATCAAGACTGTCAATCGCATCGAGGAGGGCGGAGACGGCAAGGCTGACGACATGATAGAGAAGTTCACGGAGGTATGCAATGGACAAGCAGAGTAAGGTCAACATCCACAGAGGCAGGCTTGGTCAGATACCGATATATGCAGGCAAATTCTTCCGTATGTTTATCTTAATGGATGACTGGAAGGTGCTTCCGATGGCTATAATTATATCAGGACTTGTTGCGCTTGTAGCCTGCCCGGATATGTTTAAAACGCAGGAGGGTACGCTTAGAGGTTCACTTGCCTTGGTGTGCGTATGCATATGGAACGGCTTCTTTAATTCGGTGCAGGCGGTATGCCGCGAAAGAAATATCATAAAAAGAGAGCATCGCGCCGGCATGTTTATAAGCTCCTATATAATGGCGCATATGATATATCAGGCCTTTATGTGCCTGATACAGACTATCATACTGGTTATAATATGTCACGTAGCACGTATGCAGTTTCCGGCAGAGGGCTTTATGACACCTTGGTTTGAGCTTGACATAGGCATTACCTTCTTTTTGGTAAGCTATGCTGCCGATATGATGTCGCTATTTATATCATGCATAGTCAGGACAACTACTGCAGCAATGACAGTGATGCCCTTTATGCTTATAGTTCAGCTTATATTTTCAGGCAGTCTGTTTCAGCTAAGCAAGGGTGCGGATGCATTTACAGATTTAGCTATATCCAAGTGGGGCCTAAGTGCATTATGCGCACAGGCCAATTACAACAGCCAGCCTATGGTTGCGGTATGGAACCAGCTTTTTAAGTTCAGAGATTTTGAGATTGAAGGAATTAAGCCGATAGAGAGGCTGACCAACTATATGCTCGACAATAATATGGTAAATGAATTCTGCTTAAAGACCGGTGAATACAGTCAAAATGCAGACTATGTCAAGACTGTTGCCAATATCGGAGGCTGCTGGCTGCACCTTGTGGGCTTCGCATTGCTGTTTGCGGTACTTGCTGTAATCATATTGCAGCGAATTGACAAGGATAAGAGGTGAGCAGCAAAGCTTTTCTGACAGCTTAAGGTTTTATCGATTTGAGCAACTATGTGTATGGCGAGTATATGAGACTGCTGCGACCTTGTTATCACTGCAACACTGCATCAGCATATAATTTAAGGTGTTGCGGTGTAACACTGAGCAGCTGCCCATATACTCGCCAATTATTAATCTCAGAAGTTTTTTTACTGCAAAACATAAAAAACCTATTGACATAGTAGGTGAACTGGGGTATTATACACGCAAGCTCAGCAAGAGCTTAGATTAAGGGATTAAGAACCAGGGGTTCGGAAAGGAGAAAGATATGTTCAGAACAAACGCATCCTCAATGTGCATGTGTATGTGTACCATGTCAACTCCCCGGGCTTGTGATTCTGAGGGTTATTACATGGCTTAATGCCATGCGTAATCCTAGGCAATTTATTTTTGAAGCATGCACCGGGGCAGTCACTTTAGGGAGGACGCCCCGGTTTTTGTGAATCAGTACCTATTACCGATAAACCTACGGTAATATGACAGGAGAAAGGAAGCACTATGAAGAAAAACATTTTGAAGCGCATCAGTGCAGCAGGAGTTGCAGCTATAACAGCTATCGGACTTCTTGCAGGATGCGGAAGCAGCAGCACAGCGGATACAACCGCAGCAGCAGAGAATGAGAGCACCGAGGAGGCTGCTTCAGGAGAGTTCAGAACACTTGATGACATCAAGGCTGACGGAACCATCAACATCGGAGTATTCTCAGACAAGGCACCGTTCGGATATGTTGATGAGAATGGTGAGTATCAGGGCTACGATGTATACTTTGCCAACAGACTTGCAGAGGACTTAGGCGTTAAGCTTAACTTTGTTTCTACAGAGGCAGCAAGCCGTATCGAGTATCTTCAGACCGGCAAGGTTGATATCATCTTAGCTAACTTTACTGTTACACCTGAGAGAGCTGAGGAGGTTGATTTTGCACTTCCTTACATGAATGTTGCTCTCGGAGTTGTTTCACATGATGACAATGTTATTACAGACCTTTCACAGATAGGTGCTGATGATCAGGTTATCGTTATCTCAGGTACAACTGCAGAGACCTATCTTACAAAGAATTATCCTGATATCAAGCTTCAGAAGTTTGATACCTATGCAGCAGCTAAGAGTGCATTTGAAAACGGCACAGGTGTTGCATGGGCTAACGACAACACTGAGGTTATAGCATTTGCTAATGATAACGAGGGCTATACCGTAGGTATTGATTCACTTGGCAGCGCAGATACAATTGCACCTGCAGTAACCAAGGGCAACACAACACTGCTTGACTGGATCAACGATGAGATTAAGTCTCTCGGCGAGGAGAATTTCTTCCACACAGACTATGAGGCTACTCTTCTTGATACCTATGGTGCAGAGTTTGAGGATACTTTAGTAGTTGAGGGCGGCGGAGACGCAGCTGCAGCAGACAGTGAGTCAGCAGAGCCGGCTGAGGCTAAGGGCACAATCACAGTGGCAGCTTCACCTACTCCTCATGCAGAGATACTTGCAGAGGCAGCTAAGGTTCTTGCTAAGGAAGGCTGGGAGCTTAAGGTTACCGAGTTTGAGGATTATGTACAGCCTAACCTTGTAGTTGATTCAGGCGAGATTGATGCTAACTATTTCCAGCACAAGCCTTATCTTGACAACTTCAACGAGGAGAACGGAACAAAGCTTGTAGACGTAGCAGGCATTCACTATGAGCCATTCGGTATCTATCCAGGAACAAAGAGCTCACTTGATGATGTAGCAGACGGAGATACAATCGCAGTTCCTAACGATACAACAAATGAGGCAAGAGCACTTCTGCTTCTCCAGGACAATGGTCTTATCAAGCTTAAGGATGGTGCAGGCCTTACAGCAACAACACTTGACATTGCCGAGAATCCTCACAACTTAAAGATTGAGGAGCTTGAGGCAGCACAGGTTTCAAGAGTTAAGGATGAGGTTGCATACGTAGTACTTAACGGTAACTATGCACTTGAGGCAGGCTTCTCTGTTAAGAATGACTCCATCGCATACGAGAAGTCAGATTCAGAGGCAGCTAAGACCTATGTTAACATTATCGCAGTTAAGGAAGGCAATGAGGAGAACGAGGGCATCAAGGCACTCGTAGAAGCTCTTAAGTCTGATGATGTTAAGAACTTCATCAACGAGACCTATGACGGAGCAGTTGTTCCTTATGAGGACTAAGCATAACGCTTAATATAATATCAGGGGGCTTGGGCTTGTCCCAAGCCCTCACTTATGAAAATGCGGTAAATTGCCGAGTGAGCACCTAAGCTATCGCATTAAGGCACCTATAACAGTATATAGCATCCGGGTTTGAGACAGCGTGTAAAGCCTTGCGTGCCTTGACCGTCATAGTCGATTTATGATATATTAATAGCCACGCTGATTTGTATTATGGTTGCATTTATAAGCTTTAATCACCGGCAAAGAATCGTAACTGCTGTACTGAAGCTAAGCATACATCAGGATGCAGGTTTAGCTTTGATACAGCATTAGAATTTAAGGTCCCCGGATGGTGTCCGCCGCCCGGGGCTTTAGCAATGTTAAGGAGCCGTAATAATGGCATTTATAGAGATCGAACACTTAAGTAAGACCTACGATATTAAATCAACTGCCGTAGAGGCTCTGAAGGATATCAATCTGTCCATCGAGAAGGGAGAGATATTCGGAGTCATAGGTCTGTCGGGAGCCGGTAAGAGTACCTTGGTACGATGCATCAATAAGCTTGAGACACCGACCGAGGGCAGAGTGATTATAGACGGCAGGAATATCCTTGAGCTTTCAGGCGAGGAGCTTAGAAAGACACGTCAGCATATAGGCATGATCTTTCAGCATTTCAACCTGCTTATGCAGCGCAATGTCATAGACAATGTCTGTTTTCCTATGGAGATAGCAGGAGTACCAAAGAATGAGGCACGCCGCAGAGCAATGGAGTATCTTAAGACCGTTGACCTTGAGGAAAAGGCAAAGGCATATCCGGTACAGCTCTCCGGCGGACAAAAGCAGAGAGTTGCAATAGCAAGAGTACTTGCTTCAGATCCTCAGATTATACTCTGCGATGAGGCAACGAGTGCTCTGGATCCTCAGACCACACGCACTATACTTGAGCTTCTTAAGCATATCAACAAGGAGCTTGGCATAACAATAGTGGTCATAACTCATGAGATGAGGGTTATAGAGGAGATTTGCGACAGGGTTGCAGTACTTGATCATGGTAAGCTGGAGGAGCTTGGTACAGTTCACGAGGTATTTGCCAATCCTAAGACTAACGCGGCCAAGAGACTTATATTAAGCAAGCAGTCTGAGCTACTTGAGGAAGAGATTACTAAGGAGGCATAAGGATGGCAGCATCAGATATGATTACAATGCTTACCGGCGGAACGGCTGAAACTCTGCTGATGGTATTTGTATCAACCTTTATGGGCTATGTTATCGGTATGCCTCTTGGCATATTGCTTACGATATTTGATACGGACGGCATAAGTCCTCATCCGTGGGCATATAAGATACTTGATTTTATTATCAATATCACGAGAAGTGTTCCGTTTCTGATACTTCTTATACTCATACAGCCCTTTACCAAGTTTATTGTAGGTAAGAGCTACGGAACAACTGCAACCATAGTTCCTCTTACCGTTGCAGCAGCACCGTTTATTGCACGTATGGTTGAGAGCTCTCTTAAGGAGGTAGACCACGGCGTTATAGAGGCTGCAGTAAGCCTCGGTGCCAAGAAGAGCACTATTATCACTAAGGTGCTTGTAGCAGAGGCAAGAACCTCATTGCTTGTGGGTGTTACTATAGCTCTTGGTACTATATTGGGCTATTCAGCTATGTCAGGAGTTGTAGGAGGAGGCGGACTTGGAGATATTGCAATCCGCTACGGATATTATCGTTACGAGACAGGTATTATGCTTATAACAGTTCTTGTACTTGTCATACTTATGCAGATACTGCAGTGGGTCGGCATGATATTATCCAAGAAGCTCGATCGAAGAAGGGGTTGATGCTGCATGAATTTTGAAGTAATGCATGAATATCTGCCTCTCTATATAGAGGCAATGAAGCTTACCCTCAAGATAGGCTGGATAGGCATAATTTTATCTGTAATAATAGGCTTTGTATGCTCGATAGTGAGAAATTACAAGGTTCCGGTATTAAGTCAGCTTGCGGGTATATATATAGAAGTATTCAGAAATACACCGCTTTTGGTTCAGCTGTTCTTTCTGTATTTCGGGTTGCCAAAGCTTGGATTATCTATCAATGCTGAGGTTTGCGGAGCCTTAGGGCTTGCGCTTCTTGGCGGGGCTTATATGGCAGAGGCATTTCGTTCAGGTTTTGAGGCAATTGAGCCTATACAGACGGAGTCAGCACTGAGCCTTGGATTAAGCCATAACCAGACAATATTGCATATAATATTGCCGCAGGCATTTTCAGTAAGCGTTCCGGCATTTGTGGCAAATGTCATCTTCCTGCTTAAGGAAACCAGCGTTTTTTCAGCTATCAGCCTTATGGACCTTATGTTTACAGCTAAGGATTTGATAGGACTTTACTACAAGACAATAGAATGCCTGACCATGCTTGTTATATTCTATCTGATTATACTTCTTCCTGTATCCATTATAGGAAGTATAGTGGAAAGGAAGGTGCGTTATGCAAGCTTTGGGGATTGATGTACTGTTTAAGGGCACCAATATGCAGAGACTTCTTGCAGGATTGTGGGTCTCGCTTAGGATAAGCCTTATAGCGGTTGCAATAAGCATAGTCTTAGGATTAGTAGTCGGAGCACTTATGACAAGGAAAAATCCTGTCATTAAGGTATTTACCCGCATATATCTTGAGATAGTACGTGTTATGCCGCAGATGGTGCTGCTGTTTATAGTGTTCTTTGGCACCACGAGAGTTTTTGGCATTAATATCGAAGCAGAGCTGGCATCTGTGATTGTATTTACCTTCTGGGGTACGGCAGAGATGGCAGATCTGGTCAGAGGGGCGCTTATAAGCATACCAAAGCATCAATATGAGTCTGCAGCAGCCCTTGGTCTTAATGAATATCAGATATTTATGCATATAGTTATACCGCAGACACTGAGGAGACTTATACCGCTCTCAATAAATCTGGTTACACGTATGATTAAGACCACCAGTCTTATCATGATGATAGGTGTGGTTGAGGTATTAAAGGTAGGACAGCAGATTATAGAGGCTAATCGTACTGCATCACCAAATGCTGCCTTCGGAGTCTATGGTGCGGTATTTCTGCTGTATTTTATTGCATGCTGGCCTATAAGCATGTTCTCTAAGTATCTTGAGAAGAAGTGGGCGTAGAGATTGGACAACGAAAGGTCTTCAATAATGAAAGCTGAGCTTGTTAAAATAGAACATCTTGTTAAGCAATATGATGGAGGGGATGTTATTCTTAATGACCTCTCACTCACTATACATGAGGGTGAGGTTGTGGTTATAGTAGGTCCGTCAGGCTGCGGTAAATCTACGCTGCTTCGCTGTATTAATGCCTTAGAGCCGATACAGGGGGGAAGCATTAGCTATCGTGGCGAGAAGATAGATGCTAAATCCAAGAGAATTACTGAGCTTAGACAGAAGATAGGCATGGTATTTCAGAGCTATGAGCTGTTTCCGCACAAGACTATATTGCAGAATGTTACTCTGGCTCCGACTCTTGTACAAAAAAGAGCTAAGGCTGACGCAGAGCAGGAGGCGCTTGAGCTGTTAGACAGAGTGGGACTTAAGGATAAAAGAGATAATTATCCGAGACAGCTGTCAGGAGGACAGAAGCAGAGAGTTGCCATAGTTCGTTCACTTATCATGCATCCTGAGGTGCTGCTCTTTGATGAGGTTACGGCAGCACTTGATCCGGAGATGGTAAGAGAGGTTCTCGATGTTATGCTTTCTCTTGCCAAGCAGGGCAGAACCATGGTGATAGTAACCCATGAGATGTCATTTGCCAAGGCGGTTGCAGACAGAGTGGTCTTTATAGATAAGGGCAAAATAGTCGAGGAAGGTGCACCGCAGGAGTTCTTTGAGCATCCGAAAACAGAGCGTGCTCAGAACTTCCTCAATACCTTTACCTATGATAAGGTTGAGAAGGAGCAGTAAGCCGATTTAGGCAATATATATAATAATCCAATTTGATTTTTGTGAATAATTTGCACAACCATGGTCCGTGAATTTGGATTGTGGTTGTGCATTTTAGTTAACAAATATTCTTTTTTTTTATCGGTATACTTTAAAACCATTATGCTGAACTGACATTCAATCATCTAAAACCCTTTATTTTTCGGGCCAAGAATACGAACTTAAATCCAAGCGTTAAATCTATAAAAAAATGTTATGCACGCGATTGAATCTATAAACTTTATTTTTGAAAGAAATGTGCTTACAATAACAGCATAAAGAAAAAGGGTATAACAACCCGCAACACTAACTATTAAAACATTTTTATAAGGAGGAACATTATGGCACTCACTATTGATGAGATGATCGTTAAGGCCAGAGCAGCTGTTGAGGCTATCAAGGATTACGATCAGGCGCAGGTTGACAAGCTTGTTTACGAGGCAGCCAAGACTATTTACAAGCACGCCGAGGAGCTTGCCAGAGAAGCAGTTGATGAGACCGGACTCGGATTTTACGAGGACAAGGTTGCTAAGAACACTGATACACCTGCAACCTTCTGGGATTATCTCAAGGATAAGAAGTCAGTTGGCATTATCAAGGAAGATAAGGCTACAGGCACTATAGAGATAGCTCACCCGGTAGGAGTTATCGCAGGCATCACTCCTGCTACCAATCCTAATGTTACTCCGCTTGGCAACTTCATGCATTCCATGAAGGGTAAGAATGCTACTATTATCTGCCCGGCACCTAGAGCTAAGAATAGCTCAACACATACTGTTAACCTTATCCGTGAGGTACTTAAGGCTAATGGTGCTCCGGAGGATTTGTTCCAGATAGTAGAGGATCCTACAATTCCGCATTCTGCAGAGCTTATGAGCAAGGCTGACCTTGTTATAGCTACAGGATCCTTCGGTCTTACTAAGGCTGCATACAGCAGCGGAACACCGGCTTACGGCGTAGGCCCTGGTAACCCGCCTGTAATCCTTGACAGAGATTATGACATCAAGGACTGTGCTGAGAAGTCAGTAGTTGCAGTTGGATCTGATAATGGTATCCTTTGCGATGGTCAGAACCTCTTCCTGTATCCGGAGGAGAAGGAGGCTGAGGTTATCGATGCATTCCGCGGAGCCGGTATGGTTGTATATGAGGACGAGGCAGATGTTGCTAAGTTCAGAGACGTTCTCTTCATGGAGACCGGCAAGCCAAACCCTGTACTCGTTGGTAAGGATGCTCCTGTTATTGCTAAGGCAGCAGGCTTCGATATTCCGGCTGATACCAAGGTAATAGCTCTTAAGGTTAAGACCGTAGGTGCTTCAGATCCGCTTAACGAGGAGATACTTGGACCTATCGTTTCAATGACAGGCTATGATACCTTCGAGCACGCTGTAGAGATGGCTATCAACAACATGGAAGAGTCTGGCGGTATCGGACATACAGCAGGTATCTATTCACATAACGAGGAGCACATTAAGTACTATGCAGAGAGAGTTCCTGTAGCACGTGTGCTTATCAACCAGCCTACACCTGATGCATGGGGACCAAAGACAAACAATCTGTCACCTGCAGTATCAGAGGGATGCGGAACCTGGGGCAACAACATTCTTGCCGGCAATGTTGACTATATCAACATGGTAAATGTTTCCAAGGCCGTTTATCCGCTTGATGTTGAGCTTCCGGATGCAGCTAAGCTGTTTGCAGACTGATAAGGACTGCAGCAGGCTGCATAGGTCAACACTATAAACAACTGTGCCTGCGTATTGGCAGGCACAGTATAACAAAAAAGTGACGGATTGCTTCGCACTTACGTGCTCTCGCAATCCTCTGCCCTGCAACGAGCAATCCGGGCTATCGCCCTTCTTGCCGTTCAGGGCAGGTTGCCAAATGCAAAACCATCCTTGCATGCAAGCATGCAGTCTGCTTTTGCATCCGTCAACACTTTTA
>CAVBGP010000068.1:0-11481 GCA_963595005.1 Acutalibacteraceae bacterium | reverse complement strand
CGTTTTGACCTTGCGGTCTCACGCGACAGCTTGTGTATATTATCAAACCTAAAAGGCTTTGTCAACAGCTTTTTAAAATTTCATGTGATTTTTTTAACGCTGGATTTTTGCAGTCTCGTTCATTCCTCGTTAACATAAGCCGCCCCTTAGGACGGCTTATGTAATATTATCATTTCTATGTTTTGAGAATCTAGTAACGATAATTAACCAAGTTTTATTTCAAGCCAACTGGCTGCGCCTTTGCCTGCCCTGCCTCAAAGCGATTGCGGTTCAT
This sequence comes from Acutalibacteraceae bacterium, assembly GCA_963595005.1. Taxonomy (GTDB): domain Bacteria; phylum Bacillota; class Clostridia; order Lachnospirales; family Lachnospiraceae; genus Avilachnospira. The sequence goes on along the minus strand of CAVBGP010000068.1, from coordinate 11,207 downwards.
GATAAGCATTTGCAGTCTGTTCTCAAGATTGGCATAGCTTGTATCAGGGTCCAAATCCAAAGGCAATATGGATATGTCCGGGAACAACTCTTTAAGCTTCTTTGTTATGCCTCTGCCGCAAACATGGTTTGGAAGGCAGCCAAACGGCTGTAATATTACGAAGGAGTTAACCTTCTCCTTAGCGAGATGAGCTATCTCACCTGCCATCAGCCAGCCTTCGCCGCAGGTAAGTGTCTTAGGAATTATGTTCTTAACCTCCTCATAGAGTCCTGCAGGTGGTGTTGCCTCCTCATAGAGCGGATGTGTTGACGCTATCTTCGCTAGCTTCTTCTCTATAGTATCAAAGGCCTTCTCCAATGCATAGGAATAAGGTATCATCTTCACTCCAAAATCCTTAATCTCACTCATAGCAGCAAGAAAATCCTTACGGAACTGATTGGTCATACGCGGCAGCACTGTCTCGCAGCCGTGATTCTCTAAGTATTCTTCTATATGATAGTTGGTTCCGGGATGGAAGTTAACCAGCAGCTCGCCTGTTACCAGAACTCTCGGCTTAAGATTGCTTCTGTCATAAGGTATGCTGCCCATGCGTTCTATCGCTTTCTTATAGGCATCAACCGCCTTACGCAGGCCAGAAACGGATGCGTCCGCTATGTCCTTGATGCAGGAGTTAAATACATCCTCAGCCTCTCCCTTATTAAGCTCATAAGGTCTAATCTTACGAAGCAGCTCCTCTAAGATATCCAGCATCGTAAACATGAGTGCCGCCTCCACAGCAGTTCCTGCTGTAAGCATAGATACTCCCGGATGCATTTGCTTGGTATCGCCCGGATCCGTTGAGAGTATCGGCACGCGTGTAAAGCCTGCTTTATCAAGCGCCTGACGGAGGATGTCTGAGTAGTTTGCAAGTCTGCAGTCACAGTTAAGCTTTGCCATGCCTACAGCAACATCGTCCTGATTGTAATTGCCGCGCTGAAGCTCTCCTATGAGCTCGCCCACTACCATCTGACACGGGAAGCAGATATCATTATGCGTATATCTCTTGCCTATCTTAATCTCACGGTCTCCTCCTACCGGCAGCTGCTTTGCTGTTATGCCTTCCTTCTTAAGGAGTCCTGCAAGTATGGTCATGGCCGGTGCAGAAATGTTAGGTATGAGTAGTGTACGTCGTTTCTTGTCCTCCTGAGTGTATTTGACCTCGTACGGCTCTGAAAGTCCAGTTTTCTCAGTCGGCACCTTAGCTTTTGCTGCGGTCACCATATTGATTGCCGCATCGTTATTTTCCGCTTCTGCAAATGCATATGTCCCAGAGTTTTCACGACTTACAAGCTTTGCATTTTCATTATTGGCTTTTGCAAAAGCACAGTTATCTCCTGACGCTATGTGCATAACCTTTTCGGATAGAGCTTCTCGCTCTGCCGCCTGCTTTTCTCGTCTCAGACGTACAGTCTCTATAAAGCTCTGCACTCTGATGCCAAGAGAACCGCTTGCCTCTGACTCATCCATCTTGAGTATGAGTGGTGCCTTGCCTGAGCCCTTAATCATAATACGGCTTATCTCATCAGAGAGTATGGCATCGTGTCCGCAGCCAAAGCTTACTATCTGTACATACTCAAGCCTTGAATCTCTGGTAGCTGCCATAGCTCCTCCGAGCATACGTGCATGAAAATCATTGGTTATCTCCGCTCTTGAGAGTCTGAGCTCTGCATCGTAAAGCTTAGGCATGGAATCAACTGTGAGCACCGGTATGCCGTGCTTTGTAAACATTGAGCTTAGCTTATGATTAACAAAGCTGTCAGTATGATACGGTCTTCCTGCCAATACCACCGCAAATTCTTTGTGTTCTTCCGCATATCTCAAGGCCTCAAGGCCAGCCGTCTTAATCTCTGTCCTAAACTGTCTAAGAGCGCTGCGCCCCTGCTCAAACGCCTTAGCTGCTGCCCTGCGGCTTACACCTAAGCTGTTTACTGCAAATGCCTCTATCTGCTTGGCTCTGTCCTTCTCTGTAAACCAATGAAACTGCGGAGTATCAAATTTGATGCCTGCCTTTTGCTCAGGATTCTGGAAGTTTCTCACAACCATAGGATAGCCCATAATTACAGGACACACATGCACGCTTCTCTCCTTCTTGAATTCAGGCGGCATATGCATAATAAAAGGCATAAATATCCTGTCAACCTTGTTTTCTGCCAGCTCCTTTATATGTCCGTGCACTAACTTTGCCGGGAAGCAAACTGTATCTGAGGCTACATATTGCAGTCCAGACTCATATTGAGTCTGCCTGCTGTTTCCTGAGAATTTAAGCTTATATCCTAAGCTTTTGAAGAAGGTGCCCCAGAACGGTGCGCTGTCCCAGAATTCCAGTGTTTTTGGTATGCCTATGGTTTCATTTTTATCAGGACTAACCTGCTTGTACTCATAATTCTTAAAGAGCAGTCGTTCTCTAAGCTTCATCACATCAGGCACAGCTGCTATCGCTGCTGCACGCTCAGATGCCTTTTGCTGTGCTGCATAATCGTCATCAACAGCAGCACCTCTCTCACAGCGATTACCTGTAACGTAGCTGTCACCTGTGCCAAAGTGCAGTATGGTTCTGCTGCAGTGATTGGTACAGTGCGTGCATGCCACTCCGCTCTCTATCTCATATTCAAAGTTCCGTACTGCATCGAAGCCTATAAATGAGCTTCCGACTCCATCAGCATAACCGTTAGTCTCAATCTTATGTCTGCAGGACAGAGCCGCGCCAAGCGCGCCCATCTCTCCCGGAAACGGTGCCAATATAACCTCATGTCCTAAGTACTCCTCAAGCGCTCTGAGCACCGCCCTGTTCCTGAATGTTCCTCCCTGCACAACAACTCTGTCGCCAAGCTCAGAGACATTTGCAACACGTATAACCTTGGTAAAGACATTTTCAATAATAGAACGGCATAAGCCAGCCATAATGTCATCTGCCTGTCTTCCGTTACGCTGCTCGTTTATAATTGTAGAATTCATGAACACGGTGCAGCGGCTTCCAAGCTTAGCGGGATGCTTAGAGCGAAATGCAGCTTCCGCTATTTGCTTAACCGGTATGCCGAGCGAGTTGGCAAAGTTCTCGAGGAAGGAGCCGCAGCCTGAGGAGCATGCCTCATTGAGAGCTATGTCGGTTACAACACCGTCCTTAATGCGTATGGCCTTCATATCCTGTCCGCCGATATCCAATATAAACGAAGCATCAGGCACATATCTTAAGCAGCCTGCAGCATGAGCAACTGTCTCAACGCAGTGATAATCAGCTCTTAGTGCCCCTGCAAGCATCATTTCGCCGTAACCTGTAGTGCCTACGCCTAGGACATTAAGCTTGATACCCTTATCAGCATATCTGTCGACTATGTCTATAAGTCCGTGCTTCACAGCCTTGAGCGGTTCACCGTCATTGTTGTAATAGAAGGTATCGATGATGTCGTTATCTTCATTGATTATGACACCCTTGGACGTGGTTGAACCTGAGTCTATGCCGATGTAGACATTGACCGAAGCTGCTGGCGCTACCGCATCATTATCCTCAGTTTCATGTATACCAATACCGCCGTCAGAGGACGCTGTACTAATATCAGCTATATGTCCAAGCTCCGCATCATGTCTTAATGTAAATGCGCGAAGCTCTTCTTCGTTAGCAAATAGCGGCTCTGTTGTCGTATCATCCGCCTGTTGCACTGTCTCCTTAGCACTCTCAAGTCTAGCTACAGCTTCGGATAAGGTAAGCTCATCTGCCTCATCCGGATAAAGCTCGTCTACAGCTATGGCAGTCCCGAGTGCAACTATAGTCTCCGGATGTTCCGGGATGATGATATCTTTGTCCTTAAGTCCAAGGCGTTCCGCAAAGACTCTTACCAGTCTGTCATTAAAGGTCAGCGGTCCTCCCTCAAATATAATCGGAGGTGTAAGATCAAGTCCTTGAGATAATCCTCCTATAGTCTGCTTAGCCACAGCATGAAATACCGAGAGTGCCACATCCGCACGCTCTGCACCCTGTATAAGCAGCGGCTGTATGTCCGTCTTTGCAAATACGCCGCAGCGGCCCGATATCTCATAGACATTTTTGCCCTTAGAGGCCAGTGCGTTGAATTCCTCAGGCTTAATATGGAACAAGGCTGCCATCTCATCCAAGAACGCTCCCGTGCCTCCTGCGCAGCTTCCGTTCATGCGCATATCAGAGGTCATTAGCTGATGACGGCTTTCATCATATCTGAAGAATATAAGCTTGGCATCCTGTCCTCCAAGCTCTACCGCAGTGCGTGCCTTAGGATAGAGCACCTGGACTGCTGCCGCATTTGCAACAACCTCCTGCACAAAATGAATCCCAAGTGCATCTGCTGCCGGTCGTCCTCCGGAGCCGCATACCGCCATACGAAAGCTCTCTGCAGGAAACAGTTCACGTGCTTCCTTAAGCAGTTCATAAACTGTCTCTGACTGTCTCGCATTATGTCTGCGGTAGACTCTGTGCAGCACCTTATGAGTGTCACGCTCAGTCACTGCAAGCTTAACTGTGGTGGAGCCAACATCTATGCCTATGGCAAGCTTACTATCTTTACTTATACTGTTATTACTGCAAATGTTACTCATACTGTATCCTTAACCAATCAAAAAAGTACAGCGCACACCGAATAATTCGTTGCTACGCTGTACGCTATACTTATTATAATTTTTTCAAAAAATCTTATCAGCTAAGATTCTGTTAAGGATTTGACGCCTTTGCCGCAGAGCTGTCAGATTCTCTCAAATACTCTGTAGCCTAAGAGATACTCATCTACCTGACTTGCGCAGTCACGTCCCTCTGCTATGGCACGAACTACAAGAGATGCACCTGTTCGCATGTCTCCTGCAATAAAGAGTCCCGGCACATTGGTCTTATGCTCATGCACTTTCGGATCAGCCTGGCTGTTCTCACCAAAGCTCTTGAGTATTGTTTTATCACAGCCTGCAAAGCCGGACGCAATGATAAGGAGATCCGCTTCAACATCCTTATTGCTTCCCTTAACTTCCTCATACTTGCCATGCGCTCTCTTAAGGCCTACAGTCTCTACTGCAGTAAGCTTGCCTGACTCATCAGTCTTAAGAGACTTAACCCCAGTCTCAAATACTCTGATATCCTTGCCATAGTAGCTAAAAGCTTCCTCCTGACCGTAACCAAGCTTTGCGCTCTCATCATAGTCAGGCCATACAAGCTTCTTGTCGCTTGGCTTTGCACGTCTTATCAGCTGTGTTACCGATGCGGCTCCCTGTCTTACGGCAGTAGCAATGCAGTCATTGGCAGTATCTCCTGCTCCGACTACTATAACCTTGAGATCCTTCGCTGATATCTCCGGTGTACCGTCAAGCAAGTGCTTGGTCTCGGCTACAAGATAGTCCATGGCATAATATACGCCCTTAAGCTCTCTGCCCTCTGCCTTGGCAGTCTCAAAGGCCTCGAGCGGTCTCGGCACTTCTGCACCGCAGCAAAGCACTACGGCATCATACTGTGCCATGATGTCCCTTGCTCCTGCTCCGTCGAGTCCGACTGCCGTGTTGGTTACAAAGCTTACTCCCTCTGCCTCCATGAGCTTAACCCTGCGCTCGATAATGCTCTTATCAAGCTTCATGTTAGGGATACCGTACATGAGTAGACCTCCGATGCGGTCAGACTTCTCATAAACGGTTACGCTGTGTCCCCTGTGGTTAAGCTGGTCAGCACATGCAAGTCCTGCCGGGCCGCTTCCTATTACAGCTACTTTCTTGCCTGAGCGAAGTGCCGGTGACTTCGGCTTAATTCTGCCCTCGCTAAAGGCAGTCTCTATGATAAAGAGTTCATTTTCATGAACAGTGACCGGTGTGTCGTATTTGCCGCAGATACAGGCCCTCTCACATAGTGCCGGACAAACTCTGCCTGTAAACTCCGGGAAATTGTTGGTCTTAAGGAGTCTGTCAAGAGCATGCTTATAGTTGCCGTTATATACCTCATCATTCCACTCAGGGATGAGGTTGTGGAGCGGACATCCGATAAGCTTGCCATTAAACTCCACCGCAGACTGGCAGAATGCCACGCCGCAGTTCATGCAGCGCGCACCCTGTTTTCTGCGCTCCTCCTCGTTGAGCTCACACTTAAATTCATTAAAGTCAGCAATACGTGTAAGCGGATCGCAGACCTTATTTTCGACTCTCTCGTATTCTAAGAATCCTGTTGCCTTACCCATATTATCTGCCTCCCTTCTTGATGCTTAAGAATGCCTCAAGCTCAGCATCATCGTGCTTCATACCCTTTTCCTCGAACTCAGCAATTACATGCAGCATACGCTGATAATCCTTAGGAATAATTTTTTTGAAGCTTGGCAGATATTCCTCATAATGTGCAAGTATCCTTCCCGCAAGCTCAGAGCCTGTTTCCCTGTGATAATCGGTAAGGATGTTCAAAAGCTCCGTGATATCCTGCTTCTCAGTCACGGTGCTCATGTTGATCATCTCCTTATTAAGTCTCTTATAAAGAGAATGATCCTCATCAAGTATATATGCAATTCCTCCGCTCATACCTGCAGCAAGGTTCTTGCCTGTAGTGCCAAGTATAACTGCGCGTCCGCCGGTCATGTACTCAAGTCCGTGATCTCCGCAGCCCTCTGCAACTGCAACTGCGCCGGAATTTCTTACGCAGAAGCGCTCGCCCGCAACGCCGCATACATAGGCGGTTCCGCTGGTTGCGCCGTAGAGTGCGACATTTCCGATAATAATATTGTCAGACGGCTTAAGCTTGGACTTAGGTGACGGTGTCACTACGAGCTTTCCGCCTGAGAGACCCTTGCCGAAGTAGTCATTTGCATCGCCTTCAAGCCTGATGGTAAGACCTGACGGGATGAACGCACCGAAGGACTGACCGCCGTTGCCTGTGCATTTTACTGTAAATGTATCCGCAGGTACCTTGGTTCCGCACTGACGGGTTATCTCAGAGCCAAGCAGCGTACCAAAGGTTCTGTTAGTGCTTGTGACATTTACAGACTCAGTATGCTTGGACTGCTTTCTTAGAGCCGACTTAAAGCCCGGAAGCAATATGCGGTCATCGATGGTCTTCTCAAGCTCAAAGTCATATATATCCTCAGGCTCGAAATGCTTCTTATCCGCATCTGCATAGCTCATGTTGATTATGCGGTCAACATCTACAGACATAGCACGCTCGGTCTTGAGCTTGCTTCTCTTCTTGAGCAGGTCGCAGCGGCCTACCATATCATCAAGCTTACGAACTCCGAGTTTTGCCATTATCTCACGAAGCTCCTCTGCTACATACAGCATAAAGTTCATGACATATTCAGGCTTAGCTGCAAAGCGTGAGCGCAGCTCCTTGTTCTGAGTAGCTATACCCGCCGGACAAGTATCGAGATTGCATACACGCATCATCATGCAACCCATGGCAACAAGAGGTGCTGTTGCAAAGCCAAATTCCTCTGCTCCGAGCAGTGCAGCTATTGCTACATCTCTTCCGCTCATAAGCTTGCCGTCTGCCTCGATTATGACACGGCTTCGGAGGTCGGAGTCAATAAGTGCCTGATGAGCCTCTGCAACTCCAAGCTCCCACGGAAGTCCTGCATTATGTATAGAATTACGCGGCGCTGCTCCTGTTCCTCCGTCAAAGCCGGAAATCAGGATTACCTGTGCTCCAGCCTTGGCAACACCTGAGGCTATAGTTCCTACACCTGCCTCTGATACGAGCTTAACAGAGATTCTTGCATGGCGGTTTGCATTCTTGCAGTCAAATATAAGCTGTGCCAAATCTTCTATAGAATATATATCATGATGCGGAGGCGGTGATATAAGAGCCACTCCCGGTGTCGAGTATCTGCAATGAGCTATCCACGGATAGACCTTGGACGCCGGAAGATGTCCGCCCTCGCCCGGCTTTGCACCCTGCGCCAGCTTAATCTGTATCTCAGAGGCTGAATTAAGATATTCACTTGTAACTCCGAAGCGTCCCGATGCCACCTGCTTGATAGCAGAATTACGCTCTGTTCCGAAACGCTTAGGATCCTCTCCGCCCTCACCTGAGTTGGACTTGCCGCCTAAGCGGTTCATAGCTATAGCCATGCACTCGTGAGCCTCTATGGATATGGAGCCATAGCTCATGGCGCCTGTCTTAAAGCGCTTAACTATCTCGCTTGCAGGCTCAACCTCTGAGATGTCAATACCTCCGTCCTCGGGATACACAAAATCAAGCAGTGATCTCAAAGTATGCGGCCTGTTCTCGGCATCAACCATATGAGTATATTCCTTAAACTTCTCGTAGCTGCCTGTTCTTACTGCCTGCTGAAGCGTAAGTATGGTAAGCGGATCGTAGAGATGATCCTCCTTGTCTCCGCCTGCTCTCCTCTTGTGGAAGCCGTAGCTCTCAAGTGTCTCGTCAAGACCTAATCTAAGCGGGTCAAAGGCCTGATTATGCAGGTAGATTACTGAATCATTTATCTCCTTAAGACCTATGCCGCCTACTCGGCTTGTTGTATTGGTAAAGTACTTATCTATCACATCCTGTCTTATGCCGACTGCCTCAAATATCTGGGCAGACTGATAGGACTGGAGTGTAGATATACCCATCTTGGCAGCAATCTTGACTATGCCGTCAAGCACTGCCTTGTTATAATCATTTATAGCTATATGAGGCTCCTTATCAAGCATGCCTCTCTCTATAACCTCTTCGATACACTCGTGTGCAAGATAAGGATTGATTGCACGCGCACCATAGCCTAAGAGCATAGCAAACTGATGCACATCTCTAGGCTCTGCACTCTCTATGATGATAGACACAGCGGTTCTCTTGCGGGTTCTGACTAAATGATGCTCAATTGAAGAAACCGCAAGGAGCGACGGGATAGCCAGGTGGTTTTCGTCCACGCCTCTGTCTGAGAGTATGATAATGTTGCAGCCGTCTCTGTAGGCTGCGTCAACCTTGATTGCAAGCTGGTCCAAGGCTCTCTCAAGTGAGGTGTATTTGTAGTACAAGAGTGAAACCACCTTGCTCTTAAAGCCCGGACGATTAAGTGCCTTAATCTTAAGCAGGTCAACTCCTGTAAGTATAGGATTGTGCACCTCAATCTCAGTACAGTTTTCTGCGCCCTCCTTGAGGAGATTGCCGTCTGAACCGATAAATACAGTTGTATCAGTTACTACCTTCTCTCTGAGTGAGTCTATCGGAGGATTGGTAACCTGCGCAAACATCTGCTTGAAATAGCTGAACAGTGACTGATGCTTCTCTGAAAGCACTGCAAGCGGAATATCTATACCCATAGAGGCCGTAGGTTCTGCGCCATTTCTTGCCATAGGTATAATCAGGTCCTTGACATCCTCATAGGTATAGCCAAATGCCTTGTACAGCTGGTCTCTGCGCTTCTGATCATGTACCTCTACCTTCTTGTTCGGCACCGGCAGATCTGTAAGATGCAGCAGATTCATGTTAAGCCACTCGCCGTAAGGATGAAGCGTGCTGTAATACTGCTTGCACTCTTCATCAGAAATGATGCGCCCTGCTGCAGTATCGATGAGCAGTATCTTGCCGGGCATAAGTCTTGACTTCTTAACTATATGCTCCTCAGGCACATCAACAGCACCTACCTCTGAAGAGAGGATGAGGTGATTATCGTCTGTAATATAATATCTTGAAGGTCTGAGTCCGTTTCTGTCTAAGATAGCTCCGACCGTATCTCCGTCTGTAAATAATATTGAAGCAGGTCCGTCCCACGGCTCCATCATGGTTGCATAATAATGATAGAAATCCTGCTTATCTCTGTCCATGTACTCCATATGGCGCCATGGCTCAGGTATGGTAATCATGACTGCAAGAGGCAGATCCATGCCGCTCATATAGAGAAACTCCAAGGTATTGTCCAGCATAGCTGAGTCTGAGCCGCTCTGTCTTATAACAGGAAGTACCTTGTCGAGCTGATCTCCGAGACATCCTGCACTCATGGTCTCCTCACGGGCTATCATGCGGTCAACATTTCCCCTGATGGTATTAATCTCACCGTTATGAAGTATGAATCTGTACGGATGTGCTCTCTCCCAGGACGGAGTAGTGTTGGTAGAAAATCTCGAATGAACCATAGCTATGGCTGTCTTAAATTCCTTGTCCTGCAGATCGTCATAGAAGCGACGCAGCTGTCCTACAAGGAACATGCCCTTATAGACTATGGTTCTTGATGAACATGATACTACAAAGGTCTCATCATTAGACTGCTCGAACTCACGGCGAAGCACATAGAGTCTGCGGTCAAACTCTATACCTCTCTGGCACTCCTCAGGGCGCTCCAAAAAGCACTGTCTGATATACGGCATACAGTCAACTGCTGCCTGTCCCAGTATCTCCGGATGTGTCGGAACATCACGCCATCCGAGCACTCTTACTCCGTTCTTCTGGGCAATTATCTCAAACATCTCCTCTGAGAAGTTGCGCTTAAGCTTATCCTGCGGGAAAAAGAACATACCCACACCGTAATCTCGCTCACTGCCAAGCCCTATTCCAAGCTCTGCTGCCTTTCTCTTAAACAGCTCGTGTGGTATCTGCGAGAGTATACCGACACCGTCTCCCACTGTTCCGGTTGCATCCTTGCCTGCTCTGTGCTCGAGCTTCTCAACTATGTGCAGAGCCTTATCCAGAGTCTCATAATCCTTAACTCCGTTAATGCTTACCACTGCACCTATGCCGCAGGCATCTCGTTCCATCTGGCTTAAATCAGGCTCAAGCTGCCCTTTTTTCTTGCCGTGCATATCCATTTTCCCTGTTCCCCCTAACTACAGCTTCACGGCAGCGCCTCTAAATGACTCTGCCGTGTATTGAGCGGGAAGGCCTCTAAACCTAGTTATATGGGGTTTCCCCGCTCTTGTTCTTTTGTTTTTCTCTAAAAGTGTTGCCGGATAACACAGCAGACTACGTGCTTGCACGTAAGGATGCTGCGTTATTTGGCAACCTGCCCTGAACGGCAAGAAGGGCGGTAGCCCGGATTGCTCGTTGCTTAGGCAGGATTGCGAGAGCGCTTAAAACGCGAAGCAATCCGTCACTTTTATACTGTGTGGTGCCTGCAAACACGCAGGCATGGTTACTTACTCTAAAAGTCCCGGACTGCGGCTGTGAAGATAGGCAAGCTTGCTTGTCAAGCTTCACAGACATTGGACGGGCTGCCCTGTATGAGCGATGTAGGGCGATAGCCCGGAATGCGAAT
>CAVBGP010000067.1:0-11508 GCA_963595005.1 Acutalibacteraceae bacterium | reverse complement strand
CGTTAGTTTTATAACTATTATTTACTTTTTGAATGCATTCTGTTATCTTGTACGCATAAAGAAACAAAAACAACATCGGTGGCTCGGAACACCGAAGGATTTTCACTTTACTTCCGGGAGGGAGTTATTATGGCAAATGAATTGTTAATTAATTCGGTTGAATCATTAAACGCAGCACTGCCGCTTATCAGAGCAGATCAGCTTAAGTATGCAACCTTCACACAGGAGCAGGTTGATGAGATCTGCGAGAAGGCAGCTATGGCAGTTTCAAAGATGCGCATTCCGCTTGCCAAGATGGCATGTGCTGAGACCGGCTACGGAGTTCTTGTTGATAAGATAACCAAGAACCAGTACGCTTCAGAGCATGTTTGGAACTATATGAGACATAAGAAGACCTGCGGCGTCATTGAAGAGGACAAGGCCTTCGGTACCAAGAAGATTGCTACACCTAAGGGCGTTATTGCAGCAATTACTCCGACAACTAACCCGACATCAACAACTATATATAAGCTGCTCATGTGCCTTAAGACCAGAAATGCAGTTATCTTAAGCCCACATCCGCATGCAGTTAAGTGCTCTATCGCAGCAGCAAGAATAATCAGAGATGCAGCTATCGAGGCTGGTATGCCTGAAAATGTCATCAGCTGGATTTCAGAGCCTTCACTTGAGATTTCACCTGTTCTTATGAAGAGCGTTGACCTTATCGTTGCTACAGGTGGTGCAGGCATGGTTAAGGCAGCTTACTCATCAGGAACTCCGGCTCTCGGTGTTGGACCTGGTAACTGTAATGTAGTTATCGATTCCTCTGCAGATCTTCGCATGGCAGTTGAGTCAATCATCCATTCCAAGACCTTTGATAACGGTATGATTTGTGCAGCTGAGCAGCATATAACCGTTCTTGATGATGTATATGATGAGGTTAAGCAGCTCCTTAAGGATGCAAGATGCTACTTCCTTAACGATGAAGAAGCAGCTGCAATTGCAGAGGTATTCTTCAACCCTGTAACTCATGGTGTTAAGCCGGGCGCAGTAGGACAGACCGCAGTAAGACTTGCTCAGATGGCAGGCTTCGAGGTTCCTTATGACACCAAGGTTCTTATCTATGAGACAGATGATACCTCTCACGATAACCCATGGGCTAACGAGAAGCTTACAACTCTTCTTGGAATGTTCCACGCTAAAAATCTTGATGAGGCATTTGATATCTGTTCAAAGCTTGTTGCTGAGGGCGGCCCGGGACATTCGGCTGCTATGTACATCAATCCTAACAGAGAGGACAAGATTGAAGAGTTCGGCAAGCGCATGAAGGCAGGCCGTATCATAATCAATATCCCGACATCCTTTGCAGGTATCGGCGATCTCTACAACTTCGGCGTTGCACCATCGCTCACATTGGGACCGGGATCTGCAGGAGGATCATCATATATGGGCAATACACAGTGCGAGCAGCTGCTCGATATCAGAGTTATTCAGAACCGCAAGGAGAACATGCTTTGGCTCCAGCTTCCTAAGAAGGTTTATCACAAGACAGGCTGCACACCTGTAGCTCTTAAGGAGATGAAGGATGTTTACGACTTCAAGCGTGCATTCATCGTAACAGACGGCAACCTCTATCGTATGGGTGCCTGCGATAACATTATTGCACAGCTTAAGGATCAGGGCATTGAGACTGCAGAGTTCTATGATATCGAAGTAGATCCTAAGATTCAGGATGCTATGAAGGGTCTTCCTCAGATGCATGCATTTAATCCTGATGTTATCATCGCTATCGGCGGCGGATCTGCTATAGATACAGCTAAGATTATGTGGATTATGTACGAGAATCCGGATGAAGGCTTCCTCGATATGGCAACAACCTTCCTGGATATCCGTAAGAGAATCCGTTTCTTCCCGCAGATGGGCAAGAAGGCTAAGCTTGTTTGTATCCCGACTACAGCAGGTACAGGATCTGAGTGTACACCGTTCACCATCATTTCCGATAACAACACCGGCATGAAGTGGCCGCTCGTTGGATATGAGATGATGCCTGAGATGGCTATTATCGATGCTGACAACATGATGAAGCTTCCTCCGAGAGCTACTCAGGCTTCAGGATACGATGTTCTTACACATGCTGTTGAGGCTTATGTATCAACATTTGCAACAGAGTATACAGATGGCTTCTGCGAGAAGGCTACCAAGATGGTATTTGATTATCTTCCAAGAGCTTATAAGTCAGCATTCAAGGATGCAGAGCCGGATCCGGTAGCACGTGAGAAGATGGCAGATGCTTCTGCACTTGCAGGTATAGGATTTGCTAATGCGTTCCTCGGTATCAACCACTCACTGTCACATAAGCTTGGAGGATGGTTCCACATTCCGCATGGTACAGCTAACGCTTTGCTGTTCCCATATGTATGCCGCTTCAATGCACAGAAGCATCCTTATCACATGGGTACCTTCTCACAGTACAAGTATCCTCAGGCATTTGAGAGATATGTCAAGCTCGGAGAGCTTATCGGTGTTAAGGGAAGCACAGATGAGAAGACCTTTGAGAACTGGATTAAGGCAGCTGAGCAGCTTAAGAAGGATATTGATATCCCGGAGACCATACTTGACTGGCTCTGCGAGGCTCACAGTGATGTAAGCGCAGAGGAGTGGGAGGAGAAGTTCCTTGCAGCTGTTGACCAGATGTCAGAGTGGGCATTCCATGATGCATGCACAGGCGCTAACCCTGTATATCCGACAATCGGAGAGCTCAAGGCTTGCTACTTAAGAGCATTCTACGGCAACAAGAGATTCATCAAGAAGTATGGTGATGTTCTTGAGGTTGAGGCTAATCTTCCGACAGATACTCATGCAGCATATCCGAACGGACTTGCAGCAGATATCGGATTCGACAAGACCGGCGGATTCGACTAATAAGAGGTTTGAGGCGATTGCGTAAGCAATTACCCGCCTAAGCCATAATACCGTAAGGTGAAGAGATCCCGGAGTTTGGAAACAAGCTCCGGGGTTTCTTCGTATGTATAAGTTCAAGGTCAATATGTTGTCAGTCTTGTCGAAACGATATTGAATTCAACAGAGCTTTGATTTAGAATTGCCGTACTGACATATGAAGCTTGTGAGGATATAGAGATGGCTATAAGCAGCAGGCTTCGGGGGACAATGCATGTTGTCTCCAATACATTGATATACGGGAGATCTTAACCATGGCGCAAAGAAGCACTCATGAGATTGATATACTTAACGGACCGATAGTCAAGAAATATATTATGTATGTTATACCGCTCGCCTTGGGGTATATCCTGCAGCTTTTGTTTAATGCTGCAGATATCATAGTGGTAGGACAGTTTGCAGGTACTGAGGCACTTGCGGCAGTTGGCTCCAATACAGCTTTGGTGGCGCTTTACCTCAATATATACAGCGGACTTGCAACAGGAGTTAACATACTGACAGCGAGATATTATGCAACAGGCAACGCCAAGAGCACAGAACGTATCGTTCATACATCTATGGGCTTGTCAGCAGCATTGGGTATAGTATTTCTTATAGTCGGCTTAGTGAGCACCAGACCCTTGCTTGAGCTTGTAGGAACTCCCGATGATATCATAGATATGGCAGCATTGTACCTTACCATATATTGTTTCTCACTGCCGGCAGCTGTTGTTTATAACTTTGCAGCAGCTATACTTCGAAGCATAGGAGACACAAAACGCCCAACCTTTTATCTGATGGTTGCTGGATGTGTCAATGTTGTTATCAATCTGATAACTGTACTTGTACTCAAGATGGGAGTAGCGGGAGTTGCTATAGGAACGGCGGTATCAAGCTACGTATCAGCAGGACTGATAGTAAGAGCGCTAAGCTTAGAAGAATCTACAATCAGGCTTAATCTAAGGAAGATTAACCTTGAGCCTGTGATATGCAAGGACATACTGAAGTTTGGTATTCCGCTTGCAGTGCAGAACAGCTTCTTCTCCATACCCAATATCATTATACAGTCGTCGGTCAACAGCTTCGGTTCATTGTATGTTGCAGGCAATTCAGCAGCGCAGAGTATTGAGAACTTCCAGATTGCTTTCCTTTCTGCAAATGGCATAGGAGCGGCGACATTTACAAGCCAGCATATAGGTGCCGGCAAATACAAGCGTGCAGTTAAGGTTATGCACACTATATTGATAATTTCGACCATAATGAGTCTCACTATAGGCAGTCTGTTTGTGCTGTTCAGAGTGCCGATTATCAGACTCTATAACAGTGATGAGGCAGTTATTGCGATAGCGTGCAGACGTATGATTATCATGGTAATGACTGATTTTCTGGATGCAACCATGTGCATATTATCTAATGTTATCAGAGGCTACGGCAAATCCGTTCCGCCTATGATTATCACGATGATATTTGTCTGCGGCTTCCGTATGGTATGGATATACGGCTTGTTCCCAATGTTTAGGTTTTATGAGTTTGTCATACTTGCATGGCCGGTATCCTGGATGCTTGCTGTGCCGGTATTATATATGTATTATCTCAAGGTGCGGCGTGCTTATCCGAATACGGATGTTGAAGCCGCTGCAGGTGTATGAGTGCTACGCTGTAAATGCTGCCAAGCGGCTATGCGGACTGTGTGGTTACATGTGTAGATGTGTAGAAATTTGGTAATCCGTACTTGTATTAATATGTGGTGCCTGCAAAATCGTAGGCATGGTTGTTTATTATGACGTGCCTGTTTGGAGCACAAGCGCAATTATTTTGTTTATGAAAAGGAGCTATCTGAAGGTATGAGAAAGAGCCTATATACACTGACAGCAGGCGCAATGGCTTTGCAGATGATGTTTAGTCCGGTATGTGCATATGCTAATACTGATGCAAAAGCTGTTAAGGAAAGTGTGAGCCAAGCTGCAGAGGAGACCACCATGGCAGCTGATACTAACAAAGCAACGGATTCTATTAGTTCAGAAGAAACAGACGCTGCCACATCCACCGATACCACGGCAGCAACTGATACCGAAGAGGAGTCTGATAGTGCTGAGAATGCAGATAAGAACGACACTGACACTGCAGCCAAGACAGTTGAAGATGTTCCGGACTTTAATCTTGGAGATGCGGCAGAGACAGCAGATTATCTTATTAATAATGACCAAAGCGGCAATATTAAGCGAAAGATTGTAAGTGAATCAACTGAAGAATTCCCGGAGCGCTTTGATCTTAGAGACAAGGGTGTTGTAACCCCTGTCAAATTTCAGAATCCGTGGGGAACCTGCTGGGGCTTTTCTGCTATCGCAGCGGCAGAGACCAGCATACTCTCAAGCCTCGGCAAGACCTATGAGGAGACAGGTCTTGACCTGTCGGAGCATCAGCTGACATATTTTGTCAATACCTATCTCAAGGATGGCTCAAGTCAGGACGGCGAGGGTGTCCACATGTTCGAGGAATATGAGGGTACCGGTGAGTTGAATACCGGTAATGAGATGTTTGCCGCAACCTCAGTTTTTTCAACAGGTATAGGTGTTGTAAATGAATCGGCCATACCTTACAGAGGCAAGAAGAGCAAGACTGATGCAGTGCTTGTACTAAACTTTAGTTACAGCGAGGATGATGACTGGACTCTTCCTGAAGAATACAAATTCCTGCAGTCATATGAACTGGTAAACTCAGATATGCTTCCGTCACCGGCGGTATATGAGGAAGTTGATTCTGAAAGCATGGCTGATGACGAGGATAAGAACGACGAGGATGATGAAGCAGACAAGAAATATATAGGCTACGACCAGAGTGCAACGGATAAGATGAAGAAGGCCATTATGGAGGGCAAGGCTATATCCGTAGCTTATGCGGCAGACCAGTATGATCCTTCACAGCTTGGCACAGATACACCTCCGCTGTATCTTAATGTTGAGGATAATAAGTGGACTCAGTACACCTATGATGAGGATGCTGAGGTGACGCATGCCGTAACCATAGTTGGCTGGGATGATACGATTAAGAAGGAAGACTTCCTTGACCATTCTGAGGAGGATTGGAATGATACAGGGGATCCGTATCAGCCTGAGGGTGACGGAGCATGGATAATTAAAAACAGCTGGGGTGCAGCTACAGAGAGTTTCCCGAACAGCTACTCCTGGGGTATCAAAAATGAGCAGGGTCAGGAAACAGGATACTTCTATCTTTCTTATTATGATAAGAGTATATCGCTTCCTGAGACCTTCGACTTTGATACAAATGATTATGACAGGAAAGCCTATATCATAGATCAATACAATTACCTTCCGGCATCAGAGACCTCAGGCTGGCTTAATACCAGAGAGATGGCTATGTCCAATATCTTTGTCGCAGAGTATGATGAGGTGCTAAGGGCCCTGTCCTGCCAGACAGATAATGAAAATACAGCGGTAAGCTTTGAGGTATATCTGCTTGATGAGGATTCAAGCTCACCGGATGACGGAGAGCTTGTGGCTACAGAGGAGGCAACATTTGCATATCCCGGATATCACAGGGTCAATGTCACAGAGCCTGTGCATATCAAAAAGGGACAGAGATACTCAGTAGTTGTAACACAAAATATTGAATACAATGACGAGACATATTACGCTATATCTACGTCTAAAGGAATCAACAAGGAGGCTGTAGAGGAAAATAACAGACAGGTAGCTTATGACAACCGAGGCAAGGCTAAATCCGAGTATGAGGATCAGCTTCAGACCTGGTATATGGTCGGCATAGTCAATCCGGGCGAGAGCTATCTCTATGTAGGCGAGAACAGAAACTGGACCGATTTCTCAGAGGTGGTTACAGCACTGCAGGATACAGATGAGTATCAGGACGAAACCTTTGACAATTTCCCGATTAAGGCTTATCTGGAATATGAAAATGCAGATGATGTAACACTTGGCGAGCTTCCGGATCTTGGCTATGCAGCTCCTGCAGGAACCATTAATTTAAGAAATACCGCTATTATCTTAGCTGCATTTATAGTACTGATTGTACTTATAGTTCTGTTTGTACGCAGATGTATCAAGAATCACAGAATGAAGAAGCAGTTTAATGCACAGACTAAGGAGATAGCAGAGCTTAAGGCCGGCACGGAGCAGCTTAAGTCAGAAAGGGAGCAGTTTAAGTCTGAGGCAGAGCAGCTTAAAACTGATCTGGAGCAGCTTAAGTCAGCGGCAGAACATCTTAAAAATGCAGCTGAGAGGTTTAAAGAGGAGACTGATCAGCTAAGAACAGATAAACAGGATAATGATGTATGATGCATTAAGACAGCTGGATACATTTAACGAATTAGAGCGGGAGCTTATTAAGGCTTCCGCTCCTCTTAGCGTATCCGGATGTATGAGCTCACAGAAGCTGCAGCTTGTGTCAGAGCTCAATAAGAGCTGGATGCTCTATATAACTGCGGACGAAAAGCAGGCATCGGAGGCTGCGGCAGACCTTAAGTGCTTTAATGAGAGTGTGTGGGTATATCCGGCAAGAGACCTGCTCTTTGATAACTCGGATATACAAGGCGGATTTATGCGCAACCAGCGCATGGATGCGCTTAAGCATCTGGTAGAACAGGAACAGGGCGTAATAGTCACAACGATAGCTGCTTTGATGGAGCCTATAGCTCCGCGTCAGAGACTGGTAAACCGCAAGCTTAGGCTCTATGAGGGCATGGTTATACAGACTACAGCCTTAAGCACAGTGCTTACCGAGCTTGGCTACAGACATGTAAGTCAGGTAGAGGGTGCAGGGGAATATGCCGTAAGAGGAGGCATATTTGACATCTACCCGGTAAGTCAGGAGGATGCGTACAGGATAGAGTTCTTTGATGATGAGATTGATACAATCAGGAGCTTTGATATTGTGTCACAGCGCTCTGCGGACAGAGTAACTGAGCTTGAGGTATATCCGGCAGACAGCAGTGCAGTAACAGAAAATGGCGGCAGAGCTAAGGGTGAGGGCTTGGTGCTGTCACTTACGGACAAGGATAAGGCTGCTGGTCATGAAGGCAACGCAGGCAAGTTAGCTGCAGGTAAGTCAGATATCGGTATAGGCGAGACACAGACTGACGGAGCGGCAGAGAGTGCGGCCATGGTTTCGCTTTATACCTACTTTGATAAGGATGCACTGATAGTCTTAGATGACCCGGTGCGTCTTAAAGCCGTGGCGGAGGCGACAGAGGAGGAGTATGCCTTAAGCATAGAGCGAAGACTTGAAAAGGGTATAGCAGGTGATGAGGAGCCAAGCGGGATATTTGCAGCTGCAGAGCTTATGTCAGAGCTTTGCAAGCAAAGGGCTCTGCTTATATCGGGACTGGATGATTCACTTGCAGCCTTTGGCGCGGTTAGGAATTATCACTTTAATACCGTGACTGCCGGCAACTATAAGGACAGCTTTGAGCTCCTTATATCCGATATCAGGAAATATCAGGATAAGGGCTACAGGATAAGCGTGCTTACACCGTCAAGGACGAGGTGCCAGAGACTTGCAGCGACACTTAGAGAATATGATATCAAGGCTTATTGTCCGGATACTGATGAAAATGATGCAGCAGGAAGACTTAAGCAAAATAAGACCCTGGATGAGCTAAGTCTTCAGCAGGCAGAAGCTAGGGAGCTAAGGCCCGGTACAACAGAGGTGGTATGCGGAAACCTAAGACAGGGCTTCATTTACCCTGATATCAAGTATGCACTTATGACTGAGTCTGACATGTTTGGTACGGGAGCAGTCAAGAAGCGCAAGCGCAAGAAGCATTACGAGGGCGATAAGCTTATCTCACTTAGTGAGCTTGGCTACGGCGATTACGTGGTGCATGAGGATCATGGTATAGGCGTATACAGAGGCTTAGAGCATATAGTAAGGGACGGAACCGGCAAGGATTATATCAAGCTGGAATATGCCGATGGGGGCAAGCTGTATCTTCCTGCGACTAAGCTTGATCTGATACAGAAGTATGCTGACAGCACGGCAAAGCCGCCGAAGCTAAATAAGCTTAACGGCACCGAATGGGCTAAAACCAGACAGCGTACGGTGCGCGCAGTCAAGGATATAGCCAAGGAGCTTATACAGCTCTATGCCAAGCGATTAAACGGTAAGGGCTTTAGGTACAGCCGTGACACGGTATGGCAGAGGGAATTCGAGGAGCTGTTTCCGTATGAGGAGACCGAGGATCAGCTGCGAGCCATAGAGGCTGTTAAGTCAGACATGGAGAGCGACCGCATTATGGACAGACTCATATGCGGAGATGTAGGCTTTGGCAAAACTGAGATAGCACTAAGAGCAGCATTTAAGGCAGTACAAGATGGCAAGCAGGTTATATTCCTGGTACCGACAACCATACTTGCACAGCAGCATTACAATACATTTGTAGCAAGACTCTCACACTATCCGGTCAAGATAGAGATGATGTCCCGTTTCAGGACATCGGACCAAAATAAAAAGATAGCAGCCAAGCTTAAAACCGGCGCAGTGGATATAGTTATAGGTACGCACAGACTGTTGTCCAAGGATGTGGAGTACAAGGACCCGGGACTGCTTATCATAGATGAGGAGCAGCGCTTTGGAGTAACGCATAAGGAAAAGATTAAGAAGCTTAGGGATAATCTGGATGTGCT
Organism: Acutalibacteraceae bacterium; assembly: GCA_963595005.1. Classification (GTDB taxonomy): domain Bacteria; phylum Bacillota; class Clostridia; order Lachnospirales; family Lachnospiraceae; genus Avilachnospira. Next base: position 1,933 of record CAVBGP010000067.1, on the reverse strand, counting down.
TTCGCTCACGGCAACTCCGATACCTAGAACTCTCCACATGTCACTTAGCGGTATAAGAGACTTATCCACATTGGAGGAGCCACCGTTTGACAGAGTGCCGATACAGACCTACGTCATGGAATATAATGATGAGTTTGTAAGAGAGGCTATGGACAGAGAGCTTAAGCGAGGCGGACAGGTGTTCTACGTGTACAATCATGTGCATGGCATAGAAGAGAAGACCAATCTGCTTCGTGCATTGGTACCGGATGCCCGCATAGAATACGCACACGGACAGATGAATGAGCGAGAGCTTGAGGATATCATGAATGAATTTGTTCGTGGTGAGATTGACGTGCTTGTTTCCACAACCATAGTTGAAACGGGACTCGACATTCCTAATGCCAATACTCTGATTGTAGACGGTGCAGAGCGCATGGGATTGAGCCAGCTCTATCAGCTTAGAGGAAGAGTCGGACGTTCCAACAGAACCTCGTATGCATTTCTTATGTACAGGAAGGACAAGGTGCTGTCAGAGGATGCAGAAAAGCGCCTCAAGGCAATCAGGGAGTTCACGGAATTTGGCGCAGGCATAAGGATAGCCATGCGTGACCTTGAGATACGCGGTGCGGGAAATGTCCTTGGCGCAGAGCAGCACGGCCAGATGCAGGCTGTAGGCTATGATCTCTATTGCAAGCTGCTGTCACAGGCTGTAAGGCTTATGCAGGGACAGGCAGCAGGTAAGGACGCAGCTTCGGGAAATGCTTCCGGCGTTAACGCAGAAGGCGGTCCGGACGTGGCCGATATGAATGCGGCAGCACAAGACACAGAGCTTACTTCACTAAGTGTAGAAACCAGTATAGACTGCGATATTGATGCATTTATACCTGATGAATATATATCAGATGAGTATCACAAGCTCGACATTTATAAGCGTATTGCAGAGATTGAGACCAAGGAAGAATATGAGGATATGCAGGATGAGCTTACAGACAGATTCGGTGACCCTCCAAAGTCTGTTCAGAATCTTCTTGATATAGTCAGAATTAAGTCGCTTGCAAAGAGAGCTTATATAACCGAGCTAGATATTAGGAGCGGAAGCATTAGTATGCACATGCATCCAAAAGCAGATATCAAGGTTGAGGCTATACCGATGCTGATAGAGAGGGAGAAGGGCAAGCTTGTATTTTACCGCGGCACTGAACCGAAGCTTGTATATACGGATAAGCATGCCTCATATAAGGGCACTGAGTATATGATGAATAAGGCGGAAGAGATTGTAGGCTGCCTTTTGAATACATAAAAAAACAAAAATACTCATTGAGTTCGAAATGTACAAGAGTATAATCGTGCTAATCATAAACGAACACAGACGAGAGGAGTCAGATTATGAACAGACAGAAGTTGAAGGGCTTAGTATTTGGTGCATTGTTTACTGCATTGACCTGTGTGTTTACAATGGTTATTAAGGTTCCGACACTTGGCACTAACGGCTATGTCAATATAGGTGATACAGGAGTACTGCTCAGCGCATGGCTGCTTGGAGGATGGTACGGAGTAGTTGCAGCAGGACTTGGCTCAGGGCTTGCAGATCTCTTAAGCGGATATCCTGCATATGCGCCCGGAACATTTATAGTTAAGCTGCTTATGGCACTTGCTGCATATGCTATCTACAATAGATTCGGAAGCAAGGCCGGCAGCGCAGCGAAGTCAGCAGTATATGTAATCTCAGCAGTCGTAGCAGAGGTAATAATGGTACTTGGTTATCTTGTATACGAGTTCTTTGTGTTGGGCTACGGCGCAGCTGCATTTCCATCAGTACTCAGCAATATTGCTCAGGCAGGCAGCAACATTATACTTAGTCTTGTGCTTATCGCAGTGCTTGAGAAGAGCCATGTATGGGAGCGTGCAGTACAGAATCGCTGATAGACACGGTAAGCTAAACAGAGAGTTA
>CAVBGP010000066.1:0-11530 GCA_963595005.1 Acutalibacteraceae bacterium | reverse complement strand
TTGCGAGAGCACGTTAGTGCGAAGCAATCCGTGACTTTTATATTATGTGGTGCCTGCAAATACGTAGGCATGTGGGTTTACTTCACAATTTTATGCTTTCCTGCTGCCAAGGCTTTCATACCCTTGACAGCAGGAAACATATAGTTCAACCAACTGCTCTTTGTCACAGACCCTGATAAAAACTATGATGAATTTGATTCATGACAATAGAATATCCTGTGAATCAGCTGCAAAACATGCTGCATCAAGCTTGGTCACTCGTGTCATAAGAGTCTACGGCATAGTTCAGGGCGTAGGCTTTCGGCCTACGGTAAGCCGCCACGCTGCTGCCTCAGGCATAAAAGGAACTGTCTGCAACAAGGGGCCTTATGTTGAAATCATCGCACAGGGAAATGAAGCTCAATGTGATGCATTTTTAGAATTGCTAAAAACTGCACCTCCAAAGCGAGCAAGTATATTACGAATTGATACCGCCAGGCTTAAGCCCGCTCAAAGCAGCTTAAGCTTAGAAACTAAGGGCTCAGTGCCTATATATACAGACTTTACAATCATTGAAAGTACTAAGACAAAGGGAGCCATATACATTTCCCCGGACATAGCTGTCTGCGACGATTGTAAGCGTGAGCTCTATGATAAGGCTGACAGGCGATATCTGCATCCGTTTATCAACTGCACCAACTGCGGTCCGCGCATGACTATACTTGATGCGCTGCCCTACGACAGAGAACGCACGAGCATGAAGATATTTCCAATGTGCAAGACTTGCTCTCACGAATATCATGCTCCTGACAACCGCCGCTTTGATGCGCAGCCTGTATGCTGCAATCAATGCGGACCGAGAGTTTATATATTGGACAAGGCTGCCGGTGTGCCTGATGAAACACTTACCGGAGGTCATGCCATAACAAGGGTGCGAGAAACCATTATCAACGGAGGTATTGCTGCAATCAAGGGCATCGGCGGCTTTCATCTGTGCTGCGATGCTGCAAATGAAGCTGCGGTCAGACTTTTGAGACAGAGAAAGCATAGAGCGGCTAAGCCATTTGCAGTAATGATGAAGGACCTTGCCACTGCTAAGAGAGAATGCCTCATAAGTGACAGCGAACAAGAGCTTCTCACCGGTCATCAGAAGCCGATAGTGCTGCTGATGAAAAAAATGCGGATTGCTGACAATACTCCGGATTGCACTGACTCGACATGCTCTGTTCATACGAAGTGCGGCAATAGACTTAGTGCTGCAGCGTGCAGTGAGACAGCTGTAAATCAGGACAGCTATGACAGGCCTATTGTTACACCGAATACTGCGCCTGATAATCCTAAGCTTGGCGTGATGCTTCCGTATGCTCCGATTCAGCTTTTGATATTTGACTATGATGACGGACTAAAGATGTCGGACTGCCTTGTTATGACGAGTGCCAATGAATCCGGCGCTCCTATATGCCGTGATGATGCGGCTGCGCTTAATGAGCTAAGCGAGCTTGCTGATGTTATATTGTCAAATGACAGACTGATAAGAGTGCGGGCCGATGATACCGTAACGGACTTCTATAATGATGAGCCCTACATGATAAGACGCTCTCGAGGCTTTGCTCCGCTTCCTGTATTAATGAGCACCTGCCCTGATTCTGCCTGCTCTGTGCTTGGCATAGGCGGGGAGCTAAAAAACAGCTTCTGTCTTGGGCGCGGTCAGCTCTTCTACCCTTCGCCCTATGTCGGAGACCTTGGTGACATCCGTACAGTCGATGCACTGCGCGAGACCATAAAACGATTTGAGACTCTGCTTGAGCTTAAGCCAGGGGCAATATGCTGCGATATGCATCCTCTCTATCAGTCAAGAGCCTTAGCTTATGAATTGGCGGATGAGCTGGCCCAGGAATTAAATCATAAAATACAGGTGTTTGAGCTTCAGCATCATTATGCACATATACTCTCCTGTATGGCTGAAAATGACTATGATGGCAGTGTAATCGGCGTTTCATTTGACGGAACCGGCTATGGCACTGACGGCAGCATATGGGGCGGCGAGATACTTCGCTGTGATTGGCAGGACTTTGAGCGCATATCGCATATATCCGAATTTGTTCAGGTTGGCGGTGATATCTCGGCACGTGAGGGCTGGCGCATTGCAGCACAGATGATAGGCGATATATATGAGCAGCCTGAGGAAATTACAGCTAGACTAAAGCTTTGCGGCCCTGAGGAAATTACAGCTAGGCTAAAGCTTTGCAGCCCTGAGGAAATTGCAGTTAAGCTAAAGCTTTGCAGTGCTGAGGAGCTTCGCCTTATAAGGCAAATGTCAAAGCATAATATTAACTCTGTTAAATCCACCAGTGCAGGCAGACTGTTTGATGCAGTAAGCGCCATACTTGGTATACGTAAGGTCTCTGATTTTGAGGGCGAGGCTTCAACAGCGCTTATGTATAAGGCTCTCGAATATGATGGGAAAGAGCCTTCGCAGTATCCGTATCCGCTGCTAACAGAGGACGGACTGCTAAACACAATAGACCTTGTGCGTTATATTATAGACGAAAGACTTGCAGCGCTTTTAGCTAATAGCAAACAGGCAGGCTTTGATACAGGTTATGATGCCAAGGCTTATGGCAGCTTAAATATAGACTGCTGCCATGAGGCTGATACTGTAAAGCTTACAGAAAGCACCAGTCATCTTAAGACTGACACAACGGTAAGACTTGCCTACATTTTCCATAAGGTGCTTGCTGATATGATTACTGCCGCAGTGCTTGCGGCCTCAAAGCAGACAGGAATTAATACAGCTGCTCTAAGCGGCGGTGTGTTTCAGAATACTCTGCTCCTTAAGCTTGCCGAGGAACAGCTTACAGCATGCGGTATCAAAGTGCTACGGCATCATCTTATCCCGCCTAACGACGGCGGAATAGGACTAGGTCAGGCAGTTTATGCTATGAAGCGCATATCCGGCTGCGCTGCAAATGATTAATCAGCTCAATTCGTTTTATAGATAAATAATTACAATGCCTATATTTCATAGTGCTAATTATCTTAATTTAAACAGTGAACAATCATACCTGCGTATTCGCAGGCTCAACATTACATAAAAGTGTAAGATTGCTGTGCGCTTTAAGCGCTCTCGCAATCCGGGAGGAAATAATATGTGTGTCGGATTATCGGCAAGAGTAATTAATATACAGGACGGAATGGCATTGGTAGATGCCTCCGGTGCGAGACGTGAGGTATCCGCAGAGGTGCTCTCAGATCTTGAACCCGGTGATTACGTAATGGTTCATGCAGGTGTTGCAATTGCCAAGATTACCGAGGATGAAGAGACTGAATCTGATGAGCTCTTTGCAGGACTTACAGAATAGCCCCACCTGCCTGCCTACTTGCAGGCACCAGATATTAATAAAAGTACGGATTGCCAAGTATCTGCGCGTTCTTACATACAGATACACAATCCGCATAAACGTTTGGCAGCATTTTTAAAAGAATCGAACATGAAAAACGAACAGCTTTGTGAAATAATTCAAAATTATAAGGGACCTAAGCTTCGCCTCATGGAGGTCTGCGGAACCCACACCCACGAGATATTCAGACTAGGTATAAGACGGATACTTCCGCCAAATATTGAGCTTATCTCGGGTCCCGGATGTCCCGTATGCGTAACTCCTGTAGGCTTTATAGACGAGGCTATTATGCTGGCTCTTGATAAGGGCTGTACCATCTGCACCTTTGGCGATCTGGTACGCGTCCCAGGCAGCAATTTAAGCCTTGCCGATGCAAGAGCAGAGGGTGCCCATATACAGATAGTCTACAGTCCTATGGATGCCGAGCTTTATGCAAGAGAGCATCCTCGTGAGCAGGTGGTATTTCTGTCAGTTGGCTTTGAAACCACTACTCCTGCAAGCTGCATTGCATTATCCAAGTCTATCGATGATGGGCTTGATAATTTCTCGCTGCTTACAGCCAACAAGACCATGCCTGCAGCCTATGAGCTGCTTAGAGACTATGTCGATGTCTATCTCTATCCCGGGCATGTCAATGCCATCATGGGCAACAGTCAGTGCCTGGCACTGCTTGAACGCGGCATAAGCGGAGTTGTGTCAGGCTTTACTGCCAATGAACTGCTCTCTGCTATAGCTATAGCCATCATTAAATCACAAGAGGGTAAGCCCTTCTTTGTAAATGCATACAAGCGTGTTGTCTCTGAGGACGGAAGCCCTGCAGCAAGAGCTTTAATGGATAAATACCTTGAAGCCTATGACTGTGAGTGGCGCGGTCTGGGAGTTATTAAGAGCTCCGGTATGAGACTAAAGCAAGAGTACTCAAGCTATGATGCCAGAAAGAAATATGCCCTCCCTGTAATAGAAGGAAGAGGCAATCCCGCTTGCCGCTGCGGAGAGGTTCTGCAGGGACTTATAAAGCCCACAGACTGCCCATGCTTTGGCAAGGCCTGCACTCCTATGCATCCTGTCGGAGCATGTATGGTATCCAACGAGGGTGCATGCTCTGCATACTTCCAATACGGCGGCGAGCTGTAGGACCTCGACATTTTTAGAAATGCATTTGTATTTTCATTAGAGTTTGTGCTGCTTCCGGAAAGCGGCGAAATGGAGATTATTATGGATAACATACAGCAAACAATAACGCTTGCCCACGGTGCCGGAGGCAGACAGACCTCTGCACTTATAGACAGTGTATTTAAGGAGCATTTTGCAAATCCTGACCTTACAGCCGATGATGCAGCCGTGCTTACTGCACCAAATGGTCGCATGGCCATGACTACTGACGGATTTATAGTTTCGCCTCCGTTCTTTCCGGGCGGCAATATAGGCAAGCTCTCAATCTGCGGCACGGTCAATGACTTAGCCTGCATGGGTGCTGAACCCAAATACCTTTCATGTGCCTTTGTTATCGAAGAGGGCTTCCCTCTTTCCGAGCTTTCGCAGATAGCTGAGTCTATGGCTAAAACTGCTGCTGAGGCAGGTGTAAGGATAGTTTCCGGTGATACCAAGGTTGCAGGTAAGGGTCAGGTTGATAAGGTATTTATAACCACTACAGGTGTTGGGGAGATAGCTGAGGACGTCAATACCTCAGGCACACTTGCTAAGCCCGGAGATGTAATCATAGTAAGCGGCGATATCGGCAGACACGGCTGTACGATATTACTTAGCCGCAATGACTTTGGCATAAGTGCTGATGTCACAAGCGACTGTGCACCACTATGGGGCACAGTAAAGGCCATGCTTGATACCACTCATGATATTCATGTTATAAGAGATGCGACAAGAGGCGGTGTCGGAACAGTACTGTATGAGATTTGTGAGCAAAGCAAGGTCGGCATAGAGCTTGATTATGCCAATATTCCTGTAGCACCTGAAGTTAAGGGTGTCTGCGGCATGCTTGGACTTGAACCTCTGTATCTTGCCTGTGAGGGACGCTTAGTTATAATTGCACCTGAGACAGAGTCTGATAAGCTTCTTACCGTACTTCATTCAATGCCATACTCTAAGGACGCTGCCATCATCGGCAGGGTAAGCTCAGAGCATCCAGGCAGAGTCATACTTAATACTGAGATAGGGGCTAAAACCATACTCTCTCAGCCTACAGGTGAACTCTTGCCGAGGATCTGTTAAAGCAATGAGAAGAGTAGCTCCAGCGACTTGGAGATGCTCTTACGCCTCTATGCCAACTCTAATAGCTTTTTCACTTTGAACACTTTGCAAACCAAGGAGCAGCTATGACCCAAGCTACTGAAACCCGCGTTGCCGTAATCGCCATCATAGTCGAAAACGGCAGCGTAACCGATAAGCTTAACGAATACCTCCATGAAGCCGGCGAATATATCATAGGCCGAATGGGTATTCCCTACAGAAAGAAAAACATCAACATAATAAGCATCGCAATAGACGCACCTACTGACATCATAAACTCCTTAAGCGGACGCTTAGGACGCCTTGAGGGTGTATCTGTTAAAACTGCTTATTCAAACGTACTCTAAAAGCATTATCTATTACTATGTCACTTAAGGAAGCTACAAAAGAATTATCCGTAAGCATACAGGATGCTGCATTTCCAAAGCCCTTCTATCAGGGGCTTGAATTCAATGCTCCTGTGCACGGTCCATGGAACATCGTCCATATCGGCATGCTGCTGCCGGAGTCCAGACAGATCTACGTCTGTGCTGACAACTGCATGCGAGGTGTGGTGCTTACTGCCGCAGAGATGAAGGCTGAGGAGCGTTTCTCCTTTGTATTGCTCGAGGAGAGAGACCTCATTATGGGCAAATTAGAGGATATAACTATCGACGGTGTCTCGGAATGCATTAACAGTCTGCCGCAGAGACCTCCTGTCGTGCTGCTGTTTACCGTATGCGTTCACCATTTCCTTGGCTGCGACCTTGATTATATCTACAGAAAGCTTGGTGAACGCTATCCCGATATATATTTTTGCCGCTGCTATATGGATCCGCTGCTCCAGAAATCCGGTCCGACTCCGGATCAGAAGCTCCGCCTTGCGATGTATGAGCCTATCAAGCCTCTTAAGGTTAATCCACGCAGGATTAGCCTCATAGGAAGCGAATTTGCACTGCATAAAAGCTGCGACATTTACAGGCTTATGGCGCTTGTGGCTAAGCATATTACGGGAAATGTCTCCGAGTCTCATGAATTTATACTGAGTGAGCTTGCTTCCTGCAGTACCTATAATGATTACCTTCAAATGGGTGAGAGTGCTCTCTTTATAACGGATAATCCCGGAGCTGTTATGGCCTTAGAGCAACTTGGTCAAAGACTAAACAGGCCTTACCTGTATATCCCGAAGAGCTTTGACTACAGTGAGATTAGACATGAATTAAAGAAGCTTTTCTCCTCAACTACTAACTTAGACAACAGCTCCAAATCAACTGTTGATAAGATCTTAGCTTCTGACTTAGAGGATCTATTTAGAATCGAGGAGGCTTCCTGCGAGGAAGCATTTACAGCATTACATAAGCTCATAGGCGATACAGAGATACGCATAGACTACACCTTCCATCCTCGTCCGTTAGGACTTGCAAGGCAGCTTATTGCCCATGGCTTCAATGTTACGACTATATACATTGATGTCATCAATGCCGAGGAGGAGGCCGACTTTAGATTTCTCTCAGAGCAGGCTCCTTCTCTCAGGCTCTGCTCTACAGTACAGGTTGAGGCAAGAACCGCGCCGCGCAGCTCTCCCAAAGTCCTTGCTGTCGGACAAAAGGCTGCATGGTTTTCCGGTACAAGACATTTCGTTAATGCAGTTGCAGGTGCCGGGCTCTTTGGCTACGATGGCTTAAGGCGCACACTAGAGCTTATGGCTGAGGCTTATAATACTGAAAATGATACCGAGGAGCTTGTAATCCGCAAGGGATGGGGGTGTGCAAGTTGCGTATAGAAAATTCCTACAGAATAATTCCCTGCTATACCGCTGATGTCTCGGGCGTATGCTCTGCGCTCTTTGAGCTTGGCGGCATGGTTGTTATGCATGACCCGTCCGGCTGCAATTCAACCTATAACACTCATGATGAGACACGCTGGTACGACCATGACAGCCTCATATATATAACGGCACTTACTGAACAGGATGCCATCATGGGCAATGACAAAAAGGCCGTGCGGGATATTATCGATGCAGCACAAAGACTTAAGCCACGCTTCATCGCGCTGTGCGGTTCGCCTATACCTTATCTTAACGGTACCGACTACAAGGCCCTCGCACGTATCATTGAGCGCAAGACCGGCATAATCAGCTTTGCCGTAGAGACTAACGGCATGCATGACTATGTACAGGGAGCAGGTGCTGCACTGCTTGAATACGCAAAGCATGTATTAAAGCCGCAGTGGAATGCCTCTTTGCATCACGGTAGCCATATAAGAGTCAACATACTTGGTGCCACTCCGCTCGATTTTGCAGCCTATGACACTATTGATTCGCTTAAATCTGTACTAGGTGGCAAAGGCTTTGATATAGTATCAGTTTTCTCGATGCTTGGTGAAGCTGAGATTGACAGCCTTAGCGAGGCTGTAGCCGCAGATGTCAACCTTGTCATATCTGCCGTGGGCTATAAGCTTGCTCAGTATATGCTTACCGAATACGGCATACCCTTTGTTGTAGGCATGCCTGTAGGAGCTTTTACTGATAAATTATGTGCGGACATAGAGCATGCTGCAAAGCTTAACGCACACCACGCAAGCTCTGAGCAGGCGATATGGTCTTATGGTTCTGCAGCGTCTGGCGGTGCTGAAACGTCTGACGGTTCTGCAGCCTTATCTGACACAACGGCTGTGAACAGTATATCTGCTATATCTGATACTGCTGCTGTGCCTAAGGCATTAAGCCTCGCCTATGCTTGCAGGCTTCTTGCGCACGAGTTGTCTGTGCCTTGTACAAAGACTGAGGCTTCAGATCAAACTCAGGAGCTTGCCATAATCGGCGAGCCTGTAAGCTCCGGCTCCATAGCTGCAGCAATTACTGCTAGGTATGGTCTAGCGGTATCAGTGCTGTGTCCGCTTGAAGCATGTGAGCTCTTTCTAACTGCCGATGATCATTGCTTTAAAGGCGAAAAGCAGTGCACTAAGCTCATGAAGCAGTACAAGCATGTAATTGCAGATCCTCTGTATCTTCCTATATGTCCGGAAGACGTGAGCTTTCACCGACTGCCGCACGCTGCATTTTCAGGAAGATGCTGCAAGGCTGAGATTAAAAATCTGGTAACACTTTTAGATTAAACAACCATGCCTGCAAATTTGCGGGTGCTACACAGTATAAAAGGGCAGGTTGCCAAATACAAAAGCCTCCTTGCATGCAAGCATGCAGTCTGCTTTTGTATCCGTCAATATTTTAAAGAAAACAGGAGGCAAACAATGGGATTAAATGATACTCCAAGCAGTGAACGCGTACATATTGGTTTTTTCGGACGCAGGAATGCCGGTAAATCCAGCCTCGTAAACGCGATTACAGGTCAGGAGCTTTCTGTAGTCAGCGATGTGCTCGGCACTACCACTGACCCTGTCAAGAAGGCTATGGAGCTGCTTCCCTTAGGTCCGGTTGTTATCATAGACACCCCGGGCTTTGATGATGAGGGAAGCCTGGGTGAGCTTAGAGTTAAGCGCACAAGAAAGGTTCTTGGACAAAGCGATATCGCTGTACTCGTAGCAGATGCAGCCAAGGGTCTCACAGACTGCGAGCTTGAGCTTTTGGAGCTCATCAAGGAGCGCAGTATCCCTTACCTCATTGTGTACAACAAATGCGATTTGATGCCAGCTGATGATGAAGATACAGCTGCTCTTAGTACCGATATTACCGCCCTCACCACAACCCACGACTCAATCTGCGTAAGTGCCATAAACGGCACTAATATACATGAGCTCAAAGAACGTCTTGCTCGACTTATAAAGACTGATGAGGACAAGGTATTTTTATGCGGAGACCTCTTTAAGCCAGGGGATATCGTCCTCTTGGTTATCCCGATAGATAAGGCTGCACCTAAGGGCCGTCTCATACTTCCGGAGCAAATGGCTATCAGAGATGTATTGGATAATGACGGCATACCTGTCTGCGTTAAGGAGGATAGGCTTTCAGAGCTGCTTAATAAGCCTGATATGCGTCCTGCTGTAGTTATCACTGACAGTCAGGTTTTTGAAGAGGTTTCGGCTATAGTTCCTGAGGACATACCGCTTACTTCATTTTCCATACTTATGGCAAGACACAAGGGCTTTCTTAAGGAGGCTGTACGCGGCGCCAAGGTGCTTCGCAGCATGCATGAGGCTTATACCTCTGGAAATGATGCCCATTACCGTGTGCTTATAGCCGAGGGCTGCACCCATCACAAGCAATGTGACGATATCGGAAGCGTCAAGCTTCCTAAGTGGCTCAAATCCTATGTTGGTGAAAATGTCACTATAGATTTTTGCTCCGGACAGCAATTTCCTGACGATGTTGAACAATATGACCTTGTTATACACTGCGGCGGCTGCATGCTTAATGAACGTGAGGTTCAGACCCGTATGAGACACTCCGTTGCCTCAGGAACTCCTATAACCAATTACGGCATAGCTATTGCCGAATTTAAGGGCATACTTAAGCGCGCTACTGCCATGCTGCAAGGCATGTAAGGATATTAACTGTGCGCATCCATATGGTGTTTAAAATGTAAACAGGCTAGACTGGCTGCCTATAAGCTCACATGTCTGTCAACTGCACACCGCCTAAGTGATTTAGAGAGGCCTACTGTATTAAGATTGTTATATTTATGGATAGATTCAAATTAATTGACAAGCTTTATGATACTCACGATTTGACAGATGAAGAATTTCTTCAGCTGTTATTTCCGATATGCTGTGATACCGGCAATTTAAAAAATAATGATAATAGCGCAGCTGCACGCAAGTTTGACATTTACATGACCACTGCCGGCAATGGTTCTTATGTAGATGAATCCTTAGGTAAGTCTATTGGTACAGCTGACTGTGCACCTTGGACTAAGGCTGAAGAGGACTATCTCTATAATAAGGCGAGGCAGGCGGCTCAGATGTACTATGGCAAAAGTGTTTATCTGCGCGGTCTTATTGAATTTACCAATATATGCAAAAATGACTGCTACTACTGCGGTATACGCTGTTCCAATGCAAATGCAGAGCGCTATCGCCTAACTGATGAGGATATACTTAAATGCTGCAATTCAGGCTATGAGCTTGGCTTTCGCACCTTTGTGCTGCAGGGCGGCGAGGATCCTTATTACAGTGACGATATGATATGCAGGCTTGTAGCCTCTATCAAGGAGGCTCATCCTGACTGTGCCGTAACGCTGTCTATAGGGGAGAAGGAATACGATAGCTACAAAGCTTATTTTGATGCAGGTGCCGACCGCTACCTGCTAAGAGAGGAAACCTCTGATGCCTGGCATTACCGTTATCTGCATCCCGAAGCGCTTAGCATGGAGCACCGTCAAAACTGCCTGCGTGAGCTTAAAGCCATAGGCTATCAGGTAGGCTGCGGCTTTATGGTAGGCTCTCCCATGCAAAAGCCGCAATATATATTAGAGGACCTTAGATTTATGCAGGAGCTTCATCCTGATATGATAGGCATAGGCCCGTTTATCCCTCATAAGGACACTCGATATGCCAATGAAGCTGCAGGCACCTTGGATGATACCCTGCATCTTATAGCCATCCTCAGACTTATGTTTCCTGATGTGCTGCTCCCTGCAACTACTGCGCTTGGAACCATTCATCCTCTAGGCCGTGAGCTTGGCATTAAGGCCGGTGCAAATGTCGTCATGCCTAATCTCTCGCCCGTCGGAGTACGCGGCAAATATCTCTTGTATGATGGCAAGATATGCACAGGTGATGAGGCTGCCGAATGCCGCATGTGCATGCAGCGCCGCATCGAATCCACAGGCTATCATGTTGAGGTCTCACGCGGAGACCATGCAAGATTGCAATAACAAGTGTTGACGGATAACAAAGCAGACTACGTGCTTGCACGTAAGGATGCTTTGTTATTTGGCAACCTGCCCTGAACGGCAAGAAGGGCG
>CAVBGP010000065.1:0-11602 GCA_963595005.1 Acutalibacteraceae bacterium | reverse complement strand
ATTGCATCCTTATGTGCAAGCACATAGTCTGCAACGCCATCCGTCAACACTTTTAAAGTAAAATGAGTACAGGTAATAGTTATATCAATAAAAATAATTCAGGTTATGTATCAGATACAATTGCTGCTATATCATCCGGTATGACTAAATCAGGAATAGGTATTATACGCGTATCAGGTCCTGAAAGCAGAAGTATTGTTGAAAGTATATTTAAAACCAAATCCGGCAAAGACATAAGCCTTTCTCAATCTATGCATATCTATTACGGATTTGTTCGCAATGTTTCACGTGAAACATCAGATGAGGTGCTTGTACTTAATATGCCGGCACCTCATTCATTTACAGGCGAGGATGTTGTAGAGATAGACTGTCATGGTGGTATACTGATGATGAAGCGTATACTCGAAGCAGTTACTGATGCAGGTGCGAGAAATGCTGAGCCCGGAGAATTTACAAAGAGAGCTTTTTTAAACGGACATATGGATCTTGCTCAGGCAGAGGCAGTCATAGATGTAATCAATGCAGGCAACGATAATGCAATCAGAAACTCAATTGCACAGCTTGGAGGCGGATTATCCGGACAAATTAAAACGCTTCGTCAAAGGCTTCTTGAACAAGCAGCTTTTATTGAAGCTGCGCTGGATGATCCGGAGCACTATAGTCTAGACGGATACAGCGATAAGCTTGAGCAAATTGCAGATGAATTAGTAATTGAGCTTGATAAACTGATTAATGGATTTGACAGAGGACGCTATATCAATAACGGTATAGAAACTGTTATTATTGGAAGACCTAATGCAGGTAAATCATCTCTCATGAATGCAATTCTCGGAGAAGACAGAGCTATAGTAACTAAGATTCCCGGCACAACAAGAGATACTATCAGTGAAACTATAGCTTTCGGAAATGTAATGCTTAGACTCACTGATACAGCCGGTTTAAGAGAGAGCAGTGATGAGGTTGAACAGATAGGCATAGATAAGGCACTTAATAATGCTGAACATGCAGAGCTTATTCTATGTGTGATAGACGGAACTGATATTGAAGATAAAACCGCTGAGATATCCGAGCTTATACATCTTACGGCATCAAAAAAAGCTGCAAGGATATATATAGTTAATAAGACTGATATAGCAAATGCTAACAATATGGAAACAGTTGAAGCCTTAATTAATGCAGAAGATAATTCATCAGAGAAATATATACTTCAGTTATCTGCAAAAACCAGAAAGGGATTAGAAAAGCTCTCGGAAATTATTGAGTCTCTGTTTAATCTTGGCAGTATAGAGTATCGCGATGAAGTAGTTGTGACATCCTCCAGACATCTGGAGCTGCTGAAAAAATCCAGAACTGCGCTGGTAGAGCTTAAAAATACTTTAACATTAGGATTTACTGAAGATTTCTACAGTGTTGATATTATGAATGCCTATGATGCTTTGGGTGAGATTATTGGCGAAAATACAGATGAGGACTTGATAAATGAGATTTTCTCTAAATTTTGTATGGGCAAATAAGTTATAACAAATCTTACTGCTTTCTTATTATTTTGAGAAAAAAGTTAAATTATGTGCTTAATTATGTTACATTAAGCATTTGTACTATGCATGGACAGAAATATAAGTTTTTTTACAAACTTATAAAACCGTACGAGTCATAGACTAATCGATATCTATATCAATTCGGAGGAGTTATGTCAAGGGTTATAGCATTAACCAATCAAAAAGGGGGAGTCGGAAAGACAACAACAGCCATCAATCTGGCGGCAGCCTTAGGAGAGGCAGGTCAGAAAACATTGCTTATAGATTTTGATCCGCAGGGAAATGCAACAAGCGGACTTGTATCTAAATTAGATGAGGAGCATCCGACAGTATATGATTTGATATGTGGCATGGCTGAAATCAAGGATTGTCTTGTAAGGGACGTGGCAGAGGGAGTAGATTTACTTCCTGCCAATATTAATCTGTCGGGAGCTGAGGTTGAACTGCTTGATTCGGAAGAACAACAGACTGCTCTGCGCGATTCTATAAAAAACATTAAAAAGAAATACGACTACGTGTTTATTGACTGCCCGCCCTCGATTGGGCTACTTACGGTAAATGCTCTTGCAGCGTCAGACAGTGCTATTATACCTGTACAATGCGAATATTTTGCGTTAGAGGGATTAAATCAGGTACTTAACACAATTGAGATGGTAAGACAAAAACTGAACCGCAGGCTTAAGATAGATGGCATATTATTTACTATGTATGATGTCAGAACTAAGCTTAGTGAGGAGGTTGTTGAGTCGGTAAGAAACAATCTAAGTGAATACATATTTGAAAATGTTATACCGAGAAATATCAGGCTTGCAGAGGCACCATCTTATGCAGAGCCTATAACAAGCTATGATTCCTCTTCAAAGGGGGCAGAGAGCTATAGGCTGCTGGCTGCGGAATTAATGAACAGGTAAATGAAAATGGGGTGAAGTATGGCTAAGAGAGCATTAGGCAGAGGTATGGGAGCTATCTTCGGCGAAGAGGCTGTTGTAACTGCCACAGAAAAAAGAAAGGCTAAAAATGCCGCAGCAAGTAAGAAAAGCGAAAATATTAAAACAACGACAGTTGATGTTTCACGTGAAACATCAGAGATAAAATTATCTCTTATTGAGCCAAACAATGGACAGCCTCGTAAGGATTTCGATGAGGAAAGTCTGAACGAACTGGCTGCATCTATCAAGGAACATGGCGTTATACAGCCGATAATTGTCAAAAAATCAGGACAGACATATCGCATTATAGCCGGGGAACGCAGATGGAGAGCTGCCCGCATTGCGGGATTAAAGGAGATACCTGCAATTGTAAGAGAGTATGATGACAGGGAAACTGCTGAAATTGCGCTTATAGAAAATATACAGAGAGAGGATCTTAATAGTATTGAAGAAGCTAAGGCATTCCGCTCACTGATAGATGACTATCATCTGACACAGGATGAGCTTGCAAAGCGCGTATCTAAGAGCAGAACAGCCATAACAAACAGTCTTAGACTGCTGCAGTTTGATGATGATATACTTGAGCTTATAGAGTCAGGTGAGCTCTCGGCAGGACATGCAAGAGCAATCTTATCAATAAGCGGCAAGAAGGCTCAATATAAGGCAGCAAGAGAGATAATCAACAATGGGTTAAGTGTGCGAGATGCAGAAAAGCTCGCCAAGAGATATAATTTAGCACGCAAGCCTAATGACAACAGAGAATCACGAAATAATCCTTATATAGAAGCACTTTCTGATGAGTTGACAGAAAAACTGCATTACAAGGTGAAAATCGTATCCAGGAGCAAGCAAAAGGGTAAAATCGAGATTGAATACTCGTCTCTGCAGGAGCTTGAACAATTAAGTGAAAGTCTGAGAACTGTCAGAGATATCAATGAGTATCTGTAAATCTTCGCAGTAGACAAGCAAGCTTGTTTAAAGTTTAAACGCTTATATATAAGAGGGATTATATATTATGGAACAGATGAGTATAGAGCTTATAGCAGCTATAATTGCTGTCGCTATAAGTGTAGTAAGTATGATTATAGCCTTTGTGGCAATCGTGAGATACAAGGCTGTATATCAAAACTATGATTTATTCATGAGAGGCAGAGATGCAGAGAGTCTTGAGGACCTTATACTTGAGGAAAAAACAAGAATAGAGAGACTCGAAAACGAGGATGTATCAAACAAAGAGATAATGCGCTCCATGAATCGCAATATCAGGGCTTCATTCCAGAAGATGGGTATAGTACATTATGATGCATTTGAAGGAATGGGTGGCAAGATCTCATTTGCATTAGCGTTGCTTGATTATACCAATACCGGTTTGATAATCAACTGTATGCATGGTGCAAGCGGCTGCTTCTTATATATAAAGGATGTAGATGCCGGAACAACAGAGGTGCAGCTTGGAGCAGAGGAAAAGGGCGCTCTTGAGAGAGCATTAGGATATGTTAAGGACTAAACATCTGTGAAGAAAAGAAAAAGCAGAAGAAAAAAATTCAGTATAAATATAGGTATATTGTTGGCAGTGATAGCG
Organism: Acutalibacteraceae bacterium; assembly: GCA_963595005.1. Classification (GTDB taxonomy): domain Bacteria; phylum Bacillota; class Clostridia; order Lachnospirales; family Lachnospiraceae; genus Avilachnospira. Next base: position 7,553 of record CAVBGP010000065.1, on the reverse strand, counting down.
GTTATAAGCTTTATCGCTGCCGTTTCGATATATTTTGTCGGAAGCTTCAGAAACACTGAGAGAGAATATGCAGTGTATACGACCATGGAGGAACCGACATTACCGATTATATATGCCGATATAGACGGAAGCTACGGCAATGCCATGAAGGGCTACATGCAGGAGATGGGCAACAAGGCGGCTTCTGACAGCATAACTCCGCTTCCGCAGGACAGAAGGCTAAAACTAAGGCTTAAGCTGTATGATAATGTAGTTACAGAGTTGTCATATGAGGTCAGAAGTCTTGATCTTGATCATTATATAGAGAAGACTGTTATGGATGTTCCTCAGACAGACAGTACAGGAGATGCATATGTTGAGCTTCCAATACAGAATATGATAGACAAGGATACTCAGTATCTGCTCAAGATTAATCTCAAAATGGGTGAAAAGACCGTCAATTATTACACCCGTATTATCTGGACTGACAGTGATAATATGACAAGAATGCTGCAGACGGCAAGAGATTTCTCGGCAAAAACATTTAACTATGATGAAGCAAGAGACCTGGCTGTATATCTTGAATCATCTGAAAGCGAGGATAACTCAAGTCTGGATACCGTACGCATAAGCTCTTCATTCTCACAGCTTACCTGGGGAGACAGCGGCATGAGTCTTAACAGTGAACAGCAGTTTACCATCAAGGAATATGACGGTATGATGGGAGCCATAGAGCTTAAATATGGAACGGAAACTCTTGGCGGAGCCAGTGAAAATCCTGATGTGTATAACAATACTGATGAATTTACAATGAGAGCCGCAACTGACCGCATATATCTGATGAATTATGTTCGTAGCACAAGTCAGGTATTTGATGGAAGCAAGCATCTATTTGCCGGAAATCGTATAAGACTTGGAATTATATCCAAGGATAAGCTTCAGACGATGAAATCCGAGAACGGAAGATTCACGGTATTCAAGTCGGACAAGGAATTGTGGAGCTATGACAGCAATGCCAAGAAGGCTGTTAATGTATTTACCTTCAGAAGCGAGAATGACAGCATCAGAGCAGCATTCGACAGCTTTGATATTAAGATACTGTCTGCAGATAATGATGGCAACATAGATTTCGCCGTATATGGCTACATGAACAGAGGCCGACATGAAGGCTATAACGGAATAACCTATTATAAATATTTAGGCAGTAATCAGACTATCGAAGAGGTCTGCTTCATTCCTATAGCTGATAATTTTGAAAATATCAAAGAGGAATTAAATGAGCTTTGCACCAGGAACAGCACCGGCAGCCTTTATATCAAGCAGCAGGATGCTATATATGCAATAGACGGCAATTCACTGGAGCTGATGTCATTTGCATCGGGGCTGGGTACAGACAGCTATGCAATAAGCGAGGACCAGACAAAGATAGCCTGGGTTGAAGGCGATATATACAGCACCAATAGTATTAAGCTTACAAATCTTGAGGACAACACGACAAAAACAATTAATGCAGAGCCTGATACAGTGCTTACAGTGCTTGGATTCTGTAATAATGACCTGATATACGGCGTAAGAGGAATTGATGACAATCTGACGATTAACGGCAAGATTAAAGGAAGACCGGTATATGAACTGTATATAGTTGATTCAGATCTAAACACTGTTATGGAATATCATAAGGACGGACTGTATTTTGAGGATGTCAGAGTAGACGGGGACAGAATACATCTGGCTCAGTACCGTAAGGGTGAAATTAACGGAGAATACAGCTTTGTAAGCCGAGATACGATAGTCAGCAGTGCGGTTAGTCAGGATAATTATACTCAGTATATTTCATCGGCAGATTCAGATACTAAGAAGAGAATGTATTATGTTAATCTTGATGAAAATATCAAGACAACAAGAAGCCTTGATGTCATATCACCGAAGAATATCTCCTACGAGAAATCAGGAGATGTTGAGCTTTCGAATCTGAGGAAAAACGAAGAAGAGGTGTATTACGCCTATGCCAATGGCAGAATGCTCGGTAAATGCGATAATCTGGAGGAAGCGATAAACCTGTGCTATGACGGAATAGGCTGGGTAAGAGATGAAAACTGCGTGGTGCTGTATAACAGAACAGACCGCAGTTCGGTATACACTATCAAGGAGCCGTATTCGGCTGCAGCTGAATTTATTGCAGCGAGAGCTGAAGGAACACTTGAGACCGGCAAGGTTAACTCAAGCGGCTATATGGTACTTGATGCTCAGGGACTTGAGCTTAATAAGCTTATGTATTACATTGGCAAGGGCATACCGGTTATGGCAGAGCTTGATGCCGGCAATTACTGTTTGCTGTATGCTTATAATAGGGACAGCATAGGTATAATGTATCCGGCAGACAGTGCCGAGCAGAGTTCAACTGTGAGCATGGAGCTTAATGAGGCAGCGCAATATTTTGCGAAATACAATAGTGATTTCACCTGCTTTGTGCGTTATCCCGGCAAATAAAACAAGGCAGCATGTGCGTATGAACTGACTGTGTTTACAAAATGATTGACAGGTTATATAATAAAGCCTTATGCAATCCGTGCTTTAGCATCGTGTATAGCAAGCTATGACTTTTACATCATGTGGTGCCTGCAAAATCGCAGGCATGGTGGTTTATCAGGAATTCTTCCTGTGATGCTAAACATCTACATAAAAAGATTCAAAGGGGAACGTATGGAACAATATGTTATCAAGGGCGGAAATGAGCTGAAGGGTGAGGTTACTATAGGCGGAGCCAAAAATGCTGCACTCGGTATTCTCGCCGCATCAATCATGTCCGACGAGGACGTCCTGATAGAGAATATTCCAAATGTTAATGATATAAATGTTATGCTCGAGGCCATCGGACATATTGGGGCTGTAGTTGACAGAATTGACGCACATACAGTGCGTATAAATGGAGCCAACATAACAAGCTGCGAGGTAGACGATGACTTTATGCGCAGGATAAGGGCCTCATATTATTTCATAGGGGCTCTGCTTGGCAAATATAAGCAGGCTAAGGTGCCGCTTCCGGGTGGATGTGCGATAGGTGCAAGACCTATAGACCAGCATATCAAGGGCTTTGAGGCTTTAGGCGCAGAGATAGATATCAAGAGAGGTTATCTTTCAACCAAGGCGGATAAGCTGAAGGCCGCACATATATATTTTGATGTGGTATCGGTAGGAGCAACCATTAATGTAATGATGGCAGCCTGCATGGCTGAGGGTCAGACTATTATGGAAAATGCTGCAAGAGAGCCTCATATCGTTGATGTTGCCAACTTCCTAAACAGCATGGGAGCAAGCATTAAGGGCGCAGGAACCGATACTATACGTATTAAGGGCGTACAGAGGCTGCATGGCACTCAATATACAATAATACCTGATCAGATAGAGGCGGGAACCTTTATGTGTATGGCTGTTGCCTGCAGAGGAGATATCCTCATTAAAAATGTCATCCCGAAGCATCTTGAGTCAATCAGTGCAAAGCTCACCGAGATGGGCAATACAGTTCAGGAATTTGACGAGGCAGTACGAGTCATAGGAAGCGTTAAGCAGCGCCATACAGATGTTAAGACGCTGCCTTATCCAGGATTTCCGACAGACATGCAGCCGCAGATAACGGTGGCCTTAGGACTTGCTGAGGGTGCAAGTATAGTTACAGAATCTATATTTGAGAACCGATTCAAGTATGTTGAGGAGCTTCGCCGCATGGGAGCAGACATTAGAGTTGAACGTAATGTTGCCGTAGTTGACGGTATAGAGCGATACTCCGGTGCATCACTTTCAGCTCCTGACCTAAGAGCGGGAGCTGCACTTGTTATAGCAGCTCTGCAGGCAGACGGGATAAGCACTATAGACGGCATAGGCTATATTAAGCGCGGTTATGAGGACTTCGAGAAAAAGATAGCAGCACTCGGAGGTAAGATTAAATATATTAACGATCCGAATGTGACGGAATATGCATAATTATTTAAGAGCAGCAGGCTTCTCGGAGTACAATACCGAGGGCATAGTATATAGATTTATAAGAAATTCGGTTATAAAACCGGAATATCTGACAGCACGGCTTGATCTAGGTGACGGGACCGTGCTTTTAGAGTATCGTCAACCGGTCAATGCATTTGTAGGCATATGTGCTGCAGTATTAGAGAGCAGCGGGGAATTTTCAGAAATACAGTATTATTACCCGTATTTTGACGGACCAGAGGTTTCCACAAATGCAGTCTGCACTGTGGAAAAACACAACATGACGGACACCTGCTCGGGGATAATTGAGGAATACAATATCGGTCTTTCACTTATCTTCTTTATGAGTAATCCTGTAAGATACAGAATCAGATGCCTAAATGACAATATAAGCGAGTTCAGAGGCACAGCGCTTACGGCATTTTCAAATGAAGCGACTGTACTGCTTCCGGTAGTACCTCAGCAGGATCCCTTGGATCCTATGAATGCTGATGACGTGAAGGCTTTGTTTGACCCGGATGATCCGCTTGTTATATCAGAGGACGGAGAGCCGGAGTTTAATGAGTCTCTGCTGGATGCTGACATTGACATGTATAATCAGATATCTGAGCGTATAGAGTCAGAGGATCTGTATTCACTGGTTGAGCAAAGCTTTATGCCCTGTGGTGTGGAATGTGATCAGTATTCGGTTATAGGCGAGATACTGGACTATGCCGAGCACGTCAATGAACTTACAGAGGAAAAGCTGGCGTTTATCAAGCTTAGCTGTAACGATGTGGAGTTCTGGGTGTGCATACGCAAGGATGATATATTGGGCGAGCCGCAGACCGGCAGAAGACTTAAGTGCAGGATATGGCTTACCGGCAATGTAAATGTTGAGTATTGAAGCCTGATATAAGTGTAAAGGCATAAGTATTTAAGTTTTTGTAACTGCCTGAATATGGGGCAGATATCGTTTAGCATAAGCCGCATGAAGGCAAAGCTTGGGACGGATGCATTTACAGAAGCTTAAGTTAAGATGACTAATAGTTAAGAGGTGAGCTGGATGAGCAGGACACAGAAGGGAATCCTACTGGCTATATTGACGCCTGTGCTGTGGGGCGTTATGACCATACCTATAAGATCACTAAATGCGTACGGATTAAGCGGACAGGATTTAGCCTTTTTTCGCTGCATAGTGTCAGGCATCGGTTTGTTTATATTTAACTATATTTTAGACAGGGCAGTGCTTAGGATAGATCTTAAGGGATTGCTATTATGCTTTTGTTATGGCTGCTTTAGCTACGGAATCAGCTTTACGGCATATGCAATAGCTGTAAAGCGTATCCCGGTTGCGGTTGCAATGGTGCTTATGTTTTTATGTCCTGTATGGGTAAGTCTACTAAACCGCATCATTTTCAAGGAGAGATTAAAGACAGTAAACTGTATCAGTATAATTATCTGTCTTGTGGGTGCAGTGCTTGTGTCAGATGTGCTTGACGTTCGCGGCACCAAGATGGACATATTTGGCATAATATGCGCTCTGGTAAATGGCTTTGGAGCCGGGCTTCAGCTTATAATACCAAGGTACTTTGAGGGCGAATACAGGAAAAACACTTTTGTTGTATATGGCTTTCTGGGCTCTGCCTGCATGCTGGCCTTTTTTACGGATTTCAATGCGGTGCATACTGCTGTAAGTATGGCCGCAGTACCGGTACTAAGCAATATAGTCATCTTAAGCTTATTATGTACTCTGGTTGCAAATTATGTGTTTGTTATCGCATCGTCTTATATAAGCAGTACGCTTGTCAGTATACTATCAGCATTAGAGGTGGTTGTAGGCTCTTTGGTAGGCTTACTTATATATAATGAGACAATGAGCTTGGCTCAGGCGATAGGCGCAGTAATTATAGTGGCAGGCGCATTGATGCCAAATATAATACCGCTTATTAATTCAAGAAAGGATAAGTCTGTGTAAGATGGCTGTGCTATGCAGCATCAGAGTATTCACAAATGCGGTAAGTACTGCTTTAGGTATGACTTAATCAAGGAATTGTGAACTACGCAATAATGAAAATGCAGTAAAATACGGCAGAATCAAAGATGCGTTTTGACAATAAGTCTTTAGTGTGTTATTCTATGCAAGTGCTTTACAGCGAAGATAATATCCGCAGTAATGTGTGAGGTTTAGTGCTTAAAGCATGATGCTGCAGAAAGTCTCGTAGAGCTTATGTAATATGCACTTATATAAAGCTTAAGGCACTGGTATAGTTATATGTAAGTTTCAGTAGCTCAGCAGGATAGAGCATCCGCCTCCTAAGCGGAAGGTCGTGCGTTCGAATCGCATCTGGAACAGATTGAAAACGGCAGAAGTTTGATTTGTTGTCAAGCTTCTGCCGTTTTAGCATCAGCGGCAGAATTAATGCATCGACTTGGACTTTCACACAAGCCTACCTTCCGCAAGAACTACCTGAATCCAGCCATAGAACAGAATCTAATTGAACGCACAATTCAGGATAAGCCAAACAGCTGAAATCAAAGATATAGGAAACGAAGATAAGAGATAGCAAAAATCATAATAAGTTTAGGTTTGCGGACCCTGCATATACTATAGGCAGACGGTATAGGACACCATGTGTTGATCAGGAAAATTCAATATCATCAAATCATACATAGCGGACAGCTGCTCTTCTTTCAGAAGCGACTGCCCGCTATTATCTAATGCGAATAAAACGAAATGGTGGTCAAGTAAAAATGATTTCTACTTGACATTATGAGGATTTTGCATATACTTTATAGGTGAGGAGGTGTCGTATGAGCAGCTATACAAAATATATCGAAGCAACGATTGCACTGGAACCCGAAAACAAGCTTCTGGAAGCAAGCACGTTATATCTGAAGTCGTTCGACACTGTTCCGGAAATGACTTTCTATAAGACACTGGAGCGAATGAGCAAGCAAGGTACGCTCGTTCACCTGACAAAAGGCTTATATTACCGGCCAAAGAAGTCAAAATTTGGATTGATTCCTATCAGTGAAAACGAAATTATCAGCCATTATACAGAGGCTGGAAAGGGTATTGTAGTTGGTTATAGACTATACAATCAAAAGGGACTTACAACACAGATTAGTAAACGCGTTGAAGTGCTCTCCTCTGCCCTTTCAGAACAGAAGAAAAATATCAACAATGTCTGTGTTATGAACAGCGGCATCGCTCTGACTCAGGAAACAATTCCGGTGATTGAAACAATGGAGATACTTCAGAATTACAAATCCATTGAGGATGTCAGTAAATCAGCTCTTGCCGCTTATATGAAAAAATTCGCATCAGGATATTCTGATACAGCGGCTATTTTTGTTTTGAAGAATCGAAAGTACAAGAAATCAACGATTGCATTTCTGGAAAGCTTTTTGAATTTCTTCAAAATCGAGAACACTTTGAATCAGTTCCTGTCAGCACTTTCCTCGTATGCGATCCCGGAAATTGAGGAATTCTATGAATCTGCATGAGCATAGAGAAGAATTTGACGAATTGATTACAATTGTTGCTGAGCATATAGTGCGCTTGCTCCGGGACAAACAAAAAAGGGATTTTATCAGGGTGAATCTATTCC
>CAVBGP010000064.1:0-11803 GCA_963595005.1 Acutalibacteraceae bacterium | reverse complement strand
AAGTTAACCGACCGCAGGGCTATTTCATATTCTATGCCCTGTAAACAGTCGGTTCCACATTGATTCCATTGCAGGAATCCCCATTCTTATATTAAACATCTGACTCAAGCCCTTTTAGAAATCAGATAAATCAATCGGCGGAGAAACCTCATCCATTTTAAAACTGCTGATAGCTTTATCCATATCTCTTAAAGTAGCAGCTGAAATGCTCTCAGGAACAACCAATTCCCTTGGTTCTAACATAATACAGCCATTATCATATTCTTTTACATTGTAATACTGATACAATGCTCCGCGCAGCGTCACCCTTTTCTTATTGTCAATATATACCGTGTAATCTTTTACTGCTGTCATATTTAACACCTCCATCTGCTTATAGACTTGCTGATATCTTGTTTTCAACAGGAGTCAATTATCTACATTGCCTGATCGGATATATGATGCATCTTAACAATTCGACGCTGAACGGTTAATAAATACCATGCGATACCTGCTGTATCAGCAAGAAACCAACCAATCGGAACCGCCCACCAGATGCCGGTGACTCCGATTGCCGGGACTGCAGATAACAAAAATGCCAATACAACTCGTGTTCCAAGCGAAATAACAGTAAGTACAAGCGAAACCGCAGGTCTGTTAATCGCACGATACAATCCATATAGCAGAAACAGGATTCCTATTCCGCAGTAAAAGGCTCCGACCACGCGCAGATAAGACATTCCGACTTCCAATATCTGAATTTCCTCTGCATGAACAAAAATCAGAAGTAACGGTTTAGCGCATGCAACAACAATTACAGATACTGCTATCGCAAATATGACAGATGTCAATGCCGCACTGCAAATTCCTTTTTTAATACGGTCCTGCTTGCCTGCACCATAATTTTGTGCAATAAAAGTTGAAAACGCATTTCCAAAATCCTGTAACGGCATGTAGGCAAAGGCATCAATCTTGACAGCTGCTGCAAATGCTGCCATAACCACAGTGCCAAAGCTGTTTACCAATCCCTGCACCATCAAAATTCCAAGATTCATAACAGACTGCTGCAAACAGGTAAGCACAGATGCCTGTGTAATCTCACTGATACTCTCTCTGCGCATATGCATATGCCGACGTTCAAGACTCAGCCACGGACAGCGAACCTTGGTATAAACCAAAAGTCCGACTCCGGCTATCCACTGTGCAATTACCGTAGCCCAGGCAGCACCGGCCACACCCATATGCCATATGAGTATAAAAGCAAGGTCAAGTATAATATTTGTAACAGCTCCTATACCAAGTAGCAATAATGGCGCAGAGGAATTACCTACTGCCCGAAGTACGGCGGCGTAATAATTATACAGAAAGGTTGCCACGATTCCCCAGAACACTGCCCACAGATATGTGCGCATCAGAGCATAAACATCCTCCGGCACTGAAAGAAAATGCAGAATCATATCAAGCTTCCGGAAAATAAGCAAATTAATAATCAAGGTCAAACCTGCTGTCAATATAAACGCTACGTACATGTCCTCTTTCAATTTATCAATATTCTTCTCACCATAGCGAATTGCAAAAATAGCACCGCTTCCCATGCAAAGTCCAATGAAAATAGAGGTAAGAAATGTCATTAATGAATATGCAGACCCGACTGCTGCCAATGCATTTGCTCCAAGATATTGTCCGACAATCAATGTATCCACAATGTTGTATAATTGCTGCAGAAGATTTCCACAAATCATGGGCACGGCAAAACGCAGCATTGTCCCCGTAATAGACCCTTCGGTCAAATCAATTTGCATGGCTTTACCCTTTTAACATTATGATTCATTTATAAATTCAAATTAACCAATAAACATCTTCAGGACCTCTCCGATTTTATCCCTGATAATCAAATCAGCGCGGCCGTCAAAAGGTGTGACGCCACGATTTAAGAGTACCAGCTTATGGCCTCTGTAATAGTTTATAAGATTGGCTGCCGGATATACATTCAGAGAGGTTCCGCCAATAATAAGCATGTCACAGCCTGCAATGTACTCACATGACTCCATCCACACATCATTATCAAGCGGCTCCTCATAGAGCACAACATCCGGCTTGATAACACCACCACACTCGCAGTGCGGAACGCCGTCTGCATTTTCCACAGCCTCAACGCCATAGAATTTGCCGCATCTCATACAATAGTTGCGAAGTGTCGAGCCATGTATCTCGAGCACCTTTTTGCTTCCTGCCGCCTGATGCAGTCCATCGATATTTTGTGTGATGATTGCCTTGAGCTTACCGCGTTCCTCCAGAGCAGCAAGTGCCAGATGGGCATTGTTAGGCTTTACTCCGTGCACTATCAGCTTATCCCTATAGAACTTATAAAATGCATCTGTATGCTGCATAAAGAAGGTATGGCTTAGTATGGTCTCCGGAGGATAATCGTATTTCTGATTATAGAGACCGTCTACGCTTCTGAAATCCGGGATTCCGCTCTCTGTAGATACTCCTGCTCCGCCAAAAAACACTATATTATTGCTTTCCTCTACCCAATTTCTCAATGTATCCAGTTCATTCATGACTTCATCCTGCATAATATTAAAGGACCGCAAGACATAAGCCCTGCGGTCCCAATTACCTGTTTATAGACTTATCCTGATGGGATAATTACTTCTCCATAAGCTTCTCTACAGCTGCTGCCTCTTCAGGAGAAATCTTGTAGGTGTGCTTGTCATCCTCTGGGAATGCTCCGCTTCTTACATCCTCAGCATAAGCTGTGAATGCATCCTGAAGAACCTTACCAACCTCAGCGTACTTCTTAACGAACTTAGGTGTGAAGTCATCATAGTAACCAGCCATATCAGCATAGATAAGAAGCTGTCCATCCATGTGAGAACCAGCGCCGATACCATAAACCGGGATATTAACAGCATCATGAACTGCCTTACCAGCGATAGCCGGAACACCCTCGATAAGAACTGCCCAAGCACCAGCCTCCTCAAGCTTCTTAACCTGAGTGATGAGCTTCTCAACAGCTGCTGCTGACTTACCCTGAGCCTTATATCCACCGATCTGAGCCATGAACTGAGGTGTAAGACCGATATGTCCGATAGCTGCAACACCTGCCTGTGTAATAGCTCTCATACGCTCAACGATAAGGTCTGTGCCGCCCTCAAGCTTTACGCAATCGCATCCGCACTCATGAACAAATCTGCCTGCATTGTGGATAGCCTCCTCATCAGACTCCTGATATGACATGTAAGGCATATCACCAACGATGAAGGTGTTCGGTGCTCCACGTCTAACTGCCTGGCAGCATCTCATCTCATCTTCCATGGTTACAGGGAAAGTTGTGTCATAGCCCAACTGAACCATTCCTAATGAGTCACCAACAAGAATCATGTCCATGCCGGCTCTCTCTACATACTTAGCTGTAAGATAATCATAGCTGGTAATCCATGTAACCTTCTCACCGTTCTCCTTCATCTTAAGGAAATCAGGAATTGTCTTCTTCTTAAGTGCCATTGCTTTGTCCTCCCAAATACTTGGTTATATTAATTTCGACCAAAATGCCAACCACGTCATTGGTCGTTTTGCACAAATTTTGTAGTCGTTTTTGTGCATCTTTACATTATCTTGAACAAGTTTTATGTTAGCACTGTGTTAATTATTTGTCAATTCATATTGTTGTCTTTTCACAGTATTTTTTATCATTGTTTTGATTACAATGCAAAATACACTTGGACTGCAGCTTATGCAATCTCAAGTGTATCCGCTTTTCTCGAGTCAAGCTCAGGCATATATTGTTTTTCAAAGCTGTCTACGCTTATAGGCTTGGAATAATAATATCCCTGGAAATAGTCGCAGCCCATCTTCCTTAATCCATCTGCCTGCTCTGCAAGCTCAACGCCCTCCGTAATCACAGACATCTTAAGCTGCTTCGCGAGGCTTATAACAGTTTCAAGTATAACGCGTCCCTTCTCTGTGTTCTCGGTCTTACGCAAAAAGCCCATGTCAATCTTAAGAACATCAGCACTGATATCCTTTAGTGCACTTAGTGAGGAATATCCGCTTCCGAAATCATCAATCTCAACTATAAAGCCTGCCTCACGAAGCTTCTTCATCCCATCTCTAAGATTCGGTACGTCAGACATAATAGCAGTCTCAGTAATCTCCACATTTAGCGATTTGGGATTTATCTCGTACTTTTCTGTCAGTCCCACCAGCTCCTCGTATACATTCATATAATAGAAATTATGCGGGGAAATGTTGACCGATATATGACTGTCTATGCCTCTAAGCTTCCAGTCGCGAAGCTTCATTGCAGCCTGCTCCCAGATAAATCTGTCTATGCGGCATATAAGCCCTGTTTTCTCATATATAGGTACAAATTCTGCAGGCGGCACTATTGTTCCGTCCGGCTTAATGCGTCTTACAAGTGCTTCAGCACCGATAAGGCATTCATCCCCTGCAGTAAACTGCGGCTGCAGATACATCTGAAACTCTCCGTTTTGCATTGCCGGTTCAAACTCATCGATAATGCGCTTCTGTCTCAATGCCTCCCACATCATCGCATCCTCATAATATCCTATACGATTCTGGGTATCATTTTTGACTGTAGCTGCAGCTATATGAGCCTTATCGCACATATTGTTAAGCGGCTCATCAAAGTCGACTGTCTCATATATCCCGAAATAAAGCTGTATCCTGTAATTAAGCTTGCTGGTCTTTTGCTCAAAGCTTTGTGCTATGCTTTTAAGCAGGCTCTCCAGCTCCGGCTTCTTGTCTGTTATCATCACAAAGCAGTCGCTGTTCATTCTTCCGTAGAGCACGCCCGGCTCTGCGTGCGCTCTGATTTCATCGGCAAGTGTTATAAGCACCTTGTTGCCGTTTTCTCTGCCGAATAATTCATTTACCAGCTTAAAATCTGCAATGTCTATGTAAATGATGCATCTTGGCTTTGGTTCCTTACTAAAGCCCTTGCTCTTTTCTATAAGATGCTCAAGTCTGCACAGACCTGTCAATTGATCATGTCCGAGTGTATGCCTTGAGCTGCGGTCTGCCCTCAGCATTACAAATTCGATAATACATAATGCCATGAGCAGACCTGATATGGTAATACTCACTGCTGTCATAGGCCTCGCCTTTCCGCTGATTTTGATTCATTTGCCTGCTTCGAGGCACGCTTGTCTATATACATCCGTCTGTCTGCCTCGCATAAGTAAAGAATACCGGGACGTATAAGCTATTGCTTCTATACTAAAGCCTGTATATATCAGCTGTATTGTTGTAGTATATGATTCAATTTGTAGTGCACTATGTTAGCTTAAGCTAACATAGTCTTGTAATATTACACCAGTATTCATTTCCATACAATCATAATATCAAACAAACAAATTATATTTTATAATAAAATACAATTCATGTACAATTGCTCTTATATGGACAGTCTACGCTTCTTTTGCTATACTCAGTGCTTGACTGTTAGAACACGTAAGAGCAGAATAATCAACCATGCCTGTGTATTTGCAGGCACCACATATAATAAAAATCACGGAGTGCTTCGCGCTTTAAGCACTCCCACAACCATACCTACGAAAGGAGCCGCAATGATATCAACTTCACATTTAACCTTCCGTGTCGGCAAGAAGGCGTTGTTTGAGGATGTAACTATTAAGTTCACCGAGGGCAACTGCTACGGCCTTATCGGTGCTAACGGCGCCGGCAAATCAACCTTCCTCAAGATACTTTCAGGTCAGCTTGAACCAACAAACGGAGAGGTTGTTATATCCAAGGACCAGCGTCTGTCAGTCTTGGAACAGGATCATTTCAAGTACGATGAGTACACCGTGCTTGATACCGTTATCATGGGCAATGCTCGTCTTTATGAGATAATGAAGGAGAAGGACGCTATATACATGAAGCCTGATTTCTCCGAGGAGGACGGCATTAAGGCAGCTGAGCTTGAGGGCGAATTTGCAGAGATGAACGGCTGGGATGCTGAGACTGATGCAGCTACTCTTCTCTCAGGACTTGGCGTAGACGTAAGCGAGCACTATAAGCTCATGAGTGAGCTTCCAAGCCCACTTAAGGTTAAGGTACTTCTTGCCAAAGCGCTGTTTGGTAATCCGGATATCTTGCTGCTCGATGAGCCTACCAACCACTTGGATCTCGATGCTATCGCATGGCTTGAGGAGTTCCTGATTAACTTTGACAACACCATTATAACCGTATCTCATGACAGATATTTCCTTAATAAGGTATGTACTGCCATTGCTGATATCGACTACGGCAAGATACAGCTCTATGCCGGAAACTATGATTTCTGGGTTGAGTCCTCACAGCTTATGATTAAACAGATGAAGGAGGCTAACCGCAAGAAGGAGGAGCAGATTAAGGAGCTCAAGGAATTTATCGCCCGTTTCTCTGCAAATGCTTCCAAGTCCAAGCAGGCAACCTCCCGTAAGCGTGCCTTGGAGAAGATTGAGCTTGATGAGATCAGACCTTCAAGCCGTAAATATCCTTATATTGATTTTAAGCCTAACCGCAGCATAGGCAACGAGGTTCTGACTGTTACCAATCTGTCTAAGACCATAGACGGCGTTAAGGTGCTTGATAACATCAGCTTCACTGTAGGCAGAGAGGATAAGATAGCCTTTGTTGGCCCTAACGAGCTTGCTAAGACTACCCTGTTCCGCATACTTACCGATGAGATTAAGCCGGACGAGGGTGATTATAAATGGGGTCTTACCACCTCACAGGCTTATTTCCCTAAGGACAGCACTCAGGAATTTGCCGGAGATGATACTATCTATGACTGGCTCATGCAGTACAGCCCTGAGAAGGATGTCACCTATGTCAGAGGCTTCCTCGGACGTATGCTCTTTGCCGGTGATGACGGAATGAAACGTATCAACGTGCTCTCCGGAGGTGAAAAGGTGCGCTGCCTTCTGTCTAAGATGATGATAAGCGGCTCCAATGTACTTATACTTGATGAGCCAACAGACCACCTTGACATGGAATCAATATCCGCACTCAACTCTGCACTTATCAAGTTCCCGGGTGTTATCCTCTTCTCATCAAGAGACCATCAGGTAACAGAGACTACCGCCAATCGTATCATGGAGATACGTAACGGCAAGCTCATTGATAAGATGACCACCTATGACGAGTATCTTGCATCCGATGACGATGCACGTAAGAGCTTTACATTTACCTTGTCAGGTGATGACGCAAGCGACAACTAAACCAAGCTCAACACATGTAATTGGTTCGACGTACCAAGCCTCCTGCCTTCATGGCAGGAGGCTTTTGTTTTTAAAAGATTGCGGGAGCGCGTAAGCGCGCAGCAATCCGTCACTTTTATGTATTGAAAAACCGGCTGTACAACAGTGAATACTGCTGCACAGCCGGTTCTGTAATTTCTTAATGCGGACACATCCGAATCCCTATAATCCTGAAATTATAAGTTTTTTAATGCCTGCAAGATAGTATATTTTACTTGTTTATAAGATTTACTAATACTCCGCCGTAGTTAGCGATAATCGGAGCAAATACAAGTGAGATAACTGTCATAAGCTTGATAAGGATGTTGATAGACGGTCCTGAGGTATCCTTGAATGGATCACCTACTGTATCACCTACAACTGCTGCCTTATGTGCATCTGAGCCCTTGCCTCCGAAGTTGCCGCCCTCGATATACTTCTTGGCGTTATCCCAGGCACCGCCTGCATTAGACAGGAATATAGCCATAAGCACACCTGTTACAAGTGCTCCTGCAAGGAGTCCTCCGAGTGCCTCTGTTCCAAGCAGGAAGCCCATAAGCAGAGGAGCGATAACTGCCATAACACCGGGCTTAATCATCTCTCTGAGTGCAGCCTTGGTTGAGATATCTACACACTTGGTATAATCTGGCTTAGCCTTCTCTTCCATGATGCCGGGAATCTCTCTGAACTGACGTCTAACCTCCTCTATCATGCTGTGTGCAGCCTTAGATACGGATGACATAGTCCATGCTGAAAATACGAACGGAAGCATGCCTCCCACAAAGAGTCCGATGATAACCAGCGGATCCATGATATTCATGTTGGTTATCTTTGCAACCTCAGCATATGATACAAAGAGTGCAAGTGCCGTAAGAGCTGCAGATCCGATAGCAAAGCCCTTACCCATAGCAGCTGTAGTATTGCCGACTGCATCGAGTGAGTCCGTGATCTCTCTTACGCTCTCATCAAGGTGGCTCATCTCTGCGATACCGCCTGCATTATCTGCAATCGGTCCGTAAGCATCAACTGCTACTGTGATACCTGTTGTTGAAAGCATGCCTACTGCTGCAAGAGCGATGCCATATACGCCTGCACAGATATAAGCAATAAAGATGCCAAGTGCAACAAAGAGTATCGGAAGTGCTGTTGAAAGCATACCTACAGATACACCTGTGATAACGGTTGTAGCTGAGCCTGTGAGTGATGACTCTGCAATCTCCTTAACTGACTTATAGTCGCCTGAGGTGTAAACCTCTGTAATCTTACCTATAGCAAGGCCTACCAGAAGTCCTGCGATTATAGCGATGCCATAGCTGAAGCTGCCAAGCATGGCTTTGGAAAGCACTACTGATGCAACAAATACAACTATTGCTGCAAAGTATGAGCCTGTATTAAGCGCCTTAGCCGGATTTGTGCCCTCGCCGCCCTTAACAAACATACTGCCGATAATAGATGCGATATTGCCTATGCCTGCAAGTACAAATGGGAAGAATACAGCTGAAGCTGTGTCTACATTGGCAGCTACTGCACCAAGTGTTACGGCTGATACGATAGCTCCTACATAAGACTCAAAGAGGTCAGCTCCCATACCGGCAACATCACCTACATTATCACCTACATTATCAGCGATAACAGCAGGGTTTCTCGGGTCATCCTCCGGGATGCCTGCCTCAACCTTACCTACAAGATCAGCTCCTACGTCAGCTGCCTTAGTATAGATACCGCCGCCTACACGGGCAAACAGTGCTATAGATGAAGCTCCTAATGAGTAACCCATCATAACATCTGTACTGCCTGTTATAAGATATACTATAGATGTACCGAGAAGTCCGAGTCCTGCAACACACATACCCATAACAGAGCCTCCGCGGAATGCCACCTTAAGAGCACCCTCCATGCCCTTCTCCTTGGCTGCGTTGGCTGTTCTTACGTTAGCCTTGGTTGCCACATTCATACCAACATAGCCCGCTGCGATTGAGCAAATTGCACCAAACAGGA
Source organism: Acutalibacteraceae bacterium (assembly GCA_963595005.1). Classification (GTDB taxonomy): domain Bacteria; phylum Bacillota; class Clostridia; order Lachnospirales; family Lachnospiraceae; genus Avilachnospira. Next base: position 2,576 of record CAVBGP010000064.1, on the reverse strand, counting down.
ATGCAACAGCTGTGAACGGTGATATACCTACAGCAATACATACGAATAAAACTACAATAAAGATAACTAAAACCCTGTATTCAGCAAACAAGAATGCCTTAGCGCCTCCGTGAATTGCTGCTGCAAGCTCTGCCATCCTCTCGCTGCCCTCTGCCTGCTTGATAACGTATGAAGCCATAGCCCATGCGAAAACAAGTGCAAGCACAGCAGCCACTACTGAAAAATACTGCATAACCTCTCCTTCTTTCCCCTATGTGTTAATAATTAGCCGTTGCCACTAGGACAACGACTCACACAAGATTCTTTTATCACATTTTGCCACAAAGTTAAAGTATTTATATATATTTTTTGTAAAATTTTATCAATAATCACTATTCATATATAGAAAAGCCGCCATGCACACGAATCATCTTCATGTACATGACGGTTTTTATATTATAATTAGCCTGGTCAAACATCTAACAAATACTGCGGCAACAAGTGCAATGAAGGTAAAGCTTATTGCTGCGCGAGCAATGAGGAAGAAGCCTGCTTACAATTTCTCGCTTACAGCTTCGGGCCTGCAGCCTCTATCTCCTTGCCGCCTTCGATTGACTCATACTTCGTAAAGTTCTTGATAAAACGTTCTGCAAGATCCTTGGCCTTAGTCTCCCACTCTGCCTTGTCAGCATAGGTATCGCGAGGATCAAGTATGCTCACATCAACCCCCGGAAGCTCGGTCGGTACCTCAAAGTCAAAATACGGTATATGCTTGGTAGGTACCTTATCAATACTGCCGTTAAGAACCGCATCAATGATACCTCTTGTATCCTTAATGGATATACGCTTGCCGGTGCCGTTCCAGCCTGTGTTAACAAGATAAGCCTTGGCTCCGCTTTGCTTCATCTTCTTAACAAGCTCCTCGGCATATTTCGTCGGAGGAAGCTCCAGGAAGGCCTGTCCAAAGCATGCTGAAAATGTAGGTGTAGGCTCTGTTATGCCTCTCTCTGTACCGGCTAACTTAGCCGTAAAGCCTGATAAGAAATAATACTCAGTCTGCTTAGGCGTAAGTATTGATACCGGCGGCAATACACCAAAGGCATCTGCTGACAGGAATATGACATGCTTGGCAGCCGGTGCGCTTGATACCGGACGTACGATATTCTTAATATGATCTATAGGGTAAGATACTCGTGTATTTTCGGTCACGCTCTTATCTGCAAAATCGATTTTGCCGTCGTTATCTACAGTGACATTTTCCAAAAGAGCATTGCGCTTAATTGCATTGTAGATATCCGGCTCTGATTCCTTATCAAGGTTGATAACCTTGGCATAGCAGCCGCCCTCAAAGTTAAATACTCCGTTATCATCCCAGCCATGCTCGTCATCACCTATAAGGAGACGCTTAGGATCTGTTGAAAGCGTGGTTTTGCCGGTTCCTGACAGACCGAAGAATATGGCTGTGTCCTCGCCGTTCATGTCAGTATTGGCAGAGCAATGCATAGAAGCGATACCCTTTAGCGGGAGATAATAGTTCATCATTGAGAACATGCCCTTCTTCATCTCGCCGCCGTACCAGGTATTGATGATAACCTGTTCTCTGCTGGTTATATTGAAGGCTACTGCTGTTTCTGAATTAAGTCCGAGCTCCTTATAGTTTTCAACCTTTGCCTTGGATGCATTATATACAACAAAGTCCGGCTCAAAGGAGCTAAGTTCCTCCTCTGTCGGCTTAATAAACATATTTTTAACAAAATGTGCCTGCCATGCAACCTCTACAATAAAGCGCACTGCCATGCGTGTATCCTTGTTCGCACCGCAATATGCGTCTACTACATAGAGCTTCTTGTCGGAAAGCTCACGGCGAGCTATATCCTTGAGCACCTTCCAGTTTGCCTCAGACAGCTCATGATTGTCATTGGGATAGCTCTTGGAATTCCACCATACAGTGTCCCTGGAGTTGTCATCAACAACGATGTACTTGTCCTTAGGTGAACGTCCGGTGTAAATGCCGGTCATTACATTCATTGCGCCCAGCTCAGTTAACCTGCCCTTTTCGTAGCCTGTGAGTGCCGCATCATTTTCAGCGTCAAACAGCTGCTCGTACGACGGATTGTATACGATCTCTTTCGTACCTGTTATGCCGTACTTTGTTAAATCAATGCTTGCCATGACTTAAATCTCCCTCTTGCATATACAATAACTAACCCCGCGGAGCTCTCTCTTATAAATAGAAACTTCCGCCTAAGCCCAATAAGGCTATATGTCGTGATTCTATCATATATTTTTATTTACGTGAACCAGTGAGCAGCGCTTTGATATAAATAAATTTTTGCACGTAAAAACAGGCACCGCTTGGCGCCTGTTTTTTTGAAAGGTTTGTTTTTAGGGGATCATCTAATAATTTTTCTCATCTCTTCTGTTTACACGCATATAATATCGAACAAATATGTAGCTGTTATGACCCGTCTATAAAATTTTTATAAAAAATATAAACTTTTTATAAAATCAAACCAGTGCATAGTTTCTTACTATTTCTCCAACAATGATGTATTGATAACATTAGTTTAACCATACATAAATAAACCTTAGCTTAT
>CAVBGP010000063.1:0-11842 GCA_963595005.1 Acutalibacteraceae bacterium | reverse complement strand
ACCTGCCCTGTATGAGCAATGTAGGGCGATAGCCCGGAATGCGAATATGCGCGAGCAATGAGGAAGAAACTAGAGCTTGCTCAAGTTTCTGACGAATGCCGCGGCAACAAGCGAAACGCATGTGTAGCTTGTCAGGGCAGGATTGCGAGAGCGCTTAAAGCGCGAAGCAATCCGTACTTTTATTATATGTGGTGCCTACGAATACGTAGGCATGGTTGTTTATTTATTATTCGATGTACTAGATAGTCTAAAATAACCACCGGGACTGACAATAAAAAAGTGTCTGTCTCGGTGGATTTTTAATATAGGAGCATCAGTTTTCCTTCATAAGTCCGGTTGCATTGTATACATGCAGCTGAGCGTACATCTTAGCCCCTTCATAATCCTTCTTACGTATGCATTCAACAATATTGGCATGATTCTCTATGGCGTTTTCAAGCAGGTACTTTGTGAGAACCTTATCCCTGACTGATTTGCCTATTATAGCTATAGATTGATGTAAAAGCGGGGTAAGCTGTTCATATACATGATTGTGTGTGGCTTTAGCCAGTGCTTTATGAAATTCCACATCCAGTTTTGAAAATTCCGGAGTCAGATGACTGCCGCTGGCAATTGCTGCCTCACGGCAGTTCTTCTCAAGCTCATATATATCCTTAAGCTCTTCATTAGTAGCATTATCTATAACCATGCCTATCATTGCAGGCTCAAGTACATATCTAAGCTTAAGTGAGTCCTTAAGATCCTGCTTCTTACCACTAAGATATATGGAATCAAACTTACCGGAGGCTATATCGGGATTACTCTTGACAAAGGTTCCTACTCCACGACGTATCTCAAGCAGATTTTCGGCTATAAGTATCTTGACTGCTTCTCTGACTGAGGTGCGGCTTACATTAAGCATCTCGGCAAGCTTGGTTTCACTAGGAAGAGCTGCACCGGACTTATACGTATCGCTAAGTACTATCATCTGCCGCAGATTTTCTGCGGTTTCTTCTGCTAATGATACATATTTTTTCATAAGTGTAATTCCTTCCGGTACTTTTATTATAGATAGTGAATAGCTTATACTGCGCATATACGTGGGGTGATGAAAAAGTGCGAAGCAATCCGTCACTTTTATACTATGCGCTGTCTTGTAAATATGTTTTTATAGCTATTCGCTACAGTAGACATTATACATGGTAATCCAAAATAATCAATAAGACATCACATCACCACCGTGAAAAGATGCTAAATGTCTCAAAAACAGCTTGCGGATATATTCTGTTAAATTAGTAAAATATAGCACTTTGACGTATTGATATATTAATATTGCACAAATAACACCTCGCAACCTTGTACTCTATCGACAAATCGTACACGAAACAGCAAAACTTCATTGACATCATATGTGCATAAAGGTATTATCAGTTACGACATCACACAAGTGAACTACGAAATGTTGTCAGATTAATATTAATGCTTTAGGATCAATGAATTAATAACCGCCGCACTCTAATGATTAAAGAGACACAGCGGGATACATTTTCCTAAAACAATTACATTGATACTATTTAGCTATATTTATCGGGAGGATTAAGATTATGAAGAGGATGCACCTTTCTGCATGGACCATCGGTACAGACTGCTACGAGCATGTATATGAGCTTGTTCGTCAGTCAGGAACCAAAGCAGCTGTTATAGGAGGTAAGACTGCGTTATCTAAGGCTTATCCGGCTATAACTGAGGCACTTAAGGGAACTGACATGGAGCTTACAGACCCTATATGGTACGGCGGAGAGGCAAGCTATGAAAATGTTGAGATGCTTATGGCTATGCCGGAGGTTAAGAATGCTGATATGATATTTGCTGTAGGCGGCGGAAGAGCTCTTGATACAAGCAAATGTACAGCAGACAAGCTTGGTAAGCCTGTATATACCTTCCCGACATTGTCATCTAACTGTGCTCCTTCAACATCTATATCCATCATGTATTATCCGGATGGTTCTGCAAGAGATAACTGCTATCTTAAGCGCTGCCCGGCTCATACATTTATAAACTCCAATATAGTAGCTGATTCACCGGCAGATTATTTCTGGGCAGGCATAGGTGATGCTCTTGCTAAGGAGTATGAGACTGAGTTTGACTCAAGAGTACCCAGAAAAGAGAAGAAGGTTACACATACACCGCTTCTCGGTATACAGATTGCACCATGTATTACTGAGACTTTGCTGAACAATGGTGTTCAGGCATATAATCAGGTTAAGACTAAAACACCTGGTCTGGAGATGGAAGAGGTTGCACAGAGCGTTATTATTACGACAGGACTTTGCTCTAACCTTACAGCGGGAGCACTGCAGAATCCTCCGTATTATTACAACAGCTCACTCGCACATGCCTTCTACTATGGCAGTACCGTCTGCAAGGGCGCAGAGCACCATCTCCATGGCGAGGTTGTTGCACTTGGTCTCCTGGTTATGCTGACCTTTGATAATCAGATTGAGGTTAGAGACGAGCTTATTAAGTTCTACCAGGCTATCGACCTTCCTATCTGCATGGATGACATTGAGCTTGACCTTGCTGATGTTGATAAGCTTATAGATAAGGCAGCAACCTTTATCGAGTGGGGCATGCCTCCGTGCACAGTTCCTTATACTATCGAGAAGGAAGCCTTCAAGAAGGCAATCTTAGAGACAGATAAATTGGGTAAGAGTCTCAAGAAGTAAACCAATGCCTGCATTTTCGCAGGCACCACATATCAAGAGTCCCAATAAGTGAGAAGTTAAGAAGTAAAGAAATATCAATCGGAAAAGAAGTTTATATCTAAAGAGTAATGGTTTCCCTTCATAGGCATGGTTGTTTCCTATGAAGGGAAATTTTTTGCTTCATAGGAATTTGCGCCCTATGAAGTAAAGTCGCTCCGCCGAGTGCGCGAGAATGTGCCAAGCACATTCTATTTAATACATAGCAATAAGACTATATAGTTTCTACTCGACAAGAGCTATAAGTTGTGCTAGTATAACTTTAATTGAATTTTGAACGGTGATTGGGGATTAATCCGGATTTGATTTAAGCCGTATAGTTCATTGGATTCAGGATTGAGATGCAGTGCCTGATTGCCGCGAGTATTAAAGGATAGAGGTGCGGTTGACAAGAGTATCATTGTGCCGAAGGCTGATTACGCATACAGCCGGTACATAAGAGAAAGGGGAAACCGCCGAAGGATGAGCTTGGCGAGGCTTATCCTGGGCATGCGGACAATATCTGTGTGACTGTCGCTTAGGCGTTGGGCTATCGGTTTATATCTGACGGTCTTACGAATGTAAGCGGAGAGCTATGTATTAGTTACCGACCGATTAGAGACGATCAGATAATTCGATTGTGATTATTGGGCGAATCAATACATAGCGTGTTGATTCGCCTTTGTTGTTGTGGAAGGAGTTAATATGAGCAAGAAACCTGTATTTGAAGGAGCAGCTACCGCACTTATCACACCTATTGATGAGAACGGCATTGATTATGAGGCATATGGAAGACTTATTGATTGGCAGATAGAGCAGGGCATTAACGGACTTGTTGTTGTTGCAACAACAGGAGAGGGTGCAACTCTTACTGATGATGAGCATAAAAATGCAATCGCATTTGCAGCAGAGCGTATCAACAAGAGAGTGCCTATGATAGCAAGCACAGGCTCTAATGATACTGCCTACAGCATTGAGCTTACAAGGTTTGCCTGCGAGCATGGTGCAGACGCTTGCCTTGCAGTTTCACCTTACTATAATAAGACCACTCAGGCAGGACTTATTGCAAGCTTTTCAGCTATTGCTGACGCGGCTACAGCACCGATTATCCTCTACAATATTCCGGGACGTACCGGCATCAATATCACCTCAGAGACCTTGGCTAAGCTTTCAGAGCATGAAAATATCGCAGGCGTTAAGGAAGCAAACGGAGATCTTTCTTCAGTAGCAGAGACAGCAAGACTTGTAGGCGATAATATGGCTATATACTCTGGTAATGATGATCAGGTTATCCCGATTATGTCTCTTGGCGGCAAGGGAGTTATCTCTGTTTTATCTAATCCGTGCCCGGCTGAGACAGTCGCTATGTGCAGGAAGTGGTTTGACGGTGATGTTAAGGGTGCTTTGGATATACAGCTTAAGTATCTGCCTTTCATACATGCACTGTTCTCTGAGGTTAATCCTATCCCGGTCAAGGCTGCTATGGCTGCTATGGGCTACTGCAAGGATTATGTGAGACTTCCGCTTGTTCCGATGTCAGAAACCAAGAAGGCGCAGATGCTTGACATTATGAAGGGACTTGGTCTTATCTGACTTTGCAATAAGCAATAAATGATGACAGCTTGCAATGCCAATGCATACCGGCTGCAGCCGGTGTCCGGGCAAAACAAGAATCAATCACTATTAAATGCATATATCGGGGAGGATACCTGGACATATGAAGATTATCATAAACGGTGCAAACGGCACCATGGGCAGGAATGTTATTAATGCCATTGAGAGCGGCAAATTCGATGCTGAGGCAGTTGCTCTTGTGAGCAGAAGCTTTGAGCTTGATGAAGCTAATCATAAGTATCCCTCGCTTGAGGATTATAAGGGAGAGGCTGACTGTGTTATAGACTTTTCCAATCACGAGGGTACTCAGGCTCTTGTTGAGTACTGCATCAAGAGAAAGCTTCCGGTTGTTATAGCTACCACAGGTCATACTGACTATGACAAGGCCATGATTAAGAAGGCTACTGAGAACACAGCTGTATTCCTTGCTGCCAACACCTCGGTCGGAGTTGCAGTCTTAGCAGAGCTTGTTAAGAAGGCTGCGGCTGCATTTCCGGAAGCAGACATTGAGATTATCGAGAAGCATCATAACCGCAAGGCAGATGCACCAAGCGGCACAGCTTTGATTTTTGCAAATGTCATCAAGGAGGTCAGACCGGATGCTGTATATGTATACGGCAGAGAGGGACATGCAGTAAGACAGCCTAATGAGATAGGCATACATGCACTTAGACTTGGCAATGAGGTAGGAACCCATGAGATAATTATAACTAACGGCTCTGAGACACTGACTCTTAAGCATGAGGCAGAAAGCCGCGTATTGTTTGCCGAGGGCGCACTAAAGGCAGCTGATTATGTTGTTGGTAAGCCGGCAGGCTTGTATGGCATGAAGGATATGCTGGGATTTTAATTTAATTATAGAAGTAAGGAAGACTAATGAGAGAGAGATTACCATTTTCAAAGAGTGATGTGCTTAAGTGGGAGGAGAGCTATCCCACACCGTTTTATGTATATGATGAGGAAGGCATCGTTAACTGCGTTAAGGCTTTATATGATGCATTCTCATGGAACAAGGGCTACAAGGAGTATTTTGCCGTCAAGGCTACACCTACACCGGGCATATTGAGAGTGCTCAGAGACTTAGGCTGCGGAACTGACTGTGCATCTATACCTGAGCTGGTTATGTCTGACCGCTGCGGCATAAACGGACATAATATCATGTTCAGCTCTAATGAGACACGTATTGACGAGTATCAGGAGGCAATCAAGCTTGGTGCTATCATCAATCTTGATGATGTTACTCAGATTGAGCAGCTTGAGAGAGCAGGAGAGATACCTGATACCATCTGCTGCCGTTACAACCCGGGCAGCTTTGAAAATACTAACGGTATCATGGGACATGCATATGACTCTAAGTTTGGTATGACCTACGAGCAGCTTAAGGAGGCTTACACCAAGCTTAAGGCTAAGGGTGTTAAGCATTTCGGTATACATTCAATGGTTGCAAGCTGCTCACTTGACAATAATTATTATCCGAGTCTTGCTAGAGAGCTTTTTAATATCGCAGTTAAGTTCAGAGATGAACTTGGTATTGAGATATCCTTTGTTGATCTCTCAGGCGGTATAGGCATACCATATAGACCGGGCGAGCCGACTATCGATATAGCTAAGATTGGTGAGGGCGTACATAAGGCTTATACCGAGGTGGTTGAGGCTAACGGCATGGAGATATCCATATCTACAGAGATGGGCAGATATATCACAGGCCCTTACGGCTATCTTGTAACCAAGGTTATAGGTGAGAAGCATATCTATAAGGATTATGTGGGAGTTGATGCAACAGCCTGCAACCTTATGAGACCTGCTATCTATGGCTCATATCATCATGTAAGAGTTCTCGGCAAAGAGGATGCTCCTAATGAGATTAAGGTTGACGTAGTAGGCTCACTTTGCGAGAATAACGATAAGTTTGCAGTAGACAGAGAGCTTCCTAAGGTTGAGTATGGCGATTTGCTTGTTATCGAGGATGCCGGTGCTCATGGTCATTCTATGGGATATAACTACAATGGCAAATTAAGAAGTGCAGAGCTGCTTATGCACAAGGATCACAGCGTCACCTGTATCAGACGTGCACAGACCATGGAGGATTACTTCTCAACACTTGATATTGACAGTGAGTTTGTAAGCAAGGCTTAATTCATTTGTAAATGTAGACAGATTATAATTTCAGGACTCAGGCTTGCGAGAGCGCGTAAGCGCGTAGCAATCCGTACTTTTATTATATATGGTGCCTCAGAATTCGTAGGCATGGATGTTTATACGGGGAATTATTGAGATGCAGAGATATGTTTGTAAGTTTGGCGGAAGCTCCTTGGCCGATGCCGCTCAGTTTAAGAAGGTTCATGATATTATCAAGTCCAGAGAGGTTAGAAAGTATGTTGTAGCCTCTGCTCCCGGCAAGCGTTATCCGGATGACACCAAGGTTACGGATATGCTCTACAGCTGCTATTATTCTGCAGAGCAGGGACAGGATTACAGACTTGGCTTGGGACAGATAAGAGACAGATTTTCAAGCATTATAGCTGAGCTTGGTATTGATTTTGATATTGATGCCGAGATAGATGTTATTGATGCGCATCTGGCTAAGCATCCGGAGAAGGATTATATGGCAAGCCGCGGCGAGTATCTTAACTCCAAGATATTGGCAGCTTACCTGGGCTTTAAGTTCCTTGATGCAGCTGAGTGCGTGCATTTTGATGAAAATGGCAAGTATCTTAGTGAGGAGTCTAACCGTGACCTTAATGCCAAGCTTACAGGCATGGAATACGTTGTAATTCCGGGATTCTACGGTGCTAAGCCAGACGGAACTATTACCACATTTTCAAGAGGCGGCTCTGACGTAACCGGCTCTATAGTTGCAAGAGCTGTCATAGCCGATATGTATGAAAACTGGACTGATGTATCAGGCATGCTTTCAACAGATCCAAGGATAGTTAAGAATCCGGCTCCGATTGAGGCACTTAGCTACAGAGAGCTCAGAGAGCTTAGCTATATGGGTGCTTCGGTTTTGCATGAGGATGCCGTATTCCCGGTACGCAAGGCAAGCATACCGATTAACATACGCAACACCAACAGACCTGAGGATCCGGGAACACTTATATCATCAGAGCTTCCGCGCATACCTCGCCGTAATAAGGTTACAGGTATTGCAGGCAAGAAGGGCTTTACTGCCGTGCTTATTGAGAAATCCTCAATGAACTCAGAAATTGGCTTTGGCATGAGACTGCTTAAGATATTTGCAGACAAGGGAGTTTCCTTTGAGCATATGCCGACCGGCATTGATACAATATCAGTTATATGCCAGACTACACACTTTGCACCGCATCGTGATGAGATTATAGAGGCCATCAGAGAAGAGCTTAAGCCGGATCGTTTCTTTGTAGAAGATAATCTGGCACTTATAGCTGTCGTAGGTCAGGGTATGGCTTATTCAAGAGGTACTGCGGCCCGCGTTATGAAGGGACTTGCGGACAGCCGTATAAACATCAAGATGATTGATCAAGGTTCAACCGAGATTAATATCATTATAGGTGTTGATGATGTTGACTATGAGGCAGCAATCAAGGGCATCTATGATGCAGTAATGGAGTAATGCGTAATACAGCCAAGAGAAATAATAGACTTAAGATACTTAATATATTGCTTGTCTGCTGGATAGCCTTCATATGGATTCATTCCATGATACCTGCCACAGCTTCATCAGAGGAGAGTCGATTCATAGGTCAGCTGGTGCAGCCTGTGCTTGAGATATTTTTCGGAAAAGGCGCTGTTACTGATTTTATAGTGCGCAAGCTTGCACATTTTACGGAATATGCTATATTAGGAATGCTGATGAGTGCCAATTTGATTGCGAGGTTTCATCAGTATGGAGCTAAGACCGATAGTATTGGGGATAAAGCTGCAGCAGGTAATATATATCCACAGGGCATTACCAGTATGCGCAAGGAAGCTTGTAAGCAGCTTTTAAAAGAAACACCAAGTCTTTATCATTGGAGCTATGTCCTGCTTCTTGTTTTGGCAGTAGCAGTGATTGATGAGAGCATACAGCTTATCACGCCGGGACGCAGCTCACAGGTAAAGGATGTACTGATAGATACAGCAGGAGGTTTTACAGGGATTATATTGGTAAATACGCTGTTAAACGTCTATGCGTACTGTGTATCTACACGCATGAAAGCGTAGACACTTGACAACCAGCCATGTACGGCAAGAAGGGCTTTTAGCCCGGATTGCTCGTTATAGGACAGAATTGTGGAAGTGCGTAAGCATGCAGCAATCCATACTTTTAGTTTAAGTTGCCAAATACAGAAGCACAATTGCATGACAACATGCAGTCAGCTTTTGTATTTGGCATTATTTTGCAGTAAAGAGGAAATCATATAATGACTGAACTAACAATAGAGGCATTTGAGAGAGCCTGTGAGGCTGTTAAAAATGTTACACTTAATACAGATCTTATACAATCAGATTATTACAGTGAGCTGACAGGCGGCAAGGTATATCTTAAGCCTGAAAACATGCAGCGCACCGGTGCATATAAAGTAAGAGGCGCTTATTATAAGATAAGCACCTTGTCAGATGAGGACAGAGCCAACGGACTTATAACAGCATCTGCAGGCAACCATGCACAGGGAGTTGCCTATGCAGCTAAAAGCTATGGCTGCAAGGCTGTTATAGTTATGCCTACAACAACACCGCTAATCAAGGTTAATCGTACCAAGGCTCTTGGTGCAGAGGTTGTGCTGCACGGAGATGTATATGATGAGGCCTGCGAGCATGCGCTTGAGCTTGCAAAGGAACACGGATACACATTTATACATCCATTTGATGATCCGGCTGTTGCAACAGGACAGGGCACCATTGCAATGGAGATATATAAGGAGCTCCCACTGGTTGACATTATACTGGTACCGGTAGGCGGAGGCGGACTTGCTACAGGAGTATCGACTCTTGCTAAGCTGCTTAACCCTCGCATACAAGTCATAGGTGTTGAGCCTGAAGGTGCAGCCTGCCTCACAGCTTCACTTAAGGAAGGAAAGGTTGTAACTCTCCCTAAGGTTAATACTATAGCTGATGGTACTGCGGTTAAGACTCCCGGTCAGGTGATATTTCCATATCTTCAGGAAAACCTTGATTCTGTAATCACGGTAAGCGATGCTGAGCTTGTTGAAGCATTCCTCGACATGGTCGAGAATCATAAGATGATAGTTGAGAACTCAGGACTCCTTACAGTTGCCGCACTCAAACACATAGACTGTAAGAACAAGAAGGTTGTAAGTGTGCTTTCAGGCGGCAATATGGATGTTATAACCATGAGCTCGGTAGTTAAGCAGGGACTTGTGTTCAGAGAGCGCATATTTACTGTATCCGTTCTGCTTCCGGATAAGCCGGGCGAGCTTAATAAGGTTTCATCTGTTATTGCTAAGGCTAATGGAAATGTCATAAAGCTTGAGCATAACCAGTTTGTATCAATCAACAGAAATGCCGCAGTTGAGCTTACCATAACTATGGAGGCATACGGACATGAGCATAGAGAAGCTATAGTCAAGGCTCTTAAAGACGCAGGCTTTGATCCTAAGGCTACAAGGACTAATTTCTAAGTCAGCATATAATAATCGGCATATATAATATATGTTGCCATTGGATTGGTTGAAGATGTTCTCTTTATAGTATTTGACGCTGTGAATATCCACAATCTATATGGAGCTATGGGTGCAGTTATTGGAACTTTGGCTGCGGAATCAATAGTGCTTGGAATGATTTTGTCCCAAAAGGCAAAGTTTAAAATTAAAGTAGGGTAGTTACAATATCATAAGGTTGTAAAATATAGCTATGGAAGTAAGAGAGTACACAAAATCAGATATACCGGATATGGTACGTATATGGAACGAGGTTGTTGAAGCTGGAATTGCCTTTCCGCAGGAGAATTACCTTGATGAGGAAAGCGGAAAGACATTTTTTGAGGCACAGAGCTATTGCGGTGTTGCCGTAGATAATGGTAAAGTAGTAGGTATGTATATACTGCATCCGAACAATGTCGGCAGGTGTGGGCACATTGCAAATGCAAGCTATGCTGTTGACTCTAAGCTTCGTGGCATGCATATAGGCGAAAGCCTCGTATCTGACTGTCTGACACAGGCAAAGCGCCTGGGCTTTGGGGTGATGCAGTTTAATGCAGTAGTTGAGAGTAATATACACGCAAGACATCTCTATGAGAGACTTGGCTTTAAGCAGCTTGGAGTAATACCAAAGGGCTTTCGCATGAAGGACGGAAGCTTCGAGAATATCTGTCCGTATTATCACGAGCTGTAGGATGTTTGCAGCAGCGATTAATAACACTTCGAATCATGAACGATATCAAGAATTACAGCTGTATAAGAGAAATGCTTGAGGCAGAGGAAAGGGAGATACTGAGCCCTTATGCTGCTTTGTCGGCAGAGTCTAAGGGCCGGGTACGTATTGAACCTCAGGATCCGGTGCGGCCTGTATATCAACGGGACAGAGACCGCATTATACACTGCAAGTCCTTCCGCAGACTTAAGCATAAAACTCAGGTTTTCTTGGCACCCGAGGGCGATCATTACAGGACCAGACTTACTCATACTCTTGAGGTATCGCAGATAGCAAGAACTATAGCCAAGGCACTGAGACTCAACGAGGATCTTACAGAGGCTATAGCACTTGGACATGACCTTGGACATACGCCCTTTGGTCATACTGGAGAGGCAGTATTAAATCGTCTGTGCAGTGACGGCTTCGTGCATAGTGAGCAGTCTGTACGAGTGTGTGAGGTACTGGAGAAGGAAGGCAAGGGACTTAATCTTACCTGGGAGGTTCTTGACGGAATACGCAATCACCGCACCACCGGAAAGCCTTCCACCATGGAGGGACAGGCTGTGCGCTTATCTGATAAGATAGCCTATCTTAATCATGATATAGATGATGCAATCAGAGCCGGACTTATAACTGAAGAGGCACTGCCGATTAAGTTTCGTGAAGTACTGGGCATGAATGTACATGACAGACTAGGTACTCTTATTAATGATGTTATTAACAACAGCATTGACAAGGACAGACTTGTTATGAGTGAGGAGATAGATGAAACTATGAAATCACTCAGAAAATGGATGTTTGAGCATCTGTATACCGGTGGTAAGGCGAAGGAGGAAGAAGACAAGGCGAAGCGTATGATTGAGCTGTTGTTCAATCATTATATGGAGCATCCCGATGCACTTACCTCCGAATACCGCAGGCTTATAGATGAGGGAATCCCTATGGAGCGAGCCGTATGTGATTATATATCCGGCATGACGGATAATTATGCTATAGAGAAATTTGAGGAGTATTTTGTCCCAATAGGCTGGAAATTCTGATACCATATTAAAAAATATCCATACCTGCGTGTTTGCGGGCATAACACATAATAAAAGTACGGATTGCTTCGCACTAACGTGCTCTCGCAATCCTGCCATGTAACGAGCAATCCGGGCTACCGCCCTTCTTGCCGT
>CAVBGP010000062.1:0-11849 GCA_963595005.1 Acutalibacteraceae bacterium | reverse complement strand
TACCAGTTGATCCAAAATAATACCTTTTGGAACAAAATCCGGAATTTTCTGTGAATGATGCAAAATAGCCAATTATTCTGTTATAATTGGCTTATCACAATATGTGTTATACATTTATTATGAAGTACTACTAAAGGTCGGATGTTTGGAGAAACCTTGTGGGGTTATCAAGCACCCATGGTATGCAAACAATTCGCTTAGGTGAGTATTAGGATAACAAAACATTTACATGAGAGGCGATAATATGAACACTATAAAGGCGGGCTCTAATGGCATGAGTCTTGCGGCACTTGTATTTGGCATATTGGCGGTGCTTGGCAGCATCGTAGTCATACCGACACCGCTGCTAGCTGGACTCTCGATAACATTTTCATGGTTATCAAGAGGAGACAAGAGGATGAATAATCAGGCGCTTGCAGGCAATATCCTATCAGTTATAGCTATCGTCATAAGCTTAATTGTGGCTGCTGTGATTTTGCTGGCTTTGGCACTTGCGGGAAGAGAGAGCTATCATTATTTTTATAGATTCGGAATGTAAGGCTGTTAATGCAGCTTTAGACAGACAGAGGTTATATAAATGTTAAGAATTAAGGAATGCAAGGCACTGGCAAGGCGTACGCTCCTCGGACGTTACTCCATTGTTATAGCTGCCTATTTTATAACGATTGCAATTAAGGTTTTAATGTGGGTATTTACCGCAATCAGCGGAGGCATGACGCTGTTTTGTGCAGGAGTATTTGGCGGAATGCTTGGAACAGGAGTGGCATTTTCATTTCCGAAGCTTGTATGCGGAGTTATGCTGACCATGTTTCTGCTGATTGCGACGATTATAGTTTCGCTCTGGTTTGAGATAGGTTCAACCAAGCTGATGCTTAATATCTGCCGCGGGCTTAAGGGTAGTGTTGGAGATATTTTTTACGGATTCAAGGAAGGCTCAGATACACTTTGCTTTATAATGACAGGCGTGGTGCTGGGATTTATTACATTTGTGATTAATGCTGTGCAGAAGCTCTTGTATGTGCTTGCAGGAAAGGTATTTGTCAATCAGACGGGGACACATATTGCGGCTGTTGTGATTATAACCGTTATAAGTATGGTGGTTATGTGGTATGTTGCAACGACGTTTATGTTTGCCAAGATTATCATTGCGGATAAGCGTGAATCAACGATAGGGGGAGCACTTCGAGCATCACGCAGACTTATGAAGGGAAGGAAGCTTAAGGGATTCTGGCTTCTGTACTTTAGCTTCCTATTTTGGTATATGTTGATGTTTATCTGCGGACCGGCTGCGTTATGGATATCTCCGTATATAGTGTGCACGACTATTATCTTCTACATGGATGCGGATGGCACACTGTGGCAGCTTCCTGGTGAGAGTGTTGAACCTAAGGCGGCAGAGACTCAGGCAGCAGACGAGAATAACGCAGAAACAGCGCAAGATGTTGAGATTAAGGCAACTGGAGAGGCGCATGCGACAGAGACTGTAAATGCAGAGTATGCTCAGGAAACTGAAACAGCCGAAGATATTGTACAGGAAGAGGCTGATATTAAGGTGTTTGCAGATACAGAAACAACTGCAGATACAGAAACAACTGCAGAAACTGAAGAATTGACAGAAACAGAAGACTCAGCAGAAACAGAAGACTCAGCGGGAACAGAAACACAGGCAAAGACAGAAGAACCTGCAGAAACAGCTGAGGACGGGAAACATTTCCCTGACAATATATAATAGGAAGGTTTTAGTTTATGAAGTGTCCGTTTTGCGGTTCGGACGATACCAAGGTTATCGATTCCAGACCGGCCGATGACAATACCTCTATAAGGCGCAGACGTCAGTGCGAGGCATGCGACAAGCGCTTCACAACCTATGAGAAATTAGAAACAATGCCGCTGATGGTGGTTAAGAAAGATAATACCAGAGAGGCTTATGACAGAGCTAAGATTGAGTCCGGCATATTCCGATCATGCCACAAGAGACCTATATCTGCAGAGCAAATCATGAAGACTGTGGATGATATCGAAAATGAGCTTTTTGCTATAGGTGAGAGCGAGATTTCGACCTCCATTATCGGAGAAAAGGTTATGGATAAGCTGAAGGACTTGGATCAGGTTGCCTACGTGCGTTTTGCAAGTGTCTACAGAGAGTTTAAGGATGTCAATACATTTATAGAAGAGATTGGCGAGCTCCTCAAGAAGTAAGGCGGTGCAGTTTGAGTATATTAAGGCAAATGTTTCCGTCGGAGTACTCACCGAGCTTCTATGCTTACGACTTCAAGGCCGCATACGGACGAGGCAAGAGACTTATAGTATTTGATATTGATAATACCTTGGTGCCGCATGGGGCATCGGCAGATGAGAGATGCTGCAAGCATATTGCGGAGCTTAAGGAAGATGGCTTCGCATTGTGTGCGGTGTCCAATAATAAGGAACCGCGTGTTAAATCTTTCTGTGACAGTCTTGAGGTTCCGTATGTGTGTAATGCGGATAAGCCGTCAGTTAAGGGCTATGAACAGGCTATGAGGATTAGCGGCGTGAGTAGGGCAGAGACTATATTCTTTGGCGATCAGATATTTACAGATATATGGGGTGCACGTAGGGCGGGCATACATTCGGTGCTGGTTAAGCCTATAGACTTAAGTACGGATGAAATACAGATCAGATTCAAGAGAATTTTGGAAAAACCGGTTATAATGGCTTACTTTCGTGAGAAAGGACTTGCAATCGAACAGTATTTCAATTAAAATACAACCGATTACGTACATTTTGAAGACACAAGAGTTTTTGGAGGATTATATATGATATCAGCAGGTGATTTCAGAAACGGCATGACAGTCGAGATTGACGGACAGGTACTTCAGATTGTGGAGTTCCAGCACGTTAAGCCGGGTAAGGGTGCAGCTTTCGTAAGAACAAAGTGCAAGAATGTTATTAACGGCGGTGTAGTCGAGAAGACCTTCAGACCTACAGAGTCATTCCCGCAGGCTCCTATCGAGAGAAAGGAGATGCAGTATCTCTACAAGGATGGCGAGCAGTACATCTACATGGATATGGAGAGCTATGAGCAGATCTCACTTAATGAGGAGCTTGTTGGCGATGCTATGAAGTTCGTTAAGGAGAACGAGATGTGCCGTATCTGCTCATACAAGGGCAGCGTATTCTCAATCGAGCCTCCGATGTTTGTTGAGCTTGAGATTACAGATACTGAGCCGGGTCTCCGCGGAGATACAGCTACCAATGTTATGAAGCCTGCAACTGTTGAGACAGGTGCTGAGGTTAAGGTTCCGATCTTTGTTAATATCGGAGATAAGATTCAGATTGATACACGTACTAACGAGTATCTCAAGAGAGTATAACTCGCTAAGCTTATATGGATGTAACTGTTCAGCACCACATCGCCACATCGCATAAGCGATGCGCTTGTGTAGCGGTTCAGAGGCGCGATGCGCCTTGCCCGCCACCAGAATAATATCAAAAACGCTTCGCCAAGCAAGCTTGCCTCTGCATTTTTGGATATTATTCTGGTGGTGCTGAATAATTACATATGGATTTATGTATGCCCGGCTTTTTAAGTCGGGCATATCTGTATAGGAAGATGACGATGAAGGACAAACTGATAGATAAGTTAAATGAGATATGCGGAGAGGGCTTTGTGGCTGCCGGCTATGATGCTGAGTGCGGACGTGTTAATGTGAGCAATCGACCGGACCTTTGCGAGTATCAGTGCAACGGAGCCATGGCGCTTGCAAAGCAGAAGCACTGCAAGCCTATAGATATTGCCAACGAGGTGGTTGAGAAGCTTAAGTGTAATTCTGCATTTTCTAAGGTAGAGGCCTGCATGCCGGGATTTATCAATATATCCGTGAGCGGAGATTTCCTGGCCTCATACCTGACAGAAATGCTGGAGGATGAGGACGGCGGACTTATTAAGTCTGATAAGTCGAAGCGCATTATCGTGGATTACGGCGGGGCAAATGTCGCAAAGCCGCTGCATGTAGGACATCTGCGTTCGGCAGTTATTGGTGAGTCACTTAAGCGTATAGGTGCGGCTCTTGGACATGAGATGACAGGAGATGTTCATCTCGGAGATTGGGGTCTCCAGATGGGACTTATCATAGAGGAGCTTAAGGACAGACATCAAATAGAGTTTACCTTAGCAGATCTTGAGGAGATATATCCGGCGGCATCTAAGAAGTCTAAGGAGACTGTGAGCGAGGACAGCAAGGAGCTTACTGAGGCAGCAAAGGCATTTAAAGCAAGAGCGCTTAAGGCAACGGCAATGCTTCAGAGTGGAGATCCCGAGTGCATTGCGGTATGGAAGCGGATAATGGAGCTCTCAAAGGCAGATCTTAAGAAGAATTATGATGCGCTTGATGTGCATTTTGAGCTGTGGAAGGGCGAGTCTGATGTACAGAAGTATATCCCGGATATGCTGCAGAGCTTTATTGATAAGGGCATAGCATATGAGTCTAATGGAGCTTTAGTGGTAGATGTATGCGAGGAGGGGGATTCTAAGGAGCTGCCGCCTTGTATAGTGCGTAAGTCAGACGGCTCGGCACTTTATGCTACAACAGACCTTGCAACCATAGTAGAACGTGAGCTTTTGTACAAGCCTGATGCCTATATCTATGTTGCAGATAAGAGACAGAGCCTGCATTATACAAGCTTCTTCAGAGTAGCAAGAAGGGCAGGTATTGTAAGACCGGAGGAGGGTTTAAGCTTCCTTGGTTTTGGTACGATGAACGGCAAGGACGGCAAGCCGTTTAAGACACGTGCAGGCGGGGTTATGAGGCTGGAGCTTCTTATCAAGGATATCAGCGACAGCGTATATAATAAGATTCGTGCGACAAGGGATGAAAGCGATATTTCTGATGAGGAAGCAAGAAAGATATCTGAGACAGTAAGTCTTGCTGCGCTTAAGTACGGAGATCTGCAGAATCAGGCATCTAAGGATTATATATTTGATATAGATCGCTTCACGAGCTTCGAGGGCAACACGGGTCCTTACATACTCTATACCATAGTTCGTATAGGAAGCATACTCAATAAATGCGGCAAGGAAGAAACAGAGTCTCTGATTGGTAAGAATGACGCAGAGATAAGAAGCTATATCAATGCTGTAATGGATATAGCTCCTGTTAAGGCGTTGTCTCTTATACTTACCAGATATAATGAGGTGGTTAATACAGCTTGGGAGCAGCTGGCGCCGCATAAGCTTTGCCAGTTTATCTATGAGCTTTCAGATGCGTTTAATACCTTCTATCATGATGTTAAGATACTGACTGAGGAGGATGAGACCAAGAAGGCAGGATATATCTGCATGCTGTATCTGACGAGACGTGTGCTGCTTGACTGTATACATATGCTGGGCTTTGAAGCACCGGAGAAGATGTGATGTGAGATGACGCTGTGCGCCATCTTCGGAATGTGAAATATCAGCTAAAAAAAATATTGATTTAATTTGCATTTTTTGCTTGACGTTTGGGGATTATCTGCTATAATAGCGATTGTTGATTTTAGCGCTATCGCCAAATGGTAAGGCAACGGACTCTGACTCCGTCATTTCAAGGTTCGAATCCTTGTAGCGCTGTATATAAGCTTGTATGGCTATCAGGGCTATACAAGCTTTTTTTGTTTATATCTTGTTGAGCCTGCGAACATACGGGCATGGGCGTTTGCTTAAGAGAAGCTTTGTCAGCTGGATTGGAGATATTATGAGGGATGGCTTTATTAAGGCAGCAGCAGTTACACCCAGAGTTAGGGTTGCTGATGTGGACTACAATACAGAGCATATTATTGCTGATATTGCCGAAGCGAGTCGACAGGGAGCTAAGCTTATTGTGTTCCCTGAGCTTAGCATAAGCGGATACTCCTGCAGAGATGTCTTCTTTAATGATTTGCTGCTTGATAAGTGTAAGGAAGCATTGTTTAAGATTGCTTCAGCTTCGACGGAGGTTGATGCGCTTATATGTGTAGGACTTCCGATGTCCTACGGAGGTAAGCTCTATAACACGGCAGCGATATTAAATCGTGGCCGTATACTTGGACTTGTACCAAAGCTTAATATACCTAACTACGGAGAATTCTATGAGACCAGGCAGTTTACTCAGGGCTTTATTAAGCCTGTAATGCTTAAGCTTAAGAGTGCTTACGCTGATGCCAAGGGCTGCAAAAGCTGTCTGAATTCAAATGACGCTCTTGCGTCAGATGTAGCTGAGCGCACTACAGCGCAAGATATAGAAAGCCTCAAAATCAGGGAGGCTGTTGTTCCCTTTGGTGCAGGCTTAATCTTCCAATGCAGCAGCATGCCGCTTCTCAAGGTGGGGGTAGAGATATGCGAGGATCTCTGGGTTCCGATTCCTCCAAGCACAAATCTTGCACTTAGCGGCGCCTATGTTATAGCAAATCTTTCTGCAAGCAATGAGATTACAGGTAAGAGCAGCTATCGCAGAGAGCTTGTGGCAGAGCAGTCGGGACGCACCTATACAGCATATATCTATGCCAATGCCTCTTGGGAGGAATCTACTCAGGATGTTGTATTTTCCGGCCACAGCATTATTGCAGAGGCAGGTACAGTACTTGCAGAGAGCAAGCTGTTCTCAACAGGCATAATCACTACTGAGCTTGACCTTAAGCTTATTAATTCAAGACGTGAGCATATGAGCACGTATCCGGCAGCAGATAAGTCATGCACTGCGGATGCATTTACCTTAGATAAGGGAGCATATGGCGAGACTTCGATGTGCGGCGGCACAGAGGCTTATAACGGAGGAAATAGCGGCTGCAGCCCATACCTGATTAACTTTGATTTAGAGCTTAGTGATACCTCGATAAGCAGATTTATTGATCCACATCCCTTTGTGCCTTCTGACAATGCCAAGAGGGAGAGACGCTGCGAGGAGATACTTGATATTCAGACCTACGGACTTATGAAGCGTATCAAGCATACTGGCTCTAAGGCGGCTGTCATAGGCATATCCGGCGGACTTGATTCTACCTTGGCGCTGATTGTTGCCGTGCGGGCTTTTGATAAACTCGGACTTTCGAGAGACGGCATTATCGGTGTCACAATGCCGGGCTTTGGTACGACTGACAGAACCTATGACAATGCGGTGTCGCTTATCAAGGAGCTTGGTATAAGCTTTAATGAGATTAATATATCTGATGCGGTAAGACTCCATTTTGATCAGATAGGTCACGATGAGAGCGTACATGATACTACCTATGAAAATGTTCAGGCGCGTATGCGTACACTGCTGCTTATGAATATCGCAAATCAGGCAGGAGGACTTGTGGTAGGAACAGGAGATATGTCGGAGCTTGCGCTTGGATGGGCGACCTATAATGGAGATCATATGTCCATGTATGGGGTAAATGCAGGAGTCCCAAAGACCTTGGTGCGCTATCTGGTTGCTTATTATGCCGATTACTGCGGCATGGAGAAGGTTAAGGATATACTTTACGATGTACTTGACACTCCGGTAAGTCCGGAGCTGCTTCCGCCGGAGAGTGACGGAAGTATAGCGCAGAAGACAGAAGACCTGGTAGGCCCCTATGAGCTGCATGATTTCTTCCTGTATCATTTCATGAGGAATAATTCATCACCGGCACGTATATTAAGACTTGCACTTATCGCATTTGGCGAGAGCTATTCAAGAGAGACTATACTCAAGTGGGAGAAAAACTTCTTCAGACGCTTCTTCTCTCAGCAGTTTAAGCGCAGCTGTCTGCCTGATGGTCCGAAGGTCGGAACAGTTTGTCTGTCACCTAGAGGCGATTGGCGTATGGCAAGTGACACAAGCTCGGCGTTGTGGCTAAAAGAGCTGGAGAAGCTTTGATTATTATATTTTGCAGTACAAAAGAAGGCAGCCTTCCTTATGCGGAGACTGCCTTTAAATGTATTAATGTATATGCTCTCAGTAACTGCCTAGAAACCAAGCATCATGCTGTCCATTAATATCTGCTCGGTTTGAGTCAGCATATCCATAGAGCTTGCTTTATTTTGCTGCATGTATGCTGTTGTCAGATAATTAATCAATGCGATAGGACCGGCATATGAGGACTTAGCCGAGGTGCTGTTAGTCTCACAGCCAAGTACTATATCCGCATATCTGTCTACCGCCGCATGATTGGCACTGGTAACCAGGATGATTAAGACACCCTTGTTCTTGAGGTATTGAAGCAGAGTAAGTGTTGTATGACTATATCTTGGAAATATAAAGGCGAGACACACATCGCCCTTCTTAGTGGGCAGCATCTCCTCAGGGTAGTTAAGCCCGGTTCCGTTTACGAGGTGGACATTTTCACGTATCTGTCCGAAGTGGGAAAATGTATAATTTGCCAATGCATACGAACGGCGCATACCCATGAGATAGAGGTTTACAGGGAGACTGAGCATAGCAATAGCCTTGCGAAGCGTATGCATATTATTGATACGGAAGGTTTGCTCAATGTTGTTGATATCAGACTGCATGCATTTTCTAAGCATATCATCCTCAGGTATCTCAGCCTGAGCATCAAAGCGCTCCGGAAGACCGGCCTTGGCCTTGAGGTCTGCACGAAGAGCCTTCTGCATCTCTGAATATCCTGGAAAGCCCAAATCCTTGGCGAATCTTACAACAGTAGTTGTGCTGACTCCTGCAGCTGCAGCAAGCTGTTCCAAGGTCATAAATGCAGATTCATCATAATTTTCGGAGATAAACCCTGCAACTGCCCTGTGACTCTTAGTATAGGTATCAAATCTGTGTGCTATTATATCGTGTATCTTATCCATGGTATTGCTCTAAACGTATTGACCTATGCATAGGCAAACTGCAAACAGGTACCTCGGTCGGAGGAAATACGTGTTATCAAATGTCATATCTGAATGAAAGCATAGCCTATGCATATTAAGTTTCTTTGTATACAAACATTTACTCTATCATGGGCAGAAAGCATAATCAAGCTCAAAACTTGATTGAACCGGTGATATCGGCCATAGTGCAGCCAGGTGTTAAGTCACAGGCACGCATCAGGAAGTTGAGCTTGCTTATACGCTCACCTGAGCGAGGAGCACCGTTTTTTATGAATCCGATCTGTAATCCGACTGCAAGATCCATTACTACATCATCAATAACACCGCCGCTTCGTCCGCTTGTGATAGCAAGTAGCTTGTGCTGTACAGCAAAGTCATAGGTGTCAAGTGCCTCTGTAATAGTACCAACCTGATTGGGCTTAAGTATAAATCCGCCTATGCCGTTCATCTCATAAGCCTTCTCAATGCGCTTGCGGTTAGTAACTATGAAATCATCACCGATGATATTGGTTTTGTTAATGCGGCTTACTGCCTTTGGAAATGCATCCCAGTCATTTTCATCCAACAGATCTTCGATGAATACAAAATCAAAGCTGTCTGTGAGTCCGCGAACATAGTCAATCAGCTCATCTGCGCTAACACGCTTATCTTTAAGCTGATAAGTCTTGCTATCAGCATCGTACATCTCACTCGAGGCACAATCCATTGACAGAGAAATCTTGTCTGCTGCGCCGCATTCATCAGCGGCCAGCATAATAGTGTCAAGGACCTCATATGGATCCTCGCTTGGAGCTGTGTATCCGTAGGAACGACCAACCATGGCTGGTTTGCCAAATCTGCGTTCTATGGTTTTTGGAAGCTGCTCGAATATACGCACCCCGGTTTCGACTGCATCATAGATATCCTTCGCCTTCCATGGCATTACGATAAATTCGTTAAAGGCCTGAGTGATGCCAAAGTTGGTTCCTCCGTTAATGACGTTGAAGCTTGGGACAGGAACGGTTTTGATTTGGCCTCCTGCTATATAGTTATAGAGCGGCATGCCTGCAGAGGCGGCAGCAGCTCTGTAGACCGCCACTGATACAGCATATATGGCATTGCCGCCAAGCTTGGATTTGTTATCTGTTCCGTCAAGCTCAATCATCTTATTATCGATGCTGCGTTGATCGGACACATCCATACCTATAATAGCGGGAGCGATTACATTGTTGACATTGTCAACAGCCTTGTGAACGCTTTTGCCGTTGTATTCGGCGGGATTGCCGTCACGGAGTACAAAGCTCTCATACATGCCTACCGTGGAACCTGTAGGTGCGCTGCCTCGTCCCATATATCCTTGTTCTGTTATAACATCAACCTCGACCATTGGTCTGCATTTGCAGTCAATGAGCTGACGAGCCATTATTTGTTTAATTCTGTCTGCCATATCTGTAGCCTTTCAATATCAAAAGAATTGTTAAGTAAACAACCATGCCTGCGTGTTTGCAGACACCACATAAAATAAAAGTACGGATTGCTTCGCACTAATGTGCTCTCACAACACTATAGAATTCGTTTATAAGCTAAAAAACATATTAATCTAGCTTTGGTACGAACATAACATTAAAATCACATAGATTTGTACCGGTATTACCTGTCATAACTGTATCATCGATACTTGAAAGTGCTTCGTAACACGAGTGAGTACGAAGTGCCTCCATCAGGTCTATATTGTTAGCTCTGGCGGTCGCAAGTGTTTGGCTGTCGGTCAGAGCTCCGGCTACGGGCGTTGTGCCGTCAGTTCCTTCAGAGTCTATTGAGAGCATACACGCTCCTGGAATCTTCTCCGAGGCAAGAGCAAAGCCTGTCATCATTTCCTGAGACGGACCGCCATGTCCCTTGATTGTACGGTTATCAGTGATGAGTGTTGTTACCTCACCTGAGCTTAAGATAACGCAGGGCGCCTTAAAGGGAGTACCGTAGCTCTGAATCTGTCTTGCAATCGTTGCAAATACTGTGCCGGCATCCTTGGCTTCGCCCTCAAGGAAGGAGGTAAGGATATAAGCGTTATAGCCCATGTCTTCGGCTATCTTCTTAGCGATAAGACAGCTGTCGGGAAGAGTGTTGATTCTGAAATATGTATTTTCCGGAAATGACTTCGGAGTTTCATATTCAGGACCGGCATTCATGATGAAATCAAGCACAGACTTAGGAAGTCTGTCAGCTACATCATATTTGCGTATTGCGGCACGTGCGTCATCCAAGGTGGTCTTGTCCGGTCCCATAGGTGTGGAGTTGTAGCTTAGACAAGGTTCGCCGGGATTTAATGTAGGAGGATTTCCGACAGCGTCGCTTATACCAAAGCCGATAAGTTCGGCACCACGCTCCCGAATACGTTTAGCCAGCATACCTCCGTTTAGCGCTGAGATGTGGCGGCGGACTGCATTTACCTCAAAGATACCCGCGCCGCTCTTGAGCATCACATCGGTAGTGTCAATTTCATCCTGCAAGGAGATGCCTTCTCTCGGACAGCTCATGAGTGCGGAACTGCCTCCGCTTATCACTACTATAAAGAGATCCTTCGGACCGGCATGGTCAATCAAATCAATAATCTTGAGGCAAGCCTTATAGCCCTCCTCGTTAGGCAGAGGGTGACCTCCGACGTAGACCTCGGTTTTACTGAAAATGTCGATGTCCTCTTTAATCTTGACTATAGCAATGCCTCTGTCAAGGCGTTCTCCCAATATCTCATCTATAGCTCGAGCCATATGATTGCAGGCCTTGCCGGCACCGATAAGATAGACATGCTCCTTGTCATCAAGATTCCAGCTCTTGCTGCCTATCCTGAGGATGTGGCCATCAAAGCTTGCAATATTTTTGATAATCTCATAACTGTCAAGTTTTTTGAGGGTTTGTTCGGTTATATCCAAAACAACTCTGCGTGATTCAGAATCTCCGTGAGCAGTCAGAGCTTCATAATTCTTAATCTTCATAAATTCTCCATTCCGCTGTTTTGTGATTAAGATATTTCTTTTGCCTAGAATGTGGAAACGTGTCTAACAGAGTCTAGGCTGATTCT
>CAVBGP010000061.1:0-11914 GCA_963595005.1 Acutalibacteraceae bacterium | reverse complement strand
CATCCTTACGTGCAAGCACGTAGTCTGCTTTGTTATCCGTCAACACTTTTAGAGTGAAATAATATGAATGAAAAAAGTGCTTGCATTTATAACTCTTATCTGATAATATATCAATTGCGCATTTTTAAGTAAGGGAGGTGGCTACCATGGCAAAGTGCAATGTTTGTGGAAAGTCAGTGCTGTTCGGTAACGCAGTCAGCCATTCACATAGAAGATCCAATAAAATGTGGAAACCGAACATTAAGAAGGTTAATGTTCAGACAGAGGCAGGCAACAGAAAGATGTATGTTTGCACCGCTTGTCTCAGATCCGGTAAGGTTCAGAGAGCCGCAGTTGTTAAGGCTGCTCCGGTTGTTGAGGCATAATTGTTCTTTTAGTCAGTTAATGAGGGTCATGTTCAAACGACATGATCCTCTTTGCGTAAAAGCATATTATAAGCATATTTAAGTGGATTTTTATCCGGAAATGCTGTATAGTATTGTCATGTCGCAAGAGTTGAACAGCTTGCGCTGCAATAAGTGCTAAACTGTTTTACTTTATCTTTTCTTCATGGGCTTGTACCGGTTTCGACGGGGATTATGCAGTCGGTGAAGCTATCCGCAGGATGATGCGTTAAATCTCAAAACTTAAATATAAACGCTAACGATAATAGATTAGCTCTTGCAGCCTAAGCGCTGCTTGTGTCTGACCGCGGGCACCTGTCCCTGCGGAACTCAGGCATCGCTCTGACAGGAAACGACATATGCAAAGCTTTGAGTATATGGGCGTATAATGAAGCTTAGCTTGGTTTTTGGGGTGTTCGCCACCTGTTAATCAAGCGAAACAATTACGACGAACTATGATAGTAGAAGAACGAGGAATTGATTTTCGGACAGGGGTTCGACTCCCCTCAGGTCCAGCTCAAAGGGGAATGGCTATAAAATGTCATTTCCCTTTTTCGTAAATCTTTGTTAGTGATAAAAGATAAATGTATAGGAGACCTGTTATGAGGAATGTAGATGTAAGTGTGTTGACCGAGCATATAAAGGAGATGTGCATTGAAGCCAATCATTTTCTGTCGGAGGATATGAAGGCTGCATTTACCAAGGCGGAAGAGACTGAGAAGTCACCGCTTGGCAAGCAGATAATAGAGCAATTGCAGCAAAATATGCAGATTGCAGCTGAGGATATGATACCGATATGTCAGGACACAGGCATGGCAGTTATATTCCTTGAGGTAGGTCAGGAAGTACATCTTGAGGGCGGAAATGTTGAGGATGCTGTAAATGAAGGCGTAAGGCAGGGCTATGTTGAGGGCTATCTTCGTAAATCTGTTGTAAGTGATCCTATTATTCGTGAAAATACCAAGGATAATACACCGGCTGTCATCCATTACTCTATAGTACCGGGGGACAAGGTTAAGATTACGGTTGCACCTAAGGGCTTTGGCAGTGAAAATATGAGCAGAGTATTTATGCTTAAGCCTGCCGATGGTATTGAGGGAGTTAAAAATGCTATACTTACGGCAGTTAAGGATGCCGGACCTAATGCGTGTCCTCCTATGGTGGTTGGAGTAGGCATAGGA
The DNA here is from genome assembly GCA_963595005.1 of Acutalibacteraceae bacterium. Taxonomy (GTDB): domain Bacteria; phylum Bacillota; class Clostridia; order Lachnospirales; family Lachnospiraceae; genus Avilachnospira. The sequence continues at coordinate 10,350 of CAVBGP010000061.1, read as the reverse complement.
GGCACATTTGAAAAATGCGCTTTGCTTGCTAAGCAGGCTCTTACACGACCTATAGATCTTCATTCGGATATCCCGTATATCAGGGAGCTTGAGGAGGAGATGCTTACCCGTATCAATAATTCCGGAATTGGTCCCGGAGGACTTGGAGGCTCCACTACAGCACTTGCTGTCAACATTAATACCTATCCGACACATATAGCTGGACTTCCGGTGGCTGTAAATATATGCTGTCATGTTAACAGACATGCAGTGAGAATCATCTGACAGTTACACTAAAAGTGTGGCGGATGGTAACCAGTCCTGTACGGTAAGAAGGACGATAGCACAGATTGCTCGTTACTTAGGCAGGATTGCAAAAGCACGACAGTGCTAAGCCAATCAGTACTTTTATGACGCAACTCCAGTAAATCAGTCATAATATTTAACTTTCAGACCAAGGAGGAAGATGCAAAGCGGAGATAAATTGTCTGCTGCTGCATTTACATAGAAATGAGTAAGTATATAAATGTACCATTAAGCGATGCCGATGCATGCTCGTTGCATGCAGGAGATTATGTATATCTCAACGGCACTATATATACGGCAAGAGACGCTGCACATAAGAGGATGCAGGAGGCACTTGATAAGGGTGAGACTCTGCCGATAGATATGCAGAATAATGTTATATATTACATGGGACCGTCTCCCGCAAGAGAAGGCAGACCTATAGGCTCTGCCGGTCCTACAACTGCAAGCCGCATGGATAAATATGCACCAAAGCTTTTAGACATGGGACTAAAGGGAATGATTGGCAAGGGCAAGCGTTCTAGGGAGGTACTGGATGCTGTTGTACGCAATAAGGCCGTATATTTTGCGGCAGTAGGCGGTGCCGGGGCATTGCTGTCCAAGGCCATTATCTCGTCCGAGGTTATAGCATATGATGATCTCGGAACTGAGGCCATAAGGAAGCTTACTGTTAAGGATTTTCCTGTTATAGTGGTTGAAGACAGTGAGGGCAATTATCTCTATGAGACTGCCGTTAAAGAATATTGTACAGAACAATAGCAGTTTTGAGCAAAAGGATTATTGCATTGTCATTTAGCGATTGATATTATTTTAAAAGTGTTGACAAACGGCTATGTGGACTGCGTGCTTGCACGCATGGACACATAGACATTTGGCAACCTGCCCTTAATGAGCTATGTAGGGCGGCAGCCCGGATTGCTCGTTGATTAGGCAGGATTGCGAGAGCACGCTAGTGCGAAGCAATCCGTACTTTTATGATATATGTTGCCTGCAAACAAGCCGGCATGGGAGTTTAATTACGGAGGAATACAGATATGAACATTCAGGAAGAGTCTCTAAAGCTTCATTACGAGCTGCACGGCAAGCTTGAGATTAAGTCAAGAGCTAAGGTAGACAGCTCTGAGGCATTAAGTCTTGCATATACACCGGGTGTTGCAGAGGCCTGCAAGGAGATCCAGAAGGATCCTGAGAAGAGCTGGGAGCTTACAAGACGCTGGAATACTGTAGCTGTAGTCACAGACGGAACAGCTATACTTGGACTTGGAGATATCGGACCTGAGGCAGGCATGCCTGTTATGGAGGGTAAATGTGTACTCTTCAAGGAATTTGGTGATGTTGATGCTATTCCTCTTTGCGTACGCAGTAAGGATGTTGATACTATAGTTGAGACTATATCACTTCTTGCCGGATCCTTCGGAGGCATTAACCTGGAGGATATAGCCGCTCCAAGATGCTTTGAGATAGAGAAAAAGCTTAAGGAGAAGTGCGATATTATCGTATTCCATGATGATCAGCACGGCACTGCTGTTGTTGTAGCTGCTGCTCTTATTAACGCCATGAAGGTTACAGGCAAGAAGATGGGAGAGGTCAAGATAGTTATTAACGGTGCAGGCGCTGCAGGCATAGCTATCGGCAATCTCCTTATTAAGATGGGCTTTGGAAATGTTGTAATGGTCGACATCAATGGTGTTATCTGTGAAGGAGATGAGGGCCTTAACTTCGGTCAGGAAGCTATTTCCCATATATCCAATCTCAATCACGAGCACGGCAAGCTCGCAGATGCTATGAAGGGAGCAGATATATTTATCGGTGTATCACGCCCTAATCTGGTATCCAAGGAGATGGTTGCATCCATGAATAACGGCATAGTATTTGCCATGGCTAATCCTGTTCCTGAGATTATGCCTGAGGATTCTAAGGCAGCCGGCGCAGCAGTAGTTGGCTCCGGACGCTCTGATTATCCGAACCAGATTAACAACGTGCTTGTATTCCCGGGTATATTCCGCGGAGCACTTGATGTACGTGCTACAGAGATTAATGATGAGATGAAAGAGGCCGCTGCTTACGCTCTTGCAAGCCTTGTATCTGATGACGAGCTTAGCACTGAGTATGTTATCCCTAAGGCTTTTGACAAAAGAGTAAAGGATGCTGTTGCCAAAGCTACGGCTGAGGCTGCAAGAAAGACAGGCGTAGCAAGACTGTAACTATAATAATACCTTAGCAACGGCTGCGCTGCCGTACAATGCGCATGGACTGGAAATGGTTAAGAATAAACGTATAGTCATTAAGCTTGGAACATCCACACTTACACATCAATCCGGCAAGCTTAATTATCAGAAGATGGAGAAGATAGTAAGAGCCATCTCAGACATTCAGGGTGCCGGCAACGAAGTGATAGTAGTTACATCTGCAGCTATATCCGTAGGTACTGCCAAGATGGGGCTTACCGAGCGTCCGAAGGAGCTTAAATACAAGATGGCGATTGCAGCTGTAGGTCAGGCACGCATAATGCATATCTATGATACGCTGTTTTCCGAGTACAACCGCACCGTTGCACAGATACTTCTTACGGGAGACAATGTTGAGGATGAGATAGACTCAGCCTGCTTAAAGAATACATTTGAGGCACTTTTGTCGCTCGGAGTCATTCCTATTGTTAATGAAAATGACTCTGTATCCTCGGTTGAGATTGAGAGCGGACATCACAAGGTGTTAGGTGATAATGATACCTTGTCAGCAATAGTGGCAAGGCTTTGCGATGCTGATTTGCTTATACTCATGACTGATATTGACGGTCTCTATGACAGTGATCCGAGAAAGAATCCGGATGCCAAGCTTATAAACGAGGTGCATGAGATTACTCCGGAGATTATCAGCATGGCAGGCGGAGCAGGTACTGTTCACGGAACCGGCGGTATGGCAACAAAGCTTACCGCTGCCAAGATAGCTCTCGATGCCGGCTTTGAGATGGCCATAGTTAACAGTGACAGAGTGGAAAATATCTATGATGCCGCTGAAGGCAATCCGGTCGGAACGAGATTTCGTAAGCTATAAGCCGGATATGCGAATATGCGCGAGTAATGAGGAAGGAACAGGAACTTGCTCATGTTCCTGACGAATACCGCGACAACAAGCGAAACGCATGTGTAGCTTGTCAAGGTAGGATTGCGATAGCGCTTTAAGCGCGTAGCAATCTGTACTTTTATTAATATGTGGTGCCTATAAATACGTAGGCATGTGGGTTTACTTTGCAAGAATTAGACTGGGCAAAGGTATTATTTCAATAGGGACACAATACAGCTGCAATTAGGGTTTTAAAAGGAGGCTGGGCATGACTGTACTTGAACAACAGGCTGTTGATGCCAGAAGAGCGTCACGCACACTGATGACGGCAGGCACCGAACTCAAAAATAAGGCATTGGCTGCAATTGCTGATGCACTTATAGCTAAAAGCGATGAATGGCTTAAGGCTAATGAAGAGGATATGGACGAAGCAAAGCTTAACGGCATTTCGACTGCTATGCTCGACAGACTTAAGCTTACAAAAGAGCGCATAGAGGGCATCGCTGACGGAGTACGTCAGCTTATAGCTCTGCCGGATCCTACCGCTGTATCGGATAAGAGCGTGAGGAGACCAAACGGGCTGATTATTACCAGACGCCGAGTTCCTCTAGGAGTTATCGCCATTATATTCGAGGCTCGTCCTAATGTAACAGTGGACGCAGCAGCGCTTTGTCTTAAGTCCGGCAATGTCTGCATACTTCGAGGCGGCAAGGAGGCTATCAGGTCTAACCGTGCTGCAGTTCTGATTATGCAGGAGGCGTTAGAGAGCGCAGGGCTTCCTAAGGAATGCATTTCCCTTGTACAGGATACCAGCCATGAGACAGCCAATGAGCTTATGCATCTTGATAAATACGTTGATGTGCTGATTCCAAGAGGCGGTGCGGGACTTATCAGGGCGGTTGCCAGGAACTCCTCAGTGCCGGTGATACGTACAGGTGAGGGCGTCTGCCACATATATATCGACAGTGAGGCTGACCTTGATAAGGGCGCTAAGATACTTTATAACGCAAAATGCTCACGTCCTTCCGTCTGCAATGCGGTAGAGTGTGTGCTCATACATGAGTCCGTTGCAGCTGAGTTTATTAAAAAGGCATTTCCATTGCTTATGGATAAGGATGTCGAGCTTCGCTGTGATAACGGCTCCTACGAGCTTGCAGCCAAGACCTGTGGCACAGCTTATGTCAATAACGGATTGGTGCTTCATGCCTGCGATGAGGACTGGGACACCGAATACGATGATTACAAGCTTGCTGTTAAGACGGTTTCCGGCTTTGATGAGGCTGTTGACTTCATATCCGAGCACAGCACAGGACACAGTGAGGCTATAATTACAGAGAATTATACCAAGGCCCAGCACTTCCTTGATGAGATAGATGCAGCAGCTGTTTATGTAAATGCATCCACGCGTTTTACTGACGGTGGTGAGTTTGGACTCGGAGCAGAGATAGGCATCTCAACTCAGAAGCTTCATGCGAGGGGCCCGATGGGCTTAGAGGAGCTTACAAGCTGCAAGTATGTGGTATACGGTGACGGACAGGTAAGGTAGCTATGATTAAAGTTGGATTTATCGGTACAGGCAACATGGGCGGAGCTTTGGCAACAGCAGTAGCCAGAGCTAATGATGAATATGAGCTTATACTCACTAACCGCACCAAGGATAAGGCTGTTAAGCTAGAGACAGAGCTTAAAGAGCAATATGGTGCTAAAGTAAGAACCACGGAGGATAATAATGATATAGCTGCAAATGCAGACTATATCTTCCTTGGCGTAAAGCCTCAGATGATGGAGGGCATGCTAAAGGGCCTTGCAGCTTCACTAAAGGACAGAGCTGCAAGAGGTGATAAATTTACGCTTGTAACCATGGCTGCAGGCTTAAGCATTTCCCGTATCAAGGAGATGGCAGGCGGTGATTACAGCGTGATACGAATAATGCCAAATACTCCGGCTGCTATAGGCGAGGGCATGATACTTTACTCAGCACCGGATGTTGAGACAGAACTTACTGATGAGTTTGTGAAAATGCTGCAGGCGGCAGGACGTATGTGTGAGCTTCCGGAGAAGCTTATAGATGCAGGAAGTGCGGTTTCGGGCTGCGGACCGGCATTTGTATATATGTTTATAGAGGCGCTTGCTGACGGCGGTGTTAATGCAGGACTTCCGAGGGCTAAGGCCTATGAGCTTGCGGCCAAGATGGTCGAGGGCTCTGCTGCCATGGTGCTTGAGAGCGGCAAGCATCCGGGAGAGCTTAAGGATGCTGTATGCTCACCGGGGGGAACTACTATCGAGGGAGTTCGTGCTCTTGAGCAGGGCGGCTTAAGAGGACTGGTTATGGATGCAGTTATGGCTGCCTACGAGAAGAATTTTGCGCTTAAGTAATGGAGTTTCATTATGAAATTAAAGGGTGATTTTGAGCTGGTCGATGTTGACCAATTTGAAAAGAAGGTAGTAGCACACGGAGAAGCAGGTGAGCGCTTTGGAAGCTTTCTTGAAGCTAGCGAATCCGGTAATTATATATTCCAGTTCCTTATGGATGATACAACCGTAGATGAAGTTGTAAAGAAGATGTGTGATACCTTCGAGGCTCCTGAGAGCGATATCAGAGAGGATGTCAACACCATAGTTGACGGACTGAAGGAGCTTGGCTTCCTAGAAGAATAATCGCTTAAACGGAATAGAGACCGTAACCGACAGCTTAGATAATGAGATATGTCTGGGGCTTATATTAAAGGGAATTTTATGTTGACCAATATATCAAATATAAAAGACGAGTCCTTAATACTAGAACTGTCTGCCGGGGAAGATATCGGTACGATTGGCGGCTACTGTGAGGAGGGTTTTCCTATATATTATGCCAATAACAAAATGGCACATATGTTAGGATACGAGGATGTTGATGAGCTTATAGCCGGTATTGACGGCAAAGTCGCAAACACGATACATCCTGATGATATGGAACGTGTGGTCAAAGAACTTAATAATGGTAATTTCTATGAGGGAATGACCTATAAAATCACCTATCGCATGCCTAAAAAAGACGGAACCTCGCTATGGACCGTAGACAAAGGCAAGGTTATACGTGCTGAAGACGGCAGACTTGCCATAATCAGCATTTGCAGCGACATGACATTGTTTATAGATCGTCATGCAGAGCTGGAACGCCTGAATAGAGAGCAGCTGAGCGTATTTGACTCTCTTGCACGAGGCTTTCAGAATGTATTCTGGATTAATCTTACAGACGGTACTGCCAAGATATTAAAGCTGGAGGGATATATCACATCCGGCTTGGATAAAGAAGATCACAAATTTTTCGATTATCCGACAACTCTGCAAAAGTATATTGCTGAACGCGTTCATCCGGAGGATAAACAGTATCTCTATGATAAGCTCAGTATTGAACATCTGCGAAAAGTATTTGAAAACAGGAGCGAATACACAGGCAATTATCGCATCCTTGTTGATGGAGAAATTCACCATTACCAATATAATCTCATCAGGACAGAAAGTGATGGTTTTATTACCTGTGGATTCCAGAATATTGATGCAATCATAGAAGAGCATCTGGAAGCGGAACGATTAGAAAAAGAAAAGGAAGCCGCTCATCAAAGAGAGGTTGAGGCAAGCTATCAAAAGCTTAATGAGATGCATGAAATCTTTGCTGCATCTAAGATGGGTACCTGGAGCATTTATCTCTTAGATGGTCAAGCCCCACGAATGGAGGCTGACGATTTGATGCAGGAGCTTCTTGGGATTGCAGATAAAAAGCTTACACCTGAAGAGGTTTATGATGCATGGTTTTTGAATATTGTCCCGGACTCACTGCAGTCAGTTCTGTGCAGTGTTGAAAAAATGAAAAAGGAAGGGCATGATGAAAATACCTATCTTTGGAAGCATCCTGTTCTTGGAGAGAGATATGTGCGCTGCGGAGGTACTGCGAAGCCGGTGGATGGCGGATTTGTGCTTCGTGGGTATCACTATGATGTAGACGAGGTAATCCGTGAGAGGCAGAATAAGGACAAGGCACTTGCGGAGCAGATTGCAATAATCGATACCTTATCTAAGAGCTTCAAAAATGTATTTGTTGCAAATCTAAACAGAGGGACAGCAAGGGTTGTACGGCTTGCGGAGGACTATGACGTAAGTGCTGTTATGGCTGTCAGGGAAAGGGAATTTCCATTTGATTTTGTTATAAAGCAATGGATACAGGAAAACGTGCATCCGGACGATAAGGAGAAGGTGGCAGAGGCATTCTGCTTTGAAAACATACGCAAGGTGTTTTCGGAAAGTGATGAATATAGCGGCACCTATCGAAGCTACGAATGTGGAAAATTACATCATTACCAGTTTGATTTTAGAAAATCAGATGATGATGGAAATGTAGTAGCCGGTTTTCAGGTTATTGATTCCATTGTTGAAGAGCACGAGCAGCAGGCAAAACGAGAAAGGGAGCATCAGGAGGCACTGACGCATGCTTTGACAGCGGCACAGCAGGCAAATAAGGCAAAGACAATATTCTTAAACAGTATGTCTCACGATATCCGTACTCCGATGAATGCGATTATTGGATTTACTGCATTGGCACAGACTCATAGTGATGACAAGGCTCAGGTACAGGACTATCTAGACAAGATAAGCACCTCAAGTACTCATCTGTTGAGTCTGATTAATGATATCTTGGATATGAGCCGTATAGAAAGCGGTACTGTTAAGCTTGAAGAAACGGTGGTTCATATCCCTGACCTGATGCACGAGCTTCGAACCATGATTCAGAGCCTTATTAATGCAAAAAATCAGAATCTATTTATTGATACGCAGGATGTGGTACATGAGGATGTGTTCACAGATAAGCTCCGCCTGAATCAGATTCTGCTTAATATTGTGGGAAATGCAATTAAATTCACACCGTCTGGCGGCGATATTATCATTCGGCTTATTGAGAAGCCTTGCAGCTTAAAGGATTATACGACTTATGAGTTTTCTGTAAAGGATAACGGCATCGGAATGTCAAAGGAGTTCCTTGGACATATATTCGAGACCTTCACAAGAGAATACAGTGCAACTGTCAGTGGTATTCAGGGAACAGGGCTTGGCATGGCTATTACCAAGAATATCGTAGATATGATGGGCGGCGATATAAGAGTTGAGAGCGAAGAAGGAAAGGGTTCCACATTTACAGTCACTCTCAATATGAGGATAGGAAACGAATATGTAAAGAAAGAAAATAAGGAGACTTATAATTACAGCGGCAAGAGAGTGCTTCTGGTTGAAGATAATGAACTGAATCGAGAGATTGCAACTGCGATTTTGGAAGAAGCAGGTATGACTGTGGACAGCGTAAATGACGGTGATGTTGCTGTTTCCACCATCAACGAAGCACCATCAGATCAATATGATTTAATCTTTATGGATGTTCAGATGCCAAAGATGGATGGATATACTGCCACCAGAGAAATCAGAACGCTGCCGGATAACCGTAAGGCCAATATCCCGATTGTTGCAATGACTGCAAATGCCTTTGAAGAGGACAAGAGAAAGTCATATGAGTCAGGCATGAATGGGCACATCATTAAACCAATCAGCATTGAATCAATCGCTAAAGTTCTTGATGATATTTTTGTTAAATGATAATTGAGTTGACATGTCTCATTGAACAGTCATCAGCCTAATTAATCTTAGGAAATATGATATTTCCTAAGAAGCCTGGATGCCTTGGTCTGTGTAATACCTAGAGCATCAGCTACCTTATATGAACTTTTATATCGTGCATAGTATTCTGACAAAATCTTGTTTTCAAAATCAGAAACGGCGGCGTCAAAATCCAATGTATCCATTGGAGCAAGTTTGGGGTCTGTAGTTTCTAATTCGTCTTTTGAATCATGAAGAGGTGGGATATCATCAGTTGTGATGGTATCCTTACCGGAAGTAATAATGGTTTTTTCAATGAGATACTGCAACTCACGAATATTGCCTGGCCAGGAATATTTTTTCAGCAAGCTGATGGCAGCAGGAGTAATCGTATTTGAAGTACCGAATTTTTTATTGTATTTTGCAAGAAAAAATTTGATTAGCGGTTCGATTGCATCTGTTCGTTCGCGAAGTGGCGGTATAAATAATTCGATAACGCGAAGACGATAATACAGATCCTCTCGAAACTTTTTTGCTCTGATAAAGTCTTTCAAATTTTCATTAGTAGCAGCGATGATACGGACATCAACTGTTTTACTTTTTAAGGCTCCTACAGGGGTATACGTTTTCTCTTGTATGAGCTGCAAAAACTTTGATTGAACATTATAAGGCAGAAGAGAAATCTCATCCAGGAACAGTGTACCCCCGTCGGCAAGTTCAACCTGACCTGGCTTTCCCTTTTTGCTGGCACTGGTAAATGCACCTGAAGCATATCCAAAAAGCTCTGATTCAATCAGACTCTCCGGAATTGCTGCGCAGTTGATAGTAACAAAAGGTTTCTGTGCACGGCTGCTGTTTTTATGAATATGGCGGGCAAGGGCTGTTTTTCCGGTTCCTGATTCGCCTTGAATTAATACCGTAGAGTCAAAATAAGCAATTCTTGAGATAGTCTGGTTAATATCCTCCATAGCTTTATCTGAGATAACCAGCTCGTCAAAAATCACGGTAGATGTTGTAGTTGACGTATGGACAGAGTTTCTTGCAGGAAACAATTGGATTCGTTCCATATAGTAATGCTCTCTGTCAGATTCAGATGTGATAGACACAGCTGATACTTTCATGAATGAATTGTTGCCTGAATTAATTGTGCACGTCTGCGGGCAATTTTCTTTTACACATTTTCGAAGGAGAGATATGGAAGTGTATTTCTCCGGCAGATCGGAAAAATGCTGCAGAGCTGCCATGTTATCTATATGAAAAATGCTGCTGAATGCAGGGTTTCGATAGATGAGCATTTCTGCAGAATCAAAAACACAAATCGCGTCATCTATTGTTTCTAGTATATCTTTGTAGATAAAATTTTTCATAATATGTTAAAAT
>CAVBGP010000060.1:0-12214 GCA_963595005.1 Acutalibacteraceae bacterium | reverse complement strand
ACACCGTCGAGATTGGCAAAAAGCAGCACCGGCTCGCCGCTCTCCGAGCGATATATGACCTCAGTCGGCTCATAGTCCTGTTTTTCTTCACTCCACTCTATGCGGTTAATCGAGACCGTCGCATTCATATCTGCCGGTGCGATGAGATACAGGTGCCCTGCGCTGCCTATGATATGCTCCTTATCTATCTTGGCGATATATGGATACTTATTGAGCAGTGCCTCATTATTCTCCTTTAGCCACTTGGGAAAGCCTTCATCAAAGCCCTCGTCAAATAAGCCTCCGACGTAGCCCAGATATGCTGTATCAAAAACTGCGGCTGCGGACGATTCCATCGAGGTCGATGATGCTGTTGATGCCTCTGATACAGCACCTGACTGTGATGTCTCAGCTGTCTTAGCTGCCGACGACGTTTCCGATGGTTCCACAGCTGATGTGCTGTCCTTCTCCTTAAGCTCAGCGCCGCCCTGATAAGCAGTCTGCGTCTCTGTCTTGCTTCCGCATGCAGCAAGACCAACCAAGCCGAACATTATACCTACAGCGACTAAGCCTTTCCTTACCATCATAATCTTCTCCCTATACGCAGCTTTTTCTTTTATTTGTGGTTAATAATCCTTGCAGCCAGTAAGGAATCACACATCTATTCCTCTTTGTAATTATCATAACAGAACACCTTCTGAAATGCACCCGCTGATTGGATAGTCTTTGCATCATGATTCAGCGGCAGTAAGTGTACGAATAACCTTGCACGGATTTCCGACTGCTACAGAATTATCCGGAATATCCTTAACAACAACGCTTCCTCCGCCGATTACAACATTACTGCCTATTGTAACCCCCGGCATAACCTGAACGCCTGCACCGATCCAGACATTATCTCCTACTGTAATCGGATAGGCATATTCTAATCCCTGGTTTCGACGTTCAAAATCAATAGGATGTCCGGCTGTATGAAACCCACAATCAGGCGCAATAAAAACATTATCTCCAAATGTCACCTTTGCTCCGTCCAAAATAACAGTATTGTGATTGGCAAAAAAGTTTTCTCCAATCTCAATATTATATCCATAATCACACCAGAAGGGAGCAATGATACAAAATGCTCCCTTAGTCTTGCCTAATAACTGCTTTATCAGTTTTTGCTGTCCTTCTTCGTCTGACGGGCGAAGCTGATTATAGTCATAGCAAAGCTCTTTTGCCTTGACGCGTTCATCTAATAACTCTCTATCATTGTTTGCATCATAAAGCATCTGCTTTTGCATCTTTTCCTTCTCTGTCATATTATTCACCCACATTCTCACTAATTTCTCAGATAACTGCTGCATAACCCCATGCCAGCCTATTCGCAAGTACCACACATAATAAAAGTACGGATTGCTTCACTGCCACAGCTCTACATATTCCTTAAAACGCGGCAATACTATATGCAATGTACCTCTTTCATGAGAGGCGAGCAGATGTTTCTTTATCAACCTGTCTCTTAACGAAGCGAAGCTTGAAGGATTAGGCATCTTGGCCTTGATGTCGGCAACGCTTCCGCTGTCTTCATTTACAATAATCTTTACCAATTCCTTCTCTGCATTAGTAAGTGTCGACCAGATTAAATCGTATTGAGGGCCCATGTTCTCGTCAAATAAATCTTCCAGTTCGGAATTAATGATATTGCTGTCATGCTTAAAGCAAATCTCTCCAAGAACCTGATAAGCAAATGCATACCCTTCAGTGAAACGAGCTAATTTAACGGCCTCCTCTTTGGATGCTCCAAGCAGTTCCCGGTATTTCTGCGCAACGCAGTGCAGATCCAATGGTGTCATTACTATAGAGTCACTTCTTACAAAGAAAGATAGGTGCGGGACATTTACAAAGTCCTCGATATTTTTAGATATGCCCGTACAGATAAAATGTATATCCTTATCATTTTCAAGCAATGCACTGCCAAGCACAGAGAGAAAATCCACCATACTTCTTGATTTAGCAATATCGTCTATACCTATAAGTACATGATAGCCATGTTTCTTGGCTGCAGCAAGCATCTCCTTAAAGGTTACTTCATCAGAATAAAAATGCTCATTATGGCTTACGGATATCGAACTGCCGGTTTTGGCCTCTCCTGACATAAATGATATCCCACCACTGATTGAGGATTCGGTAATATTCGTTTCACTGCGGAGCTTATCGTCGACAAATTCCTCTTTACTCATCATTGCAATAATCGTTTTAAGTGGATCTCCTCCGGCAGATAAAGCATAAACCAGCCAGTTTGCCTGTTCTCTGAAATAATTCATGACCAATGAATACTCAACAGATTTGCCTGAGCCTCTTAAGCCCACAATCTTATAAACATACTTAAATGATTCCGTACTCTCAAAATTAGCGATAATCTCATCTGAAAAATGAGTCTCAATTAGTGCCTTACCGGCTATACCTGGAGTCTTTGTAAATGGACTTATCCTGTTTAGCATATCATTATCCTCTATAATAGCTTCAGTATATTGTGATGTCTTATAATCAATTCTATATTTTGTGATGTTTTGTGATTGATTACCACGTTTGTGATTATTTGTGATTGATTTTAAATTTTGTGATTGTTTGTGATTAAATTATAAGCTTCTCTATATAATTTTGCAAGAAGGGCATGTATCTCACTTTGTTAAAAACCTATCATATTAGTAGTTGACTTGTTAGCACTGGATAACTATAATAGCGTGACAGGGGGTTAGTGAGAGCTAACAAATATTATTGTGTGCTAACAAATGTTACCGTATGCTAATCAATGTACCAAGCACATTTAATGTACCGCCCTTAATGAGCGGGGAACGGAGTTTATTATGATGCCATTAACTTTAGCAAATGTAGATGAGGAATACATTATCAAGAAGGTCGGAGGAACTCCTGAGGTCAAGAAGCATCTTGAGAATCTCGGATTTGTTGTTGGCGGTAAGGTTAAGGTTATTGCCTTTGTTGACGGCAACATGATTGTTAATGTTAAGGAAGCCAGAGTTGCTATCAATAAAGAGATGGCAATGAAGGTTATGATCTAACGCATTATAGACGATAACTGCATATGTTATATATGTGTAACGCATGATTCAGAAATAATTTTTTATTGTATGTAAAGGGTTCTATACGGACGCTGCATATATAAAGGTTTGTTAATTATTCAAGGAGGTAAGACATACATGACACTTAAGGATGTTAAGATCGGTGATACCGCTAAGGTTATTAAGCTTAACGGTGAGGGTCCGGTTAAGCGCAGAATCATGGATATGGGTCTCACTAAGGGTGTTGAGGTCTATGTACGTAAGGTAGCTCCTCTCGGTGATCCTATCGAGATTACTGTCAGAGGCTATGAGCTGTCAATCCGTAAGGCCGATGCCGAGATGGTTTTAGTAGAGGAATAATAAGGAGATCATACAGAAATGAGTATAAGAATCGCCCTTGCGGGCAACCCAAACTGTGGTAAGACCACACTGTTTAATGCACTTACAGGTGCTAACCAGTACGTCGGAAACTGGCCTGGCGTTACTGTTGAGAAGAAGGAAGGTAAGCTTAAGGGCCATGATGATGTAATCATCACTGACCTTCCGGGTATCTACTCTCTCTCACCTTACACACTTGAGGAGGTTGTAGCAAGAAACTACCTTATCGATGAGCGTCCTGATGCCATCCTTAACATCATTGACGGAACCAACCTTGAGCGTAACCTGTACCTTACAACTCAGCTTCTTGAGTTAGGTATCCCGGTTGTTATCGCAATCAACATGATGGATCTTGTTAAGAAGAACGGAGACCACCTCAATATTCCTGAGCTTTCACGTGAGTTGGGCTGTCATATCTTAAGCATCTCTGCTCTTAAGAGTGAGGGTATTATAGAAGCAGCAAACAAGGCTATCGAGGCAGCGCACGAGAAGAAGACACTTCCTACACATGCATTTTCAGGACCTGTTGAGCACGCTCTTGCTCACATTGAGGAGGTTTCAGTACACAATCAGCCTGAGAATCAGCAGCGCTGGTATGCAATCAAGCTCTTCGAGCGTGATGCTAAGGTTGTTGAGAAGTTAGGTCTTGATGCAGCTACCAAGGCTCATATCGAGAAAGATATCGTTGCAGCAGAGACAGAGCTTGATGATGAGGCTGAGGCTATCATCACTAACGAGAGATACATTTACATTGCTGAGCTTCTTAAGGGAACCTACAAGAAGAAGAACGCCGGTGCTCTTACAACCTCAGATAAGATTGATAAGATTGTTACTAACAGATTCCTTGCACTGCCTATATTTGCACTCATCATGTTTGCAGTATACTATATCGCAGTTACTTCACTCGGAACCATAGTAACAGACTGGACAAATGATACACTCTTCGGCGAGTGGATTCAGCCTGCAGTACAGTCTGCCTTAGAGGGCATCGGCTGTGCAGATTGGGTTGTCAGCATGGTTGTTGACGGTATCATCGGCGGTATCGCAGCTCCTATAGGCTTTGCTCCTCAGATGGCTATCGTATTCTTCTTCCTGAGCATCTTAGAGGATTGCGGATACATGGCAAGAGTTGCATTCATCATGGACAGAATCTTCCGCAGATTTGGTCTCAGCGGCAAGAGCTTCATTCCGTTCCTTATCTCATCAGGCTGCGGTGTTCCTGCTATCATGGCAACACGTACCATTGAAAATGAGAAGGATCGTCGTATGACTATGATGACTACAACCTTCGTTCCTTGTGGTGCTAAGCTTCCTGTTATTGCACTTATTGCAGGTGTTATCAGCGGTGAGTTCTGGGTTGGACCGGTTATGTACTTCCTTGGTATCTTCTGTGTTATCACAGCTTGTATCATCCTCAAGAAGTTCGACCTCTTCTCAAGTGAGCCGGCTCCGTTCGTTATGGAGCTTCCGCAGTACCATGTACCGTCAATCAAGGGTGTACTTATGCATGTTTGGGAGAGAGTTTGGGCATTCCTTAAGAAGGCCGGAACAGTCCTCTTCGTATGCTGTGCCGTAATGTGGCTCCTCGGAACCTTCGGATTTACTGCTGACGGCTTTGGTCTTGTTGAGAATACAGAGGATTGCCTCCTTTCAGATATCGGCGGCGCTATCTCCTGGATCTTTGCTCCTCTTGGATTTGGTACATGGCAGGCAGTTGCTTCTTCACTTTCAGGTTTCGTTGCTAAGGAGGGTATCGTTTCAACAATGGCTCTTCTCTCAGGTCTTCAGGATGTTGAAGAGTATGCTGAGGAGTTCCATGATGTATTTGCAGCATTCTTCCCAACTGCAGCAGCTGCATTCTCCTTCCTTGTATTTAACCTCCTTGATTCTCCTTGCCTTGCTGCTATATCAACAATGGCACGTGAGATGGGCAGCAAGAAGGGTGTTGCATTTGCAATCATCTTCCAGAACGTATTTGCTTACTGCATCACACTTATGATTTACCAGCTCGGCGGACTTGCAGTTGGTCAGGTAGCATTCGGTGCCGGAACAATCGCTGCAATCGTTGTACTTGTAGTATTCCTCTATCTTCTCTTCCGTCCGGATCCGACAGTTAAGAAGATAAAGGCTGAGGCTTCAACCAAGGCTACATTGGCATAATTATTAGCTTGATAAATGTACCGCCTAACTCTATATAAGCGGCAGAATGGAGATTATTAAAATGGCATCAATCATTGTTTTGTTAATTGTCGGTATTATCATCGCTATCAATGTTATAAAAATGATTGATAACGTCAGACATGGACGCAGCATAGACGGTTGTGACGGCGACTGCTCTCACTGCAAGGGCTGCCATCACAGCTCAAACTGATGACCGGCGCTGCGTGCTAAGATATATCACCTAGAGCTAAAAGTATATGATATACACTAACCCGCCGGTTTTTAATCGGCGGGTTTTCCTTTAAAAGAGCAACTGCTCGTATTATCGCTGCTTGGCAGTTTGCAGGAACACAGCATCGCGAAGCAATTCGTTCTTTTACTGAATCTAATTAATATGTAATTGTTCAGCACCACCCCCAAAAATGAATGCCTCACAGAGCTTGCTCGGGGAAGCATTCATTTTTTGGGGTGGCGGGCAAGGCGCATCGCGCCTTTGAACCGCCACATCGCGCATCGCTTATGCGATGTGGCGATGTGGTTCTGAATAGCTACCTTATTTGTTTGTTGATATGCGCATTATAAACTGTATCCATATTTTAAAATACGGAAAAAATGTGGCAAAGCCCTGACGAATGTTTACGCTTATTTGAAGAGATGGTACTATACTTTTAAAAATGTTGACGGATACAAAAGCAGACTGCATACATGCGGTATTGCGGGAGCACGTAAGCACGCAGGCGAGTAGTAATCAGTACTTTTAATATACGTAGGCATGCAGTATTAATAACACGCACGGGGACAAAAGTTATATGGCACATTTGATTTATTTTGTTGATGACGAAAAAAATATTAGAGAATTAATTGAAGCCTTTTTGTTGCAGGCAGGCTTTGAGGCAGTGACATTTGCAGATGGAGAGGCGTTTCTTGAAGCATGTAAAAACAGAAAGCCTGATCTTGCGGTAGTTGATATAATGCTGCCGGGCATAGACGGACTTGAACTTTGCAGGACAATAAAAAAGAATAGTCCTGATGTTCCGGTTATAATTGTCTCAGCCAAGGACAGCCCATATGACAGGGTGGTCGGTTTTGCAGCATGCTGTGACGATTATCTTGTTAAGCCATTTCTTCCACTGGAGCTTGTATACAGGATTAAAATGCTGTTGAAGCGAAGCAATAGCAGTGAGCTTTACAATAAGGAAAATGCAGATGAAAGCTATAGCTTTGGCAGCCTTTACATTTACCCGCAAAGCCGTACGGCAAAATTAAAAGGTAAGCCCCTGACACTTACTCCCAGTGAATTCGATTTTCTTCTGTATATGCTGAAAAATCAGGGACGTGCGATAAAAAGAGATGAGCTGCTCAAATACATATGGCGCTCAGAATTTCAATTCGATACAAGAGCAACAGATGATTTGGTAAAAAGACTGCGCAGAAAGCTTAGGGAGCAGCATTCGGATGTGCATATAGAGACTGTTTGGGGATATGGATTCAGATTGAGCATAGATGGGCCAGGTAAGGAAGGAGATAAATAGTAAGGAGGCAAGAGAAAATGAAACAAAAGAGATTGCTGCAGAGATTGCTTTTTCCTGCATTGCCTATACTTATTACGTTTCCGATAATTGCATGCGTGGTTTTTCATTATACAGCAGGGCAATATGCGGTGCGAAAGGCTGAAAATGAACTTGCGCAAATACAGGAGCTTATGATGCCATATGTTGATGAAGCATTTTCAGCAGAATCGGAGCTGACGCCAAAGGAAAGGGTTGCTCTGTTTGTTAGAAATGCGGCACCGGCAGTAAGACGCACGGATGAAATGACAGGAAGCGGTCGGATATTGCTGTTTGCAGGCAACTACAAGATAGTTTACCCCAGAGAGGAGGAAGATCGTGAGGCGGTAGAGCCTTTAGCAGCAGCATGCAGAAAATATATACAAGAGTCGGAGCGCGATACACTCAATGAAACGACAAAGCTTATCACTGAGGACGGCAGAGAGTATCTGACCAGGATACTTAAGGTTCCAAACGACACCAGGGAGATAAAGTATCTCATAAGCTATTGTCCGGTATCAGACATTGGTGCATGGGTTGGTGCGGCAACTCTGAGAGTGCTGGCTATATCCTTTGCAGCAGCATTTATAATTATAATACTTCTTATATATACTGCTAAAAATGTTAATAAATCACTTTCAAGATTATGTGATGAAACAGAGAAGATAGGTAAGGGCTCCTTCACAGGGATAGATTACAGCTTCGGTATAACTGAGCTTGAGCAGCTTAGAGTGTCTATGAATCAGATGTCAAGACGACTGAAGGAGGCCGAGGAGTCTAAGAACAAGTTCTATCAAAACATTTCCCATGATTTGCGTACGCCGCTGATGTCAATAGCAGGCTATGCGCAGGGAATAGAAACAGGCGTATTTGAAGATCCCATGCATGCAGTTCACATTATTTCCGAAGAAAGCATGCGGCTTACCGGGTTGGTGGAGGGCCTGCTTAATCTGTCCAGGATAAATGTTACAGAAAAGCCTAAGCTTGTGAGACTTAGCTTGAGTGAAGAACTGTCAGATATTTGCGAGCATATGAATGGGATGGCGGTTAGTTTGGGAAAGGTAATAAAGCTTGACATTGATGAAGAAGCTGATGCTGTACTCGGAGATTCGGATTTGCTTTGGAAGATTACTGAAAACATACTGTCAAATGCCTTAAGATACGCCAAAAAGGAGGTATGTATTGAGGCAAGAAGCGTTTGCGATGAACAGACAGTTGCTGACCATGGTATCAATGGATCACCGGATATTGAGACAAAAGATGTCATTAATGAGCAGAATAATTCAGCAAATGAATCAGTGCAGTATGTGATGATTCAAATTATAGATGACGGGAACGGGATAAAGGAATCGGAGCTGCCTTATATATTTGAAAGACATTACAAGGGTGAGGGAGGCGGCTTTGGCTTCGGACTTGCCATAGCACAGGCTGCTGCACATAATATCGGAGCTAAGCTTAGTGCGGAAAATGTCAAAGATAAGGGAGCTTGCTTTACGATAGTGCTTAGAAAACTCCCATCATCAGATACACTAAAAGGAGTGTATGACGATAGGAGTTTTGTTCAAAGTTAAAAGTTTATGAATTAAGGAAATGCTGTGTTTGTCAGCTCTGATTAGCAAGCCTTGCAGCGTTCTGAGTTATGAGTCTAAGATGATGATGGAATACGTCCATATCCTCCGCTGTAAGGCCTTCGGTAACTTCCTTGTTAAGTCTCTCTATTATATCATTTACAGGCTTCTCAAGTGCCTTGCCGGCATCCGTGAGATGTACAATAACCTTACGTCTGTCATCCATGCGAAATGAACGATTAATAAGGCCCTTGTCCTCAAGGCGACCGAGTATACCGGTTACTGTTGATGAGTCAAGATTAAGAGTTTCAGCAAGCTGAGACGGCATCTGACCGTCGAGCTCCCACAGACATTTAAGAGTAGCGTACTGTATCGGAGTCACATCAAGACAGGCAAGCTCACGCTTGAAGTAAGTAAATACAGTGTTTTGAGCATTAGTCAATAAAAAATTTATACATTCCTGAAGCTTCATATCATTTCCCCGCGATAAAACATCCATCCCCTGTAATGATTATTATAGTTGTTTTCGCAATTTATTGTCAATTTGAAAATACTAGAAACAAAACTATTTGCACGCCAAATACAATTAAAGGCATTGACTCTTGGATTAATATTGCATATTTCACAAAAAAAACTCTAAATAAGCCATATTTTAAGCCATAAAAATGCTTTTAATCCAAGCTTCAAAAGAGTATAATAAAATTCGATTTTGGCGAATTCTAAGCCGATTTTTATTCATTTACAGGAGGACAGTAAAATGGCAGAGGAACAGCTGGTATTATGTGAGAAGAAGGGCTATATTGGCTATATCATTATCAACAGACCTGACAAGATGAACGGCATCAACCGTGCTACATATGCAGCACTTGCAGATGCTTGCGATTATTTTGAGGCAGAGGACGACATCAAGGTTGTAGTTATCAAGGGTGCCGGCAGATGCTTCTCAGCAGGCTTCGACCTTAGCACAACTGTAGGTAAGGAGACTAACGAGACTCAGCGTCGTGCTTATGAGGCATATGGCAACCGTACTCGTAAGAAGATTTGGGAGATGACAAAGCCA
This sequence comes from Acutalibacteraceae bacterium, assembly GCA_963595005.1. Lineage (GTDB taxonomy): Bacteria > Bacillota > Clostridia > Lachnospirales > Lachnospiraceae > Avilachnospira. Next base: position 2,460 of record CAVBGP010000060.1, on the reverse strand, counting down.
ACCATCGCTCAGGTACACAGCTATTGCTACGGCGGAGCTCATGATATCGCTCTTGCTTGCGATTTCTGCATTGTTTCAGATGATGCATCAATGGGTGTTAATGAGATTCAGTTCGGACAGGGCGCTACCTTCCTTGCTATGCCTTACATGATCAACCTTCGTAAGTGTCGTGAGTACCTGCTTACAGGTAAGTTCTATGACGGCAAGACTGCTGTTGAGCTTGGCATTGCTAACCAGTGTGTTGTATGCGATCCAGAGAACAAGTATGATGCTAAGACTCAGCCTGAGCTTAAGCATCAGGAGCTTGATGAGGCTGTTAAGGCATTTGCTAAGGATCTTGCTAAGGTTCCGAGAAATGCTATGGCACTTCAGAAGAAGTCTATCAACCGTTGTGTTGATGCTATGGGCTTTGCTACAATGCGTGAGATGTGGCTTGATACTCTTTGCCTTGGCATGTGCTGGGAGGACGAAGAGGTTAACGAGTTCAATGCTAAGCTTAAGGAGCTCGGAAGTCTCAAGAAGGCTAAGCAGTGGAGAGAAGAGAAGTACGCTAACATCTGATTTGGTTTGCGGCTTGATATATTTTGATTTGAGAGGCGGTTCCTGCGGGGACCGCCTTTTGTGTGGCTGGGGTTTTGTAAGTAGCAGAACACTTACAAAGCGCTAAGTGTTTGTCTAAAAGGGCGTAAAACTATAGAAAATCATAGGAAAGGCTATACAATATCTCCAAGCACCTAACGGTGCTCGTCGATATGGGGATTTTGTAAGTATCAAAACCAACAACAGTACCAAAGCACTTACCAAACGCTACGCGTCTGGTTGAAAGGGCATTAAACTATAGGAAATTATAGGAAAGGCTATACAATATCTCCAAGCACCTAACGGTGCTCGTCGATATGGGGATTTTGTAAGTACCAAAATTAGCACCGACAATCAAGTACCTACCAAACGTTGCACGTTTGGTTAATATGGCATTAATAAATGCCATATTAGTTACATGAGTGCTGTAGCATACAAGCGAGCTTGATGCTACAACCCTCACGTAACTACGGTACTTGTTTTGCATATATAACAAACGGCACCGCTTGGAGAGTTGCGGTGCCGTTGTTGTTTTTGGTGTTTCCAAAAACTGTAATAGATTAGGAGTTGTAAACTATGATTGATGCGGATTGCTCCGCTGTTTACCGTATGTTGTGGTCAGAACATATGGTATCCTGCACTTGTGAGTCTAAAGTAACTTATCAGATGACAGGATTTTTATATATGAATCTGACTTATGTTTAGGCTGAAATTATCAGTCAGCCTGTGCCGGGCTGTCCCAAAGCAGGAGCTTTGTTCCGAGACCCTTCTTGAGAGCGTTCTCGTAGAGATCGTGTCCAAGTGCGATATCGAAGATAACCTGTCCGCTTGCGATGAAGCAGATAATCTGGTCATCGCTCTGACGACCAACTCTGGTGCCGTTGATTACATCACCGATGTTGATTGACTCAGGAGAATCAAGAGCCGGCTTCTTGCCTTCATCGATAAGGTGGAATACAGGTCCGCCGATAACGGTCTTGTAGAATGCTTCCTTATCACCAGAGGTAATAGCGTCCTCTACATATGCCTCGTGAAGCTTATGGTTATCCCATACAACCTGCATCTGCATCCAGAACTCTTCGTCTCCGTTAAGAGGACCGGAAGCAAGGATGGTGCAGCCTGGCTTAATCCACTCATGCTTGAAGATAAGCGGAACTGTACGAGAAGCAGCAACGTTAAGGACATCTGCCTGACGGGTAGCTGTCTCAAGATCGTTCTCTACAACTGCCTCTACACCGTAGGTCTCTGTGCAGTACTTAGCAAGTGCGATTGCACGAGCCTCTGAATGGTTGTGGCAGATAACCTTCTTGATGTTAGGCATCTCACCGATGATATTCTGAAGGCTTGACTTACCGATTGCTCCGCATCCGATAAGAGTAAGTATCTCTGAGTCCTTACGAGCAAGGTGACGAACACCTACACCCGGAACAGCTCCGGTACGAGCTGCAGAGATAAGGTTGCCGCTCATGAAGCAAATCGGTTCTCCAGTGTCCTTGTCGTTAAGAGTTGTCATAAGGATACTTCTCGGAAGTCCTACGTTCTTGTTGGCTGCATTAGATCCATACCACTTGCAGCCGGCCATATCAAAACGACCGCCAAGATAAGCAGGCATTGCTACGAAACGACGATCCGGACCATCCTTTGGCATATTCTCGAATGCAGGCTCCTTAGGGAAGGTAACATAGATACCATGGCTGTTGTGGTTAGGACCACCCATTACATAGTCACCTTTAGCGATAAGTCTAAATACCTCCTCAGCGTTATCAACGCAGAACTTAGCATCGTATACACCGGCCTCGATTACCTCTGGCTCGGACAGATACAGAAAATCAGTATGCTTTCCCATTGCTTTTACCTCTCTTTAATAAATCCGTATATTAT